>NZ_JBFUMK010000008.1:0-290303 GCF_054049415.1 Roseateles sp. P5_D6 | reverse complement strand
CTCCTCGGCGGCGCTAAAAGGGGGGTGATTGAGCAGCCGGCGCCAGCCGGCTTTCGGGTTTGGCTGTTGGCTGTTCGGCTGTTCCGGGGCTCCCCCTTGGAGGAGCCGAGAAGCGCAGGGCGGCGAGGCGTGCGCGCAGCGCACTTCGTCAACTGACTTCGCGCAGCTGTTTGACCGCAGCGTAGCGAAGGGAGTTCTGCGCGAGCCTCGTCGTCCGAGCATCGCAGGGGACCCCGCAGCGAAGCGAAGGGGCGACGGAACGGGGGCGATTTCTTTGCTTACTTTCTTGTTCGCACAAGAAAGTGAGTCGGCCGCCGGGACGAACTCCCGGCTGGGCCTCGGCACAAAGACACAGCTACGAAAAGGCCACCACATCAGCTGCTTGCCGCGCTGGCACCCGACGCCGCCGCATCCGCCGCACTCGGCGGCGCCAGCAGCACCTTCTCGCCGGCCTTCAGGCCATCCAGCACCTGCACCTTGGCGCCGTCCTGCAGGCCCACCTTGACCTGCCGCGGCGTCTGCTTGTTCGCCGCGTCCAGCACCTGCACCGTGAAGCGACCGTCCTTGCCGCGCTCACCGAGCGCGACGATGGGCATGGCCAGCACCTGCTTGGCCGAGCCGGTCTCGATGTCGACCTGCACCGTCATGTCGCTGAACAGCGCCCGCTCGCGGTTGTCCACCTCGAACAGCACGTTGTAGAACACCGCATTGCCCGCGCGCTCCGGCACGGGCTGGATGACGCGCACCTTGCCTTCGTAGCGCTTGCCTTCGCCCGACAGCGTGGTGAAGCGCGCCGTCTGGCCGACCTTGATGGCCTGGATGTCGGCCTCGGGCACCTTGGTGCGCACGGTGATGGTGTCCAGATCGGCCAGCGTCAGGATGACGGGCGTGATCTGCACGGAGATCAGCGTCTGGCCCACCTGCACGGGCAGGTTGACGACGGTGCCATTCATGGGCGCGGTGATGCGCGTGTAGGAGAGGCTGACCTTCTTCTTGTCCAGCTCGGCCTGCAGGCGCGTGAGGTTGGCGGCCTGGCCACGCAGGTCGGCTTCGATCTTGGCGATGTCGATCTCGGCCTTCTCGGCTTCGTTGCCCGAAGTGGCCTGGCCGGCCAGCAGGCGCTGCTGGCGCTTGAGTTCGCGGCGGGCGGCTTCGGCGTCGACGCGGCGGCTGTCGATGGAGGCGCTGGCCTGGGCCACCGCGGCTTCGGCTTGCGCCACGTCGCTGCGTGCCAGCTCGGGGTCCAGGCTGACGAGCAGGTCGCCCTTCTTGACCTGCTGGCCCAGCTCGATGTGGATGGTCTGGACCTGGCCGCTGACCTGGGCGCCGACGTCGACGCGCGTCTTGGCCTGCAGCACGCCGGCGGCCTGCACGGTCTGGGTCACGTCAGCCAGGGCGACGACGCCGCTGGGCGGCGGTGGCGGCGGCGGCGGCGTGCGGGTGAACCACCACGTGGCCCCGCCAGCGGCGAGCACGGCAATGACGATCAGGCGCACGCGCCAGCGTTTCAGAAAAGAAGCTTTCATGTCCCTCCCAGGACGATGGGGTCTTATTCGCCCCTTCCGGCCGGCGTTGGCGTGATGGGTCGGCTAGCGTAGCAGTTGAACGGAGCCTGTCGGCCCCACTTCACACATCGTCGTGAGTGAAGCGCCGCTTGGCAAAAGTCATGTGGGGTCAGGGCTTGAGCACTTCAAGCCCGTGCACTCAGCGGCTGTGCGAGGTCAGCCGGGCCAGCGGCGAGGCCATGCTGACGCCGGGAGCAGCCGTGCTGGCTCCACGCCCCGGTTTGCCCTCGTCGTCCTCGCCGCCGACGGTCAGCGCGGCAATGCTGTCGGGGCTGCGGCGCATGGCCACGCCCACGGCCAGGATGTCGATGACCAGCAGGTGCAGGATGCGGCTGACCATGGGCAGGTGGGTGGCGATGTCTTCGATGTGGTCGACGATCAGCGTCGCATCTGCCTTCTTGGCCAGCGGGCTCTGGCTGGCCGTGATGGCCACAACCTTGGCGCCGCGTTCCTGCGCCTTCTCGACGACGGACAGCAGCTCGGGCAGGCGGCCGCCGCTGCTGATGACGACGGCCACGTCGCCTTCGCGCAGCACATCGGCGGCCAGCAGCTGCAGGCGCGGGTCGGTGTAGGCGCCGCAGGGCATGCCGAAGCGCAGGAACTTGAACTGCGCGTCCTGCGCGACGACGCCGTAATGCCCGAGCGCAAAGAACTCGATGCGGTGGGCCGACAACAGCATGTCGATGGCGCGGTCGATGGTGTCGCGGTTGAGGTGGCTGCGCACCTGCAGGATGGCGCTGGCGGTGTTACCCAGCACCTTGGCGCCCAGCTCCAGCATGGAGTCGTTGGTGTTGACCTGGGTGTGCGTCACCGGCACCGTGCCCGTCAGGCCGGAAGCCAGGCGCAGCTTGAAGTCCGACAGGCCCTCGCAACCCAGCGACCGGCAGAAGCGGATGACCGTGGGCTGGCTGACGCCGGCGGCGCGGGCGATCTCGGCGATGGGGTCGTTCAGCACCGAGCGCGGCTGGGCGAGCACCAGGTCAGCCACGCGCAGCTCGGCGGGCGACAGCTCGCTGCGGGCGCGGCGGATCTGGCCGAGGATGGCCGAGCCGGGCGAGGCCTGCAGGTTGCGCAGCTGGTTTTCAAGAATGGCCGAGGCGCCCTTGAAGGTGGCGTGCTCGGCCGTGATGACGAAGGTCGGGATGGCCGACACGTACTCGCGGAAGCGCCCCTTGTCCTCGAAGCGCTCGCGAAACGGGCTGCGGTCGAAATACTCGCCCAGGCGCGGCACGATGCCGCCGCCGATATAGATGCCACCCAGCGAACCCAGCGTGACGGCCAGGTTGGCCGCGCAGGTGCCAAGCAGGCCGCAGAAGACCTCCAGCGTCTCCAGGCACAGCGCGTCGCCGTCCTCCAGCGCGCGCTGGGTGATGGCAGGCGCCTGCAGCGGCTCGGTGGCCACGCCGTTGCGGTCGGCCAGGGCCTTGTAGATCAGCTCCAGGCCGGGGCCGGAGATCAGGCGCTCATAGGAGACGTGGTCGAGCGTCTTCCAGGCGAACTTCAGGATGTCCATCTCGCGCTCATCACGCGGGCCGAAGTTGACGTGGCCGCCCTCGGTGCCGAGCGCAATCCAGCCTTCCCCGGCCGGGATCAGCCCCGACACGCCCAGGCCCGTACCCGCGCCCAGCAGGCCGATGACGCTGGGTCGGCGCGCCTGGCCGCCGCCGACCTGGTGCACATCCACTTCGGCCAGCCGGGGCAGGGCCATGGCCAGGGCGGTGAAGTCGTTGACGACGACGAGGGTGTCCAGGCTCAGGCGCTGGCGCATCTCGTCGATGGAGAACTGCCAGTGGTAGTTGGTCATGCGCACCCGATCGCCTTCGACCGGGTTGGCGATGGCGATGGCTGCATGCGCGATTTGCTGTGCGCCGCCGTCCTGCCAGCTCAGGCCTTGCAGATAAGCGCGCACGGCGGCGTGGAAGTCGGCGTGGTCGGCGCAGCGCAGCGAGGCCATCTGCGTGAACTCACCCGGGCCGACTTCCAGCGCGAAACGGGCATAGGTGCCGCCAATATCGGCAAGCAGGCGGGGGCTGTCGAAACGGGGCATGGGCGCTGAAGGAACCTGAGGAAAGACGGCGATTATCAGCAGGCGCGCAGGCGACCTGCCTTGGACCCTTTCGGGGGCGATTCCTGGTGTGGAAGCTCAAACAGGTTGTAGCTTCACTACAGATCCTCGGCAATCGAGTTTCCCCAGGGCGATGGCTGGCTTGCCGGGAGTTGAAAGCGGTTTCTCATTCGAGATTTGATTCCAAGGGCGAGTATGTATTGTCGATTTGATGTAGTTTTGCTACCGTCCGCCGCGACCGTCATTTCACCCTTTTCAGCCCTGTGTTTGCCACTGTCCGACTCCTGAATATCCGCTGCCTTGCGCCCCTCCTTGTTTCGGGAGTTCCTGTATGAGTGCCGCCTACCCTTGGTTGGTGGCCGACGTCGGCGGCACCAATGCGCGTTTCGGCACCGTTGCCGGCCCCGGCGCCGCAGTGGAAGACGTGCGGGTGCTGTCGGTGGCGGGCCATGCGGGCCCGGCGGCCGCTGTCCGCGCTTATCTGCAGGGGCAGCCCGCCGGCAAGGCCGAGCCGCAAAGTGCGGCCTTTGCGCTCGCGACGGCGCTGGACGGCGATCACATCGAGCTGACCAACGGTGCCTGGAGCTTCTCGCGCGCCGGCACGCAGGCCGAACTGGGCCTGAAGACGCTGCTCTGCCTGAATGATTTCGAGGCCCAGGCGCTGTCGCTACCGCGGCTGCGGGCCGACCAGCTGCGCGCCTGGGGTGCGCCCCCGCCGGCGACCGGTGACGTGGCCGTGGGCACGGTCATGGCCGTCATCGGCCCGGGCACCGGCCTGGGCGTGGGTGGCGTCGTGCGCGCCCCCGGACGCTGGCTGGCGCTGCCGGGTGAGGGTGGGCACGCGACGCTGGCGCCGGCGGACGATTTTGAGAGCGCCGTGCTGAGCCAGGCGCGCCGCGAGTTCCCGCATGTGTCGGCCGAGCGCTTCCTGTCGGGCATCGGGCTGCCGGTGCTGTGCCGCGCCGTCGCGGCCGCGCTCGGCGAGGGCGAAGACGTCAGCTCGCTGCCGACCGAGCAGATCGTCGCCCGGGGCCTGGCCGGTGAGTCGACTGCTTGCGTGCGCACGCTGGATCTCTTCTGCGCCATGCTGGGTGGTTTCGCCGGCAGCGTCGCGCTGACGCTGGGCTCGCGCGGCGGCGTTTTCATCGGCGGCGGCATCGTGCCGCGCCTGGGTGAGCGCTTCTTCCAGTCGGAGTTCCGCGCCCGTTTCGAGGCCAAGGGGCGCTTCCAGCCCTTCCTGGCGGGCATCCCCACGGCCCTCATCACCGACACGCTGGCCGCATTGTCCGGCGCCGCCCTGGCGCTGGAGCAGGCCGACGCCTGACACGGCGCGCGCGGTCTGCGCGCGCCGTCTTCTCACACGCGATCTTTGGCACCACGCCGCCGCCGCGCGGCCGGTGTGGCTTCGCCTTGCGTGCTCTCGCCTTGCATGACCGCCCCCTTGCGCCTTGCATCGCCCTGGCGCGATCGGTCACGCCGGCAGACCTGTTGTTAACCCCTAAGTTGATGCTGTAGTTGCGCTACAAGTTTTGACTTCTTGCGTAGTTGTTCGCCCTGATGTTTCGTCGGCAGTGTCAATTCCATGCTGGTTTACCCGCGGTTTTTGACTGAAATCGGGTCGTTTCTTCGCAACGTCTAGGGTTTACGCAGATGCTGGAAAAAATCTAGTTTTGATACAAACCTGCTCGAGACGTTGGGTTCTCGCCCACGAGACGCGCGCCGGTGGCCCCGGAGGCGGACTTCGGGCCAAGCCGTTTTCCAATGAACTAGAGGAGACATTCATGACCATGAGCCAAGACAAGTGCGGGTCGGGCACCGCGGCGTCGTTCCGCATCAGTCCGATTGCCATCGGCTGCACGTTGCTGATCGCCGCCGCAGGCGCACAAGCGCAGACCCAGCAACTCGAAACGGTGACCGTCACCGGCATCCGCAGAGGCATCGAGGCATCGATCTCGGTCAAGAAGAACGCCGACAACATCGTTGAGTCGGTCTCGGCCGAAGACATCGGCAAGCTGCCCGACATCAGCATCGCCGAGTCCATCGGCCGCCTGCCGGGCCTTTCCGCCCAGCGCGTGGCGGGTCGCGCCCAGGTCATCAGCGTGCGCGGCCTGTCGCCCGATTTCGCCACCTCGCTGCTCAATGGCCGTGAGCTGGTGAGCACCGGCGACAACCGCTCGGTCGAGTTCGATCAGTACCCCTCCGAGCTGCTGGCCGGCGTGAGCGTCTACAAGACGCCGGACGGCGGCCTGGTCGGCCAGGGCCTGTCCGGCACCATCGACATGCAGACCGTGCGCCCATTGAACTTCGGCAGTCGCGTGATGGCCGTCAACGTGCGCGGTCAGAGGAATTCGCTGGGCGGTGCCGCCGGTTCCAAGGGCACGGGCAACCGCTTCAGCGCCAGCTACATCGACCAGTTCGCCGACCGCACCGTCGGTCTGGTGCTGGGCTATGCCCACCAGGAAACCCCGATCCAGGAAGAGCAGGTCGGCCTGTACGAGCCCTGGCAGTCGCTGGGCGCCGGCTGGCGTCCGGGCGTGGCGGCAGGTACGTTCTATTCCGATGGCATCAAGGCCCTGCGCCGCACTGGGGTGACCAAGCGCGACGCCTTCATGGCGACCGCCGAGTTCCGCCCGAACAAGGGCTTCACCAGCGTGGTGGACTACTACCACACCAGGGCCACGCAGGAGGACACCGCGAACCAGTTCGAAGTCAATCTCGGCGGCTACAACGGCGGTTACAACCCGGGCCTGAACATCGCTTCCCCGGTGGTGAACGGCAACAACACCTTCGTCGGCGGCAGCGCCAGCGGCCTGTACCCGCTGGTGCGTGGCATGTACAACGACCGCAGGGACACCATCGATGCCTTCGGCTGGAACAACAAGCTCAAGCTGGCCGGCGGCGGCACGCTGACGGCGGATGTGAGCTACTCCAAGGCTGACCGCAAGGAAACCAATCTCGAGAACAACACGCAGTTGCTGCCCACCGGCGCAACCGCACCGCTGGACACCCTGAAGCTGAATTTCGCCACGTCCAGTTTCCCGACGCTGACCCCCACGCTGAACTACTCCGACCCGACCAAGCTGTTCCTGCGCGGCACGATCTACGGCTCGGGCTACGGCAAGCGTCCCAGCGTTGAGGACGAACTCAAGTCGTTCAAGCTGGCTGGCAACTTCCCGCTGCCGGATTCGATCAAGGGCTTCTTCCAGGACGTGGACCTGGGTGTCAACTACGCCGACCGCTCCAAGAAGAAGCGCCAGCCCGAGGGCAACATCAACGTCGGCTCGCAGGGTGACACCGCCATTGCCAGCGACCTGCAGTACGCCCCCGTGGACCTGAGCTTTGCGGGCCTGGGCAGCATCCCGGCCTGGAACGTGCCGGGCGCCGTGTCGCGCTACATGACTTTCAACCCCAGCGAGACCAGCGCGGCCTATCTGATTCCCAAGGCCTGGAACGTGTACGAGAAGGCCACCACCGGCTTCATCAAGGGCAACATCGACACCGAGTGGGGCGGCATCCCCATGCGCGGCAACGTGGGCCTGCAAGTCATTCGCGTGGATCAGTCGTCCACGTCGAATTATTGGGACAGCAACGCGCCCGCCGGCAGCAATGTCAAGACCAACAGCGACGGCAAGGTGCGCACCGACGTGCTGCCAAGCATGAACCTGGCTTTCTCGCTGGCCGATGACCAGACCCTGCGCGTAGCCCTGGCCCGCCAGATGGCCCGCCCGCGCGTGGACCAGCTCCGCTCGGGCATCGAGTTCGGCGTCGACAACTCGACCGGCAAGCCCGGCGCCAGCGGCGGCAACCCCAAGGCCGATCCGTGGATCGCCAATGCCTTCGACGTGTCCTATGAGAAGTACTTCGGCACCAAGGCCTATATCGCCGCGGCGGGCTTCTACAAGGACTTGAAGAGCTACATCTACACCCAGAAACAGGACGGCTACGACTTCACGGACTTCGTCAAAAGCTACACGCCGCCGAACACGTGCACGACGCCTGCCGGCCCCAATCAGCCTTGTCCCGCCGCGCTGCCCACGGGTACGTTCACGGCGCCGTTCAACGGCAAGGGCGGGAAGCTGTCTGGTGTCGAGCTCTCGGCCTCGCTGCCGCTGAGCCTCGTCTCCGACACCTTCAAGGGCTTTGGCATCCAGGCCAGCGCCAGCTTCACCCACAGCAGCATCAAGATCCAGGATCCGGAGAGTGCGAGCAGCGTGGGTGGCGGCGACATCGCGCTGCCCGGCCTGTCCAAGCGGGTCTACAACCTGACGGCCTACTACGAGGCCAATGGGTTCGAGGCCCGCGTGAGCCAGCGCCGCCGCTCGGACTTCATTGGTGAAATCGGCAACTTCAACGGCTCACGTACCCTGCGCTACGTTGTTGGCGAGAAGATCACCGACCTCCAACTGGGCTACTCCTTCAACGAGGGCGCCTTCAAGGGTCTGGGGCTGCTGTTCCAGGTCAACAACCTGACCAACGAGGCTTACCAAACCTACGCCGGCACCAAGGATCGCCCGTTGGAGTACATCCGCTGGGGGCGCACCTTCCTGCTGGGGGCGAACTACAAGTTCTGATGCTTCGGTGTTGAATGAGGCCCGGCCGTGCGCCGGGCTTTTTCGTTTGGGGGCCCTCATCGGCCCGGTCGGGAGACGGGCGATGATTCAGGGGACACATGACGCACAAGCTGGAGAGAAGCTCGACCTCTGTCGCACGCATGGACGCATCTTCCGTTTCAATGGCGCCACCGCTTGCCACTTGCCCGCGATCACGCAGCACGTCCCTCATCGAGACCGCCATGCCCAACCGCCGCACCGTACTGACCGCCGCCACCTCACTCGCCCTGCCCGCCATGAGTGCCTCTGCCGCCGCTTCCGTCGAGATGCCCCATCTGCCCTGGACCCGCCAGGCCGTCATCTACCAGATCAACGTTCGCCAGTTCTCGCCCGAAGGCACGTTCAAGGCCGTGCAGTCGGACCTGCAGCGGCTGAAAAGGCTGGGCGTGGACATCCTGTGGCTGATGCCCATCCAGCCCATCGGCAAGCTCAACCGCAAGGGGACGCTGGGCAGCTACTACTCGATCAGCGACTACACGGCCGTGAACCCCGAGTTCGGCACGCTGGCCGATGCCAAGGCGCTGGTCGCTGCGGCGCACAAGCTGGGGTTCAAGGTCATCCTCGACTGGGTGGCCAACCACACGGCCTGGGAACACCCCTGGGCTACGGCACACAAGGATTGGTACAAGCTCAACGGCAAGGGTGAGATCCACGCCGTCACTTTCAACGAAGGCCAGCCGGGCGAGGAGCACTGGGACGATGTCGTCGCGCTGAACTACAAGAGCCCGGGCTTGCGCGCCGCAATGATCGACGCGATGAAGTTCTGGGTGCGAGAAACCGGCATCGATGGCTTCCGCTGCGATGTGGCCAGCCTGGTGCCGACCGACTTCTGGGTGCGTGTGCGCAAGGAGCTGGACGCGGTCAAGCCGATGTTCATGCTGGCCGAGTCCGACGCCATCGACCTGCACACCAGCGGCGCCTTCGACATGACCTATTCCTGGGACCTGGCCGACCAGGTGTTCAAGAAGATCGGCAAGGGCGAGGCGGGCGCCCCACGGTTGAAGGAGTGGCTGGCCAAGCAACCGGCGGGCTTTCCCGCCCATGCCTACCGCATGCGCTTCACGAGCAATCACGACTTCAACTCCTGGCACGGCACCGACGCCGATCTCTACGGCGACGCCTACCCCGCACTGGCGGTACTGACGTTCACGCTGCCCGGCATGCCGCTGGTCTACAACGGCCAGGAGTCGCGGTTGACCAAGAAGCTGGAGTTCTTCGAGAAGGACGCCATCGACTGGAAGACCTATGAGCTGAGCGACTTCTACGCCAGCCTCGCTGCGCTCAAGCACCAGCATCCGGCGCTGGCCGCCGGCCAGTACGGCGCGCCGGTGAAGCTGCTGGACAGCCCGCCCGACATCGTCGCCTTCGAGCGCCGCCTGGACCAGGACCTGGTGCGCGTGGCTGTCAACCTGTCGAAGATGGAACAGCTCTGGCAGGGCCACAAGCTGCGCCCATGGGGGTGGCAGTTGTCATGAGAATCCTCATTACTGGCCTGAACGGCACGTTGGCGCCACGCTTGGCCGAGGCTGCGCGCGCAGCCGGGCATCAGGTCATCGGCTGGGACCGTACCGCGGTGAACCTCGACGATGAGAAGCTGTCAGCCACCTGGCTTTCCGCGCAGTCGGTGGACGCGATCGCCCACCTGGGCATGGCTTCGGCGCGCTTCGCGGGCTGGCTGGCGTCGCGCTGTCCGAACTTCCTGTTTACCAGCACGGTCATGGTCTTCGACCACGAGCCCGACGGTCCGCATGACGTGGCCGACGCGCGCAACGCCAAGGACGAATACGGCCGCTACAAGGCCGAGTGCGAAGACGCCGTGTTGCTGGCCAATGAGAGGCCCGTCATCGCCCGCATCGGCTGGCAGATCGACGCGACCCGGCCTGGCAACAACATGCTGATGACGCTGGATGAATGGCAAAAGCGCGATGGCCATGTGGCCGCAAGCCGAGCATGGACGCCGGCCTGCTCCTTCATGACCGACACGGCCGCCGCGCTGCTGGCGTTGATCGAACGGCCGCTGCTCGGTGTGCACCACCTGGACAGCAATTCCGAGGAGGGCTGGCGCTTTGATGAGGTGGCGCGCGCACTCGCGATCGAGTTCGGCCGCGACTGGCAAGTCCAGGCGGACGAGGGCTACCGGCATGACCAGCGCCTCATCGGCGGCGTCAGCCGCTTGCCACCGCTTTCGGCGCGCTTGCCTGGGCTCACCCGTGATTGAGCGCTGGCCCATCAACGGCAAGGGCCGCAGCCGCACGGTGGCTCATGGGGGTTTTGGCGGCCTGGTCTGGACGGTGGCCAACGCGACCGACTTCTCGGCCGGCTTTGAAGAACAGGTGCGTCAAAGCCTGCAGATGCTCGAAGCGCATCTGCAGGAAGCCGGCTCGGCGCGCACCCACCTGCTGTCGCTGCAGGTCATCCTCACCGACATCGCCAACCGGGATGCTTTCGACCTGCAATGGCAGGCATGGATCGGGCCGCATCCCGAACATTGGCCGCAGCGGGCCTGCTTCCAATCTGGCCTGGCGCCGGGGTTGTTGATCGAACTGGTGGTCGTCGCGGCGCCTGTTTCGGCGGGGCAGAAGCTGGGCTCCTGAGACCAGGCCCGCCCGCGTCGACAATGACGCCATGAAACCACCCGCCCGCCTGCAGGCACTGATTGATGAAGGCCTGATCGACAGCGTCGTTAGGCAACTGAAGAGCGGCAAGGAAGCCGATGTCTACGTCGTGCGCTGCGGCGATGACACCTGTGCCGCCAAGGTCTACAAGGAGGCCAACAAGCGGGGCTTCCGCCAGGCCGTCGACTACACCGAGAACCGCAAGGTCCGCAACAGCCGGCAGGCGCGCGCGATGGCCAAGCGCACGACCTTCGGCCGCCAGCAGCAGGAGGCGGCGTGGCAGAGCGCCGAGGTCGACGCGCTCTACCGCCTGGCTGCGGCCGGCGTGCGGGTGCCGCGGCCCGACAACTTCCATGATGGCGTGCTGCTGATGGAACTGGTGGCCGATGAGTTCGGCGACGCTGCACCGCGGCTCAATGACCTGAGCTTCAGCGCGGCCGAGGCGCGCCAGCACCACGACACGCTGATCGGCGAGGTCGTTCGCATGCTCTGCGCGGGTGTCATCCATGGCGACCTGTCCGAGTTCAACGTGCTGCTGGCCGCCGATGGCCCGGTCATCATCGACCTGCCGCAGGCCGTGGACGCCGCCGGCAACAACCATGCGCCGCGCATGCTCATACGCGACGTGAACAACCTGCGCAACTTCTTCGGCCAGCACGCGCCGGACTTGCTGGCCACGCAGTACGGCCCCGAGATCTGGTCGCTCTACGCTGCCGGTTTGCTGGTGCCCGGCATGCCGCTGACGGGCCGCTACGAGCACAAGCGCGGCGAGGTGGACCTGTCGGGCGTGTTGAGGGAGATCGAGGACGCGCGCCTGGAAGAGGCAGCGCGCGTTCTTCGCATGAGCTAGGTTTCGCCCGGCTGCAGCTACAGCTCGCGCCGCTGGCCTGCAGCACGGCGCCGTAGAACTCGCGATGCAGACGCTGGAAGATGCCGTCGGTGATCGCCGCCTCCAGGCGGGTCTTCAGCTCGGCGGCCAGGCCGGGGCGACTCGGGCTGACGAAGAGATAGGCCGCCGCGGGGTAGTGCAGCATCAGGTTGGGCGCGATGGCCAGTCCCGCCGAGGTGACGGGGTTGACCCTAGAGCTGGTGGCGCTCGGCTTCGAGTTGTTGTTCGCGCAGCTGGTGCAGCAAAGCCGCGTCGTCCAGGGCTGCATCTTGCTGCGCCAATGCGCCGCAGCTGCGCAGGGTGTGGCCGTGCTCGCGCAGCGCCTGCTGGAGCCACTGGGCACGCCTGAGGGTGCGCGGCGTGCAGGAGCGGCCGCGCAGGTCGTCTTCGAGATCGCTGCGGTGGGCGCGCCAGGCGTCGGCCAGGTAGAGCCGACCCGGCGCGTGGACCAGTTCGTGGCGCCAGCGAACGGCCAGCCCACGGTAGTGACCGATGACGCGCCCGGTGGCGCCGCGGCAGGCCAGGCGCTCGGCCAGGCCCTCATAGGCCTGCGCTGCCAGCCGCTTGAAACCCAGGAAATGGGACAGGGCGTCGCCATCGCTGCCCGCATCGAGCAAGGCGCCGAACAGGTGGCGGCTTTCGATGCGTTCGGCGAGGTGGTATTGGGGGCGGTTGTGGCCATCGCCGGCGCTGTTGAACTGTGTCAGCGGGTCGAAGCGGTAGCAGTAGCCGAAGTCGTAGAGCCAGACGCGTTCGCCGTCGTCCAGCAGATTGCCGGCGCTGTAGTCCCACTCGAAGAAGCCGTGCTCGATCAGCGCGCAGCCGGCTTCGAGCAGCGTGCGCGCCTGGCGCTCGTCGAGCACGCCCGGGGGGCGGCCGGCAATCCAGGGCGATACGACGAGGCCATCGCGTAGCGAGCCGTAGGCGGGCGCGACGACGCCCGGCAAGGCCAGCCCGGCCAGCTCGGCGTGGCGCTGCAGCTCGTTCAGGAAGGATGTCTGGCCGTCGGGGTTGCGCACCCGGCATTCGGCGCGGGCGCGCTTGATGGCCCAGCGCTGGCCGGCGTGGTTGAGGCACAGCACCTCGGCGGTCAAGCCGCCGTTGTGCGCGGCTTCAACGCCGGGGCTGTCGGCGTTCAGTGCCTTCAGTTGCGCGACCGGCAAGGGCAGCGCGGCCGCATCACCAAAGGCGAACTCGGCACCACTGGAGATGAAAGCCAGGTTGGTTCGCTGGCGTGCTTCGTCCAGCGTCAGATCAGGCCCGGCCATGCATCGCCATGTTGGTCGAAGGCCGCGCGGACGGCGACCACCAGTTCGGCTGGCAGCGGTCCACGCGAGATCGCTTCGATGTTGCGGCGCAGGTTGGCCGGTTTGGCGGTGCCGACGATGGCGCTGGCAACGCCCGTGTGGAAGGCCGCGAAGCGCAGGGCCAGGTCAGCCCAGTCTTCCTTCGCGGGCAGGCTCATGGCCTTGAAGCGGTCCCAGTACTGGCCTTCTGCGAAGTCATCCGGCCGCTGCGCATGGCGCCAGACGGCGCCGGCCAGCGGGCGTTTGGCGATGACGCCGATGCCGGCATGGTCGGCCCGAGCGGCACGCAGGTTCAGATGGGCCTGGTCGCAAATGCTGACCGAGGTCTGCAGGCTGCCAAAGGCGTCACTGGCGATCGCGAAGTCGATCTCGGCGTTGTCACCCGAGTAGGCGGCCACGCGCAGCTTGCCGCTCGCACGGCAGTCGTTCAGCGCGCGCGTCACCTCGCCTTGCTCCAGCACATGCAGCGGGCATGAATGCAGGTGGACGATGTCGAGCCAGTCGGTCTGCATCAGCCGCAGCGCGCGCTCGACGCCCTGCACGATGCAGTCGTACGTCCAGTCCGGCACGCCTTCGACGCCGTAGCCCACCTTGGTGGACAGCACGAAGTCCGCACGGCGCGTGTTGAGGTGGCGGCCGATCCGCTCCTCGCTGAGGCCGTAGCCGCGGGCGGTGTCGACGAGGTTGATGCCAAGGTCCAGCACATGGTTCAGCAACGCGCCGGCTTCAGCCTCGGTCGTGCGCTCGTCGTTGATGTGCATCGCGCCGAAGCCCAGCGCGGAGACCTTGAGGCCTGTGTGGCCGAGAGGGTTCAGGATCATGGGGTGATGAGGACGCGGCCGAACAGCGGCGGCACGGTGAGTTGAATCCAGCCGTTCTTCACGGTCACGGTGGAGCCGCCCAGTGCGTCGCGCAGTTGGTCGGCCGGGAAGGGCAGGCCAACGCTGACGGTGCGTGGCTTGTCGCTGTTGTTGGTCGCCGTGATGGCCCAGGTCTTGCCGTCCTGGCGCGCCAGCACGACGACATGGTCGTCAACATGCAGCGGTGCGCTCAGCGTGCCATGGCGCAGCACGGGAAGGTCGTGACGCAGCTGGGTCAGGCGCTTGAAGTCGGCCAGCAGCGCGTTGTCGGGCTGGCCGCCTTCGTCGGCCCAGGGGTAGGGCGCGCGGTTGTAGGGGTCGTCGCCACCGCCCAAGCCCACTTCGTCGCCGTAGTAGATGGTCGGCGAGCCGGGGTAGGTCATCTGGAAGAAGACGGCGAGGCGCAGGCGCTGCTTGGCCAGCGCCAGATCGCGGTCCTCGCCGAAGTGGTGCAGGGCGCGCGGCTGGTCGTGGGTCGACAACAGGTTCATCAGCGCATAGAAGGACTGCGCCGGATAGGCCTCGCGCATCAGCTCCAGGTTGGCGGCCATCAGCTTGCCGCTCTTGCCGGCGGCGTAGTCCAGCACGGCGTTGCGGAAGATGTAGTTCATCGTCGAGTCGAACATGTCGCCGAGGAAGTACTTCGACGAATCGAACCAGGTCTCGGCGACGGTCAGCGCGTCGGGCTTCTTGGCCTTGACAGCCTGGCGCCATTCGCGCCAGAAGTCGTCGGGCACCCAGGGCGCCACGTCCATGCGCCAGCCGGCCGCGCCGCGGTCCAGCCAGAGGTTGGTCACCGAGTCCTTGTCGCGGTAGGCGTAGGCGCGAAAGGACGGGGCGCTCTTGTCGATCTCCGGCAGATCGGACACGCCGACCCAGCCCTGGAACTGCTTGTTGGGGTCAGTCTCCTCGGGCTTGAACTTGAACCAGCTCGCATACGGCGAGGCGGGGTTGATCTTGCCGCCGTCAAACGCACCGCCCGCGGGGAAATTGGAGAAGCGGTTGAAGTAGGGAGAGTCTGCGCCGACGTGGTTCAGCGAGGTGTCGGGGATGACGCGGATGCCGCGCTTGGCGGCTTCGGCGCACAGGCGAACGAAGTCGTCGTTGCTGCCGAAGGCCGGGTCGATCTGCTTGTAGTCGGCCGCGTCGTACTTGTGGTTGCTGGGCGCGCGGAACACCGGCGTCAGGTAGATGGCGTTGGCCCCCAGGCTCTTGATGTAGTCCAGCTTCTCGATGATGCCGGCGAGGTCGCCACCGAAGAAGTCGTTGTTGTAGAGCTTGTCCGAGCCGTCACCCGTACTCGGCTTGAAGGGCTTCTCGTTCCACTTCTCGTGGCGTTCGACGTCGCGGTCCTGGTAGCGGTCCTGTGGCCGGCCGCCGCCGGGGCGAGGGTCGTTGCCCTTGTCGCCATTGCGGAAGCGCTCGGGGAAGACGTAGTAGTAGACGATGTCCCGGGCCCAGGCCGGCACCTCGAAACCGGGCGCATGGATGGTCTGGCGGTAGCGGCGCACGCGGTTGGTGTTGGACGGCAGGCGCTCGACCGAGGCAGGCCCCATGGAGCCCTTCTCGCGCGTCCAGTAGATGGGGTCCTTGTTGTTCTGCAGCGCGTACTTGCCCTGGGCGGTCTCGATCTCGAACCAGTAGCCGTAGATGCCAGTGGCGTCGAAGCGATAGCTCGCTGTGAAGCCGATGCCCATGCCGCGCGAATGTGGCGTCATGGCGATGCGGGCCACAGATTCGTAGGCGAGCTGCTCCTGGTTACCGGTCATCTGGCGGCGTTCGATGACGAGGGTGGCCTGCTTCAGGCCGGGCACGTCGTTACCGATGCTGAAGCGGATCTCGCTGCCGGCGGGCTGGGCACCGAAAGGCGCCTTGGACTCGGCACTGCGGGAGTCGAAGTGGGTCGTCAGCGCAGCCTTGTCGGTGAGGGGCTTGGGTGGCGTGGGTTTGAAGGTCCTGGGGCCGACGGTAAGCGTGGCGCTGCCGTCGGCGGCAATCGCCAGGCGTAGCGTCTGCTCCCCCTTGAAGTCGCGCTTGAGGTTGCCACCGGCACCGCGAGCCGGGTCGCCCTTGGCGTCGCCGCCAAAGGTGAGGGCGGCCGTCCAGTCCTCATCGGCGAGCTTGAACTCCTGCGGCCCTTTGGCTTTGAGGTTGAGGAAGTAGGCATCGCAGCGGTACTCGAAGGCGTGGTCATCCTGCGCCGCCCAGTTGTTCAGCCCACCGCGCAGATAAAGAGTGGCGTCGCCGAGCGGTGCGGGTTTGCAGTTGGCGGCATGAGCCGCAGGGACGAGCGAAAGCAACGCTGCGCACAGCGCGAATGTCTTCAACATATGGATCAGCCCTTGACGCCGCCAGCAGTCAGGCCGGAGACGATCCAGCGCTGTGCCAGCAGGAAGACCAACGTGATCGGCAGGCCCGACAGCACGGCCGCGGCCGCGAAGTCGCCCCACAGGAAACGCTGGTCGTGCAGGAAGTATTTGGAGCCCACCGCGAGCGTGAGGTTGCCCTCTTCGCGCAGCAGGATGGACGCCACCGGGTACTCGATGATGGTGCCGATGAAAGCCAGCACGAAGACCACCATCAGGATGGGAATCGCCATCGGCAGCAGCACGCGCGAGAAGGCCTGCCAGTGCGTCGCGCCGTCGACCTTGGCGTTCTCCTCGATCTCGACGGGGATGGTCTCGAAGTAACCCTTGATGGTCCACACATGCGTGGCGATGCCGCCCAGGTAGGCGAGCACCAGGCCGGCGTGCGTCTCGATGCCCAGCGCCGGCACATAGGTGCCGATGGTCTCGAAGATGGCGTAGATGGCGACGAGCGCCAGCACCGGCGGGAACATCTGCAGCAGCAGCATGCCGTTGAGCACCGGCTTGTCGAAGCGGAACTTCATGCGCGCGAAGGCGTAGGCGGCGCTGGTGGAGATGGCGACGATGAGGAAGGCCGAGATGGTGGCGATCTTGATCGAGTTCCACAGCCAGGTCAGCACGGGGAAGGGCGGCTGCACGAGGCTGCCGTCGGCGGCCTGGTAGGGGATGCCCAAAGCGAGCTTCCAATGCTCCAGGCTGATCTCGGTCGGGATCAGGCTGCCGGTGGCGAAGTTGCCGGGGCGCAGCGAGATGGACACGACGGCCAGCAGCGGGAAGATGGTGGTGGCGATGAAGAGCCACATCACCGCGTGGCCGGCGAGGGTGCGCCAGCGGGCTTGTTTGCCGAGGACGATGGCCATGGTTCAGAACTCCGAATGTCTTTCTGGATGGGTCGGGATCGGCCCGGGTGAGCGGTCTGCTCCGTGTCCCCCGCCCGCTGCGCGGTCTCCTCCTTTACCTGCGCAGCCCGCCCACCCGGCCCGATCCAACACCAGCGGTTTCCTTCGCTGAAGAAACCCACTGGGTCCAGTTGCCGAGTGCGGCGGGCGAGGGACGAAGGTAAAGGAGGAGGTCGCGTAGCGGCCGGGGGACACGTAGTCCCTCGTCTGCCGCGCTTGGCAACCCATCGATGCCAGCATCATTTTTGTGCCTTGGCGCTCATGCGAAGGTTGATCAGCGACAGCGCCGCCACGAGGAAGAAGATCAGCGTCGAGATCGCCGCAGCCAGGCCGAAGTCGGAGCCCGAGTCCTTGAAAGCGATGCGGTAGGTGTAGCTGACGAGGATGTCGGTCTGGCCCGCGGGCAGCTTGGTGGACAGGAAGTCCGGCCGGCCGTCGGTCAGCAGCGCGATCAGCACGAAGTTGTTGAAGTTGAAGGCGAAGGCACTGACCAGCAGCGGCGCCAGCGGCTTGATGATCAGCGGCGCAGTGATCTTGAGGAAGTTGGTCGCGGGGCTGGCGCCGGCCAGCGCCGAGGCTTCGTACAGGTCCGCGGGAATCGCCTTCAGTAGCCCTGAGCACAGGATCATGATGTAGGGATAGCCCAGCCACACGTTGACGATCAGCAGCATGGTCTTGGCCAGCAGCGGGTCGGCAAACCAGGCCGGCTTGACGCCGATCAGTGCGTTCAAGATGGCATTGATCTCGCCGAAGTTCTGGTTGAACAGGCCCTTGAAGACGAGGATGGAAATGAAGCCCGGCACCGCATACGGCAGGAAGAGCAGGGTGCGGTAGGTGGTGCGGTACTTCATGCCCTCCCAGTTCAGCAGCACGGCGAAGAGCATGCCGATGGCGGTTGAGAAGACGACGGTCAGCGCAGAGAAGATGACCGTCCAGCTGAAGATGGACAGGAAGGGGCCGCGGAACTCGGCGTCGAACAGCATGCGCGTGTAGTTCGCCACGCCGATGAAGGCCTTGAAGCCGGGTTGCAGCGTCTCGACCTTGCCGCCGTCGGCCTGGGCCTCGAAGAAGCCGGTGTCACGGTTGGGCTTGAAGACGGCGCCATCCAGCGCGCGGGTCAGGCTGCCGTCGGCATTCGTCGTCCACATCGGCTTGACGGGCCCGAACTCGCGCAGGCCGAGGTAATGCAGCTCGGTCCTGTCGGGCGCAACGAGCACGAGCTTGGCGAGGGCGTCGCGGTGCTTGATCAGCTCGGGCAAGGGCAGGGCGGCGCCTGTCGGTGCGGACGTGGCGTCCGCCGCGGCCAGGTCCACTCGGAGGTCCTTGCCCGCGCGCAGCGCCAGCGGTGGCGACATCCACTGCGGGTTGGCTTCGCCCTCGGTTTTAAGCACGAGGCGGAATTCGGCGCCGCTGGCATGCAGGCTGTAGTTCAGCACCCGGTCTTCCACCGCGTCATGCTGCTCCAGCAGGTACTCGCGCACGCGGCTTTCGCTGAGCAGGTGGATGCTGGAGTAGTTCGTCAGGCCGATCTGCGCCGTGTAGACGAGCGGGAAGGCGATGAAGACCAGCATGCCGGCCACGCCGGGGAAGAGGTAGCGCCACGCAAAGCCGCCACGGCTCAGGTAGACGTAGAAGCCCGCCGTGAACAGCAGCAGCACGCCGGCAGCCCAGGCGGCCTGGCCGGTCGTGTAGATCAGGAAGACGAGATACAGCGCGGCGACCATGCCGAGGATGGCGAGCGGCCAGTGCAGCCACTTGGACAGCTTCTCGGTCAGCGAGGGCGGCAGCGTTGTGTAGGCGCCTTGGCCGAGGGATGAGGACAAGGCGTTCATTTGTTCAGCAGCATCCGTGCGGCGGCGCCGTCGAGCGCGTCCTTCGGTGATTGCAGTCCGTTGGTGATGGCTTCGAGCGCCGCGTCCATCGCGGTCCAGAAGCGGCCGACCTCGGGGATGTTGGGGATGGGCGCGCCGTTGCGCGCATTGGTCATGCTGGCTGCGATCAGCGGGTTGACTGACAGCTCGGCGTAGAAGGCCTTGTTGGCCGGCACGCCGATGGGCACGTCGGCATCCAGCACCTTCAGCGCTTCGGGGCGCATCAGGTGGTTCTCGATGAACTCCTTGGCGATGTCCTTGTTCTTGCTGGGCGCCGAGATCATGCAGCCCAGCACGCCGACAAAGCTCTTGCTCGGCTTGCCGGCGATGACGGCCGGGATGCCTGCCACACCGATGTCGATCTTGGCGCGCCTGGCGTTGTCCCAGGCCCAGGGGCCGGAGATCATCATGGCCACCTCGCCACGGGCAAAGGCGGACTCCATCTCGGAGTAGCGCGCGCCCTTGGGCATGTGGCCGCCCTTGATGAGGCGCTCGATCATCTGGGCACCAGCCAGGGCGCCTTCGTTGTTGACGTCCACCTTCTTGGGATCGAAATCACCCTGGATATCACGGCCGAAGATGACGCCACCCGCGCCGGCAATCATGGGCCAGCTGAAGAAGCTCTTGTTGTAGTCCCACAGCACGGCGTGCTTGCCGCTGGCCTGGAGCTTCTTGTCCAGTGCAATCAGTTCGTCCCAGGTCGCAGGCGGCGTGGGCACCAGGGCCTTGTTGTAGATCAGGCCCGTGGTCTCGATGGCGATGGGGTAGCCCCAGATGCGGCCCCGGTAGCTCAGCGCATTCCAGGCCTGTTCCTCGGACTCGGCCTTCAGCTTGGCGGAGGGGCGCAGCGGCGTCAGCAGGCCGGCCTTGGCCCATTCGCCGACACGGTCGTGAGGCCAGCAGAAGATATCCGGGCCCTTGCCGGCGCCGGCGGCCTGCTGGAACTTGTCGGTCGCATCGACCGGGTGCTCGACGACGACCTTGACGCCCGAGGCCTTCTCGAAGGCATCGCCGACCTTCTGCAGGCCGTTGTAGGCCTTGTCGCCATTGATCCAGACCAGGAGCTTGGGTGTGTCCGCCGACGCCGCCGAAATGCCGCCACAGAGGCACAGAGACACAGTGAAACGCGAAAGGGCTTTCAGAGCTTTCTTCTCTGTGCCTCTGTGCCTCTGTGGCTGTGTTTTCTTCACAGCCGTCATGCCTGCAGCTCCGGCGCAGCCAGCCGGCGCAAGGCCAGACCGTTGGCGTCGAACACGTACAAGGCTTCAGCCGGCAGATGCAGGTCCAGATCCTGGCCGCTGCGCAGGCGGTCGCAGCCGTTGCGGCCTTCGAACTGGCAGGTCAGCGGCTCTTCGAGGCCGGGGTAGGGACAGTAGGCGAAGGTGATGCCGCCGAGGGATTCGACGAAGGCGACGGTGCTGTACACCAGGTTGTTCTCGCCACCTTGACGGATGTGCTCCGGCCGCACGCCGAGAGTCACCTTGTCGCCCACCTTGGCGCCACTGCCATCCACCAGCGCGCGCAGGACGACGCCGCTGCCGGCCAGCTTCACGTCCACATGCCCCGCCTCGATGACGACCAACTCACCCTCGATGAAGTTCATCTTCGGGCTGCCGATGAAGCCTGCCACGAAGAGGTTGCGCGGATGCTCGTACAGCTCCAGCGGCGAGCCGACCTGCTCAATCTTGCCGGCCGACAGCACGACGATGCGGTCGGCCAGCGTCATGGCCTCCACCTGATCGTGGGTCACGTAGATCATCGTGGTCTTCAGATCCTCGTGCAGCTTGGCGAACTCATAGCGCATGCGCACGCGCAGGGCGGCATCGAGGTTCGACAGTGGCTCGTCGAACAGGAAGACATCGGGCTTACGCACGATGGCGCGGCCGATGGCGACGCGCTGGCGCTGGCCGCCGGAGAGGTCTTTCGGCTTGCGGTCCAGCAGGTGCTCGATGTGCAGGATCTTGGCCGCGTTGCGCACGGCCGTCTCGATCTCGGCCTTGGGCACCTTGGCCAACTTCAGGCCGAAGGCCATGTTGTCGAACAGGTTCATATGCGGGTAGAGCGCATACGACTGGAACACCATGGCAATGCCGCGCTCGCTGGGTGGCACCTCGTTGACGACGCGCCCGCCGATGGTCAGCTCGCCGCCGGTGATCTCTTCCAGGCCGGCGATGGTGCGCAGCAGCGTGGACTTGCCGCAGCCCGAGGGGCCGACGAAGACCATGAACTCACCGTCGCGGATCTCCAGGTCGATGCCGTGAAGGATGCGGATGTCGCCGTAGGCTTTCTCCACACCGGTCAGTCGAACGTCTGCCACTTCTAACCTTTCAGTCGCCGGCCGTCTGGTGGTCGGCTTGTCTCGTCGTTCGACGGCTAAATTTCTCTTCTTTGGCCGCCTTTGTAGACAATATACATTCGTGACGAGCTTGCAACAACAGAGTTGACTCGCTTGAATCTTTGCGA
Organism: Roseateles sp. P5_D6; assembly: GCF_054049415.1. Classification (NCBI taxonomy): domain Bacteria; kingdom Pseudomonadati; phylum Pseudomonadota; class Betaproteobacteria; order Burkholderiales; family Sphaerotilaceae; genus Roseateles; species Roseateles sp. P5_D6. The sequence continues at coordinate 268,793 of NZ_JBFUMK010000008.1, read as the reverse complement.
AATCCTTGAAAATCAATGCTTTGCAAAACGTTCCGGGTTTTCCCGATGTAGTCAAACTACACAACGGGGCGGAGCTGGTCGATACTTCAGCCAACGCTGCCCGTCGAGTAGCATTCTTGCCTCCGTCGCTGGGGGCCGGCACTGATGAACTCCCCAACACCCAAGAGCTTCGCGTTACCCGTTCAACGCAAGCCCGCCGCCAAGGCCTCCACCGCGATGAAGAAGCCGACTGCCCTCTCCGCCGAAGACAAGGCCTTGCGCGCCGCCTTCGAGACCGCCTACGAGCGCGAGCTGTCCCAATCCAGTCATGGCCCCACGCCGCAGGCGGCCTTGCACGCGGCGGCCATCGCCTGCCGCGAGACGCTCGCCCGCCGCTGGGCCACCACGCAGGCCGCTGACGCCCAGCGTGGCGACAAGGCGCCCGTGCGCCGCGTGCACTATCTGTCGATGGAATTCCTGATGGGCCGCGCGCTGTCCAATGCGCTGGCCGCCCTGAAGCTGGTCGACCCGCTGGAAGCCAAGCTGGCCGAGCAGGGTCTGGCCCTGGGCGATGTGCTGGAGCGCGAGCCCGATGCGGCCTTGGGCAACGGCGGCCTCGGTCGCCTCGCGGCCTGCTTCCTGGACAGCTTCGCCGAGCTGGAGCTGCCGTCCTTCGGCTACGGCCTGCGCTACCGCTATGGCACCTTCGCCCAGGTCATCAGCCAGGGCCGCCAGCTGGAGCAGCCCGACGACTGGACGCGCGACTCGCCCGCCTGGGAGCTGCCTCGACAGGACCTGCGCTACGAGGTTGGCTTTGGCGGCCGCATCGAGGTCGATGCCTCGGGCGTGCGCCGCTGGCAGCCGGCCGACAGCATCGAGGCCCAGGCCTTCGACTTCATCGTGCCCGCCCACCACAGCGAGCGCGTCTCCACGCTGCGCCAGTGGCAGGCCACGGCGGCGCCCATCGCTTTCAAGCCCTTCTGCGAGGGCGACTACGCCCGCGCTGCCCGCCACCAGGTGCTGGCCGATGCGCTGAACTGGGTGCTCTACCCGGACGACTCCACCGAAGCCGGCCGCGAGCTCCGTCTGAAGCAGGAGGCCTTCCTCGTCAGCGCCTCGCTGCAGGACCTGATCGCGCGCCATCTGCGCGAGTTCGGCTCGCTGCACAACCTCGGCAAGACCAACGCCATCCATCTCAACGACACCCACCCGGCGCTCGCACCCGCCGAGCTGATGCGCCTGCTGCTGGACGAGCATGGCCTGGGCTGGGACGAGGCCTGGAAGATCACGCGCCAAGCCGTGGCCTACACCAACCACACGCTGATGCCCGAAGCGCTGGAGACCTGGCCCGTGCGCATGTTCGAGAACCTGCTGCCGCGTCACCTCGAGATCATTTACGAAATCAACCACCGTTTCCTGGAAGAGGTGCAGGCCCGCTTTCCCGGTGATCACGCCTTCGCCTCGCGGGTGTCCCTCATTGACGAAGGTAGCCACGGCAGCGAGCGCCGCGTGCGCATGGCCGCGCTTGCGTTGGTCTCGTCGCACCGCGTCAACGGCGTGGCCGCGCTGCACTCGGAGCTGATGGTGCAGACCATCTTTGCCGACTACGCTCGCATCTGGCCGGAGCGCTTCCACAACGTCACCAATGGCGTCACGCCGCGCCGCTGGCTGGAGCAGGCCAACCCGCTGCTGTCCGGCCTGCTGGACAGCCGCATCGGCGAGGGCTGGCGCAAGAACCTGGCCGAGCTGGGCGAACTGGCGCCGCTGGCCGCCAACAAGGAGCTGGGCGAGGAGTTCCTGGCCGTCAAGCGCGCCAACAAGGAACGCCTTGCCGCCGTCATCCGCCGTGAGCTGGGCATCTCGGTCAATGTCGACAGCCTGTTCGACATCCAGATCAAGCGCATCCACGAATACAAGCGCCAGCTGCTGAACATCCTGCACGTCATCAGCCGCTACCAGGCGATCCGCGACAACCCCGACGCGAACTGGGTGCCGCGCACCGTCGTCATCGCCGGCAAGGCGGCCTCGGCCTACCAGACGGCCAAGAGCATCGTGCGTCTGGCACATGACGTCGCTCGCGTCATCAATAGCGACCCGCGCGTGGGCGACAAGCTCAAGCTCGTCTTCCTGCCCAACTACAGCGTCACACTGGCCGAAAGCATCATCCCGGCGGCCGACCTGTCCGAGCAGATCTCGACGGCCGGCACCGAGGCCTCGGGCACCGGCAATATGAAGTTCGGCATGAACGGCGCGGTCACGATCGGCACCTGGGACGGCGCCAACATCGAGATGGCCGAGGCCATGGGCGTGGAGAACATGTTCGTGTTCGGCCTGCGCGCCGATGCGGTCGCCAAGATCAAGCAGCTGGGCTACGACCCGCGCCTGTATGTCGAAGAGAATCGCCAGCTCAAGCGCGTCATCGATGCCATCGCGGCGGGTGTCTTCAGTAACGGCGACACCGAGCGCTACCGGCAACTTGTCGACAGCCTCCTGCACCGCGACGTCTACCTGCTGATGGCCGATTTCGCCGATTACGTCGCCACCCAGGCCAAGGTCGATGCGCTGTTTGCCGACCGTGCGGCCTGGGCCGAACGCGCCTTGCGCAATATCGCCGGCATGGGCCCGTTCTCGTCCGATCGCACGATCAACGAGTACGTGGACCGTGTCTGGTCCGTGAAGAGTCTGAACACCTGACGATGCTGAACGACGCCGACGTTGATTCCCTGCTGGCGGGCCGCCATGCCGATCCTTTCGGCCGGCTGGGCCTGCACGCGGATGACAACGGTCGGCTCTGGGTGCGCGCGCTGCTGCCCGGCGCCGCGGAAGTCGCGCTGCTGGATGCCAGCAGCAAGAAGCACATCGTCGACCTGGAGGAGCGCCGCGGCGGCTTCTTCGAGGCGCAGGTGCCACGTCGCAAGCACCGCTTCGACTACCGCCTGGCCGTGCGCTGGACCGGGGGCGGCGAGGGCGTCTATGCCGACCCCTACAACTTCTACCCCCAGCTCGGCGACGACGAGCTCAAGGCCTTTGCCGAAGGCCGCAACTTCCGGCCCTGGCTGAGCCTGGGTGCGCATGTCGTGCAGTACGGCGACGTCAGCGGCGTGCGCTTCGCGGTCTGGGCACCCAATGCGAAGCGCGTCAGCGTCGTCGGCAACTTCAACAACTGGGACGGCCGGCGCCACCCGATGCGGCTGCGCCACCTGGCCGGCGTGTGGGAGATCTTCGTGCCCCACGCCATCGAAGGCGATCTCTACAAGTTCGAGATCGTCAACGGCAACGGCGCGCTGCTGCCGCTCAAGGCCGACCCCTATGCCCGCCGCGCCCAGTTGCGGCCGGAGACGGCCAGCGTCGTCGCGGCCCTGCCCGAGCCGACGCCGCTGCCGCGCCAGCGTGAGCGCGCCAACCGGCGCGAGTCGCCCATCAGCGTCTACGAGGTGCACGCCGCCTCCTGGCGCCGCGGCGTGGCCGGTGACTTCCCGACCTGGGACGAACTCGCCGAGCACCTGCCCGCCTACGTGGTCGACATGGGCTTCACGCATGTGCAACTCATGCCCGTCAGCGAGCATCCCTTCGACGGCTCCTGGGGCTACCAGACGCTGGGCATGTACGCCCCCAGTGCGCGCTTCGGCCCGCCCGAGGGCTTCGCCCGCTTCGTCAAGGCTTGCCATGAGCAGGGCCTCGGCCTGTTGCTGGACTGGGTGCCCGCCCACTTCCCCGCCGATGCCCATGGCCTGGCAGAGTTCGACGGCACGCGCCTTTACGAGTACGCCGACCCCAAGGAAGGCTTCCACCGCGACTGGAACACGCTGATCTACAACTTCGCCCGCACCGAGGTGCGCGAGTTCCTGATCGGCAGCGCGACCTACTGGATCGAGCGCTGGGGCGTCGACGGCCTGCGCGTGGACGCGGTGGCCAGCATGCTCTACCGCGACTACTCGCGGCCCGCCGGCGAATGGATTCCCAACATCCGTGGCGGCCGCGAGAACCTCGAGGCCATCTCGATGCTGCGCGAGATGAACGAGCATGTCGGCGAGATCGAGGGCGCCATCAGCGTGGCCGAGGAGAGCACCAGCTTCCCCGGCGTCTCGGCGCCCACCTACGCGGGCGGCCTGGGCTTCCACTACAAGTGGAACATGGGCTGGATGAACGACACCTTGCGCTACATGGCCGAGGACCCGATCAACCGCCGCTGGCATCACGACAAGATGACCTTCGGCCTGATCTATGCGTTCAGCGAGAACTTCATGCTGCCCATCTCGCACGACGAGGTCGTGCACGGCAAGGGCTCCATGCTGGCCAAGATGCCCGGCGACGACTGGCAGAAGTTCGCCAACCTGCGCGCCTACTACGGCTTCATGTGGGGCCACCCCGGCAAGAAGCTGCTTTTCATGGGCCAGGAGTTCGCCCAGCGCCAGGAGTGGAACCATGCCGAGAGCCTGCCCTGGGGCCTGCTGGAAGACGACCGCCATGCCGGCGTGCAGCGCCTGGTGCGCGACCTCAACAAGCTCTACCGCGACCACACGGCCCTGCACCGGCTGGATTGCGAGCAGGGCGGTTTCGAGTGGATCAGTGCCCATGACGCCGAGCATTCCATCTACGCCTGGGTGCGCCGCGACGGCACGGGCCGCATGGTCGTCGTCGTCTGCAACATGACGCCTGTGCCGCGCGAGGGCTATTCGCTGGGCGTGCCCGACGGCGTGACCGCCTGGCGCGAGGCCCTCAACACCGATTCGGCCTACTACGGCGGCAGCAACATGGGCAACGGCGTCGCCGCGGCGGGCCTGCCCGTGCAGGCGATGCCGGCGCATGGCAAGCGCCTGTCCATCACGATCAACCTGCCGCCGCTGGCTACATTGTTCTTCGTTCCGATCTGAAGTAATGAAGCCCCCACGCTCACTCTGTTCGCTGCCCCCCGAGGGGGCGCCAACGCCCTCGGGGCGGCCCAGCGGGCGCTGAGTCCATGGCTCATCTGCCTGATCTGCAACCCGGCTGGCACGAGCCGTTGGGAGCGCTCGCCCGTGACGGCGGCGTCAACTTCGCCTTCGCGAGCGAGCACGCGACGCGCATCGAGCTCTGCGTCTTCGACGGCGAAGGCCAGCGCGAGCTGCGCCGCTACGCGCTGGACGGCCCGCACGACGGCGTGTTCCATGGCTTCCTGCCCGGCGTTGGCCCCGGCCTGGTCTACGGCCTGCGCGCCCACGGTCCCTATGTGCCCGAACAGGGCCACCGCTTCAACCCGCACAAGCTGCTGCTGGACCCGTACGCGCGCGAGATCGTCGGCCACTTCGGCTGGCGGGCCGAGCACCACGGCTACGAGCTGGGCCACCCGGACGGCCCGCGCTCGCTGGATGCGCGCGACAACGCGACGCAGGCGCTGAAGGCGCGTGTCGCGCCACCACCCGTGAATCACGCGCGTGCCCACCAGCCGCGCCGCGCGCCGGCCGACGTCGTGCTCTACGAGGCCCATGTCAAAGGCTTCTCCAAGCTGCTGCCCGGCATGCCCGAGGAACTGCGCGGCACCTATGCCGGCCTGGCCCACCCCGCATCCATCGCTCATTTCAAGCGCCTGGGCGTGACGACGCTGTCGCTGCTGCCGGTGCACTATTGCATCGACGAGCCCCACCTCGCTGAGCGCGGCCTGCACAACTACTGGGGCTACAACACGCTGGGCTTCTTCTGCCCGGACCCGCGTTGGGCGAATGCGGCTCACCGCAACGACCCGACCGCCGTGACGGCCGAGTTCCGCCAGATGGTGGGCGCCCTGCACGAGGCCGGCCTGGAGGTGGTGCTGGACGTCGTCTACAACCACACGCCCGAGGGCAACGAGTTCGGCCCGACGCTGAGCTTGCGTGGCCTGGACAACGCCACCTGGTACCGGCTCGTCGCGGATGACAAGAGCCGCAATGAGAACCTGACCGGCTGCGGCAATACCGTCAACTGTGCCCACCCGCGCGTGACGCAGTTCGTGCTGGACTCGCTGCGCTACTGGGTCGCCGAGATGGGCGTCGACGGCTTCCGCTTTGACCTGGCGCCGGTGCTGGGCCGCACGAACCAGGGCTATGACCCGAATGCCGCCTTCTTCACCGCGCTGCGCCAGGACCCGTTGCTGGCCGGCGTGCACCTGATCGCCGAGCCCTGGGACGCGGCCTACGACGGCTACCAGGTCGGCCGCTTCCCCGGCCGCTTCCTGGAGTGGAACGACAAGTTCCGCGATGCCGTGCGCGGCTATTGGCTCGGCGCCGGACCGGGCGTCGGGCGCGGAGAGCTGGCGCGGCGCTTCATGGCCTCGAGTGATGTCTTTCACCATGGGCAGCGGCTGCCCACCGCCTCCGTCAACTTCGTGGCCGTTCATGACGGCTTCACGCTGGCAGACCTGACGAGCTATTCCACCAAGCACAACCACGCCAATGGCGAAGAGAACCGTGATGGCCGCGACGGCGAGCTCTGCGCCAACTTCGGTGCCGAAGGCCCGACCGAGGACGCCGCCATCAACGCCACCCGCGAACGCGTTCGCCGCGCTTTGCTGGCCACGCTGCTGCTGGCGCAAGGCACGCCGATGCTGTGCGCCGGTGACGAGATCGGCAATGGCCAGGGCGGCAACAACAACGCGTATTGCCAGGACAACGGCATCACCTGGCTGAACTGGGACCAGGCTGAAGGCCGCACGACCGAGCTCGTCGCGCAACTGCTGACCCTGCGCGCGAGCGAGCCGCTGCTGCGCCACCCGCGCTGGTTTGCCAGTGGCCCGGGAGACGCCAGCATTGCCTGGTACGCGCCCAGCGGCCACGAGATGAGTCCGCACGACTGGCACGACGCCGGCCAGCGCGCTTTCGGCGCCCAGCTGCGCGAAGCGGATGCCGGCGCGCCGCGGCTGATGATCGTCTTCAACCCCGACCCGGCGCCGCTGCCCTTCCTGCTTTGCAACGGGCCCTGGCAGCTCGTGCTCGACAGCAGCGGCGAGTCGGCCGCGCCCCTCGTTCTTCCCGGCCAGCCGCTCAATGTGCCGGCCCGTTCCCTCGTCGTACTGCGCCACGCATGAACCTGAACCAACGCTCCTCGGGTGTGCTGCTGCACATCACCTCGCTGCCCGGCCCCCATGGCATGGGCGACTTCGGCCCCGACGCTTATCGTTTCGTCGACTGGTTGCAGTCCGCCGGCCAGTCCGTCTGGCAGTTGCTGCCGACGACACCCATCGGCCCCGGCGACAGCCCCTACCAGGGCGTGTCGGCCTTCGCCGGCAGCCAGTGGATGGTGGCGCTGGAACCGCTGATCGCCAAGGGCTGGCTGGCTCAACCCCATGTTCCCTCCTTCAATGGTGCTCTGGTCGACTACGGCACGGTCACGCCCTGGCGCGAGCAGCAGTTGCGCGCCGCGGCCAAGGGCTTCTTCGCCAACGCGGCGGACGCGGACCGCATCGCCTTCGCCAAGTGGTGCCTGGAAGCGCAAAGCTGGCTGGACGACTATGTCCTCTTCATGGCCATCCGCTCGCCGCTGAACGGCCAGCCGTGGTGGGAATGGAGCGAAGGCCTGAAGAAGCGCGAGTCCGCGGCACTGGCGGCGGCGCGCAAGGACTACGCCGACGAGATCGCCTTTTGGCAATTCGTGCAGTGGCAGTTCGACGTGCAGGCCGGAGCGCTCAAGAGCTACGCCAACGAGCGCGGCGTCCACATCATGGGCGACCTGCCCATCTTTGTCGCCCACGACAGCGCCGACTGCTGGTCGCGCCCGGACCTTTACGAGCTGGACGACAACTTCCAGACCACGGTGGTGGCCGGCGTGCCGCCCGATGACCTCGGCCCGCTCGGCCAGCGTTGGGGCAACCCGCTCTACCGGTGGGACAAGATGGCCGACGAGAACTACGCCTGGTGGACGGCGCGCATCCAGCGCGCGCTGACGCAGGCCGACGTCTTTCGCATCGACCATTTCCGCGGCTTTGCCGGCTACTACGAGATTCCCGCCAGCAGCCCCGACGCCACGCAGGGCCAGTGGCTGACCGGCCCGGGCATGGCCCTCTTCGACGCCATCAGACAAGCCCTGGGCCCGCTGCCCATCGTGGCGGAGGACCTGGGCTTCATCACCGATGACGTGCACGCGCTGCGCGATGGCTGCGGCTTCCCCGGCATGAAAATCCTGCAGTTCGCCTTCGGCGCTACAGCGCAGCACGAGTTCCTGCCGCATATGTGGCCCAGGGCCTCGGTGGCCTACACCGGTACGCATGACAACGACACCGTGCGCGGGTGGTGGGACCAGGCCAAGCCTCGCGAGCGCGCCTTTGCCGGCTCTTACCTCGCCTGCGGCGACCACGACGTGCACTGGGCCATGATCCGCGCCTGCGCGAATTCAGTGGCCAACATGGCCGTGTATCCGCTGCAGGACGTGCTTGGCCTGAACAGCGCCCACCGCATGAATGTGCCCGGCGTGCTGGGTGGCAACTGGGGTTGGCGCTTCCACTGGGGCATGCTGGGCAGCGAGCCGGCCCGTGTGCTCGGACTCATTACCGCGGCTTCGGGCCGGGGCCCGTTCGAGCTGTTGAAGCTGCCCGCCTGACGCTGCAAGCCGCCTTCCCCCTGAACCGGGGGGGCGGTTTGGCTTCATCGGTAGCATGTTGTTGATCAATCAGAGGGGCGGGCTGCGGGGCATTTCGCTAGCATCGGCCGGTTTCCTCGGTGCGCCTTTGCGCCGGGGCGCTTCCAAAGAAGGTCCACCATGCAGATCAAGACCCTTGCCGCCGCCGTGGCCCTGCTCGTTTCCGGCCTGGCCAGCGCCACCACGACGCTGAACGCCGGCTCCTACTCAGTCACCTACGACGAAACCACCACGGGCTTCGGCTGGATCAGCAGCTGGTTCACGGCCGGTGGCGGCGCTGTGGGCTTCGATTGGTCGGTGGACCCGTCGGTGAACGTCACGAGCGTGGGTGGCGTGGCGATGTCGGCCACTTTCGCCATTCCCGACTTCACCATCTCGGTCAACCCGGGCTACGCCTTGAGCGGTGCCGTCATGTCCAGCCTGGGCAACATCGTCTACGCCCAGAACGGCGGCGCGACGACGTCGATCACCGCGACGGGCATGGTCTCGCTGGATGGCGGCGCGCCCATGGCGTTGCCTTCAGCGCCCCTGACGCAGACGGTCATCAACCCCTTCTTGGGCTATTTCTCCGGCTCCACCAGCGTGCCGGTCGGCGCGTTCAGCAGCTTCGCCGTGACGGGCGCTTCCATCACGCTGAATGCCTCCGGCGGCAGCTTCGCCGCCATCGGCGCGCAGCCGCAGAACAAGCTGAGTTTCGCGTTCACCGCAAACCCCGTGCCGGAACCTGAGACCTACGCGCTGCTGCTCGCCGGCCTGGGTGTTGTCGGCCTGCTGGCACGCCGCCGTCGCCCCTGCTGATAGGCGTTCGCCTCGGCAACAAGGGCTCCGCAAGGAGCCCTTTTCCGTTCAGCGCGAGACTTCCAGGATCAGCGGGCTGCGCGCCGCCACCGTCAGCGCGGCGCCGAGGCTGAACTCCCGGTCACCGAGGACGTCGCGGGCACGGTCGCCCGCGGCCACGCGCTCGCTGAAGCGGGACAGCGCCAGATTCACCGGCTCGGCGCTCTTGTTCAGCACGACCATGACGGTGCGGTCGGCTTCGTAGCGGAAGAAGACATGGCAGCCGTCCAGCGGTGCGTACTGCATCAGCGCGCCGTCGTGGATGGTGGTGGCGCCCTTGCGCCAGTTGAAGAGGCGGCGCGTCCAGTCCTGCATCTCACGCTGCTCGGCCGTCAGGCCCGCGCCGGTGAAGGCGTTGACGGTGTCGCCGGGCCAGCCGCCGGGCATGTCGGCGCGCACGCGGCCGTCGTCGCGCTCCACGGGGCTCTCGAGCAGGATCTCGCTGCCGTAGAACAGCTGCGGGATGCGCCGCGTGGTGGCGAGGTAGGCCAGCGCGATCTTGGTCAGGCCGACATCGCGCTTGAGCAGCGAAAACAGGCGCGGCGTGTCGTGGTTGCCGTCGAACAGCACGAGGTTGGCCGGGTCGGGGTAGACGAAGTCATGCGCCAGCCCCTCGTAGAGCTTGGTCAGACCGGTGTGGGCGCCGTCGTCCTCGATCAGCGCGGCCAGCAGATTGCCCTGCAGCGGGAAGTCCATCAGGCTGGGTGCGTATGACACATAGCCGTCATGGTTCTTCTTGCCGCGCTGCCAGTAGGACACGACGGCCGGGTGCGGGCTCCATTCCTCGCCGACGATGTTCAGGCGCGGGTACTCCTGCATGACGCGGGCCGACCAGCGGGTCAGGAAGTCGCGGTCGGAGTAGGAGTAGGTGTCGGTGCGGATGCCTGACAGGCCGAAGCGCTCTATCCACCACAGCGTCATCTGCGTCAGATAGGTGGCCAGCTCGGGCCGGCGCTGGTTCAGGTCGGGCATGCCGGGAACAAACCAGCCATCGGTGAAGCGCAGGCGGTCGCTCGGCGACGCGTAAGGGTCCTGCAGCGTCATGCGCGCGTGGTGGGTTTCGGTGTATCCGGCTGGCCATTGGTTGACCCAGTCCGGCGCCGGCAGGTCGGCCATCCACCAGTGGCCGCTGCCGATGTGGTTGAGCACCACGTCCTGGATGACGCCGACTCCCTGGGCCCGAGCCTCGTTGGCGAAGGCGCCGAAATCGTCATTGGTGCCGAAGCGCGGATCTACACGAAAGAAGTCCGTCGCCGCATAGCCGTGATAGCTGTACCTGGCGCTGTTGTTCTCGACCAAGGGCGTCGGCCAGACCTGGGTGAACCCGAGCCCAGCGATATAGCCCAGGTGCTGGCGCATGCCGGCCAGGTCGCCACCGTGGCGGCCGCCGGGGTCGTCGCGGTGGATGCCTTCCTTCATGTCGGCGGGCTTGCCGCTGCCGCCCTGGGCGAAGCGGTCCGGCACGACGAGATAGATGGCGTCCCTGGGGCCAAAGCCCTGGCGCTGCGCCGAGCCCGGCGCGCGGGCCAGCAGCGGGTAGCGCAGCGTCGTGCCGGCGACGTTCAGTACCAGTTCGCCCGGCCTGGCGTCGGAGCTCACGTCGAGGTCGATGAAGAGGTAGTTGGCGCTGGTGGCGCGGTGGCTGCCTTTCAGCATCACACCGGGGTAGGGCGCCAGCGTCGGCTGGGCGCCGGCAATGCCGCTGCCATGCAGCATCAGTTGCAGGGAGGTGTCGTGCATGCCGACCCACCAGTTGGGCGGTTCGACATGCTGCAGGCCGGCGGCCATCGTGTTCAGGCTCATCAACAGGGCGGTGGTCAGGGTGATCAGGGACTTCATGGCGCTTGCAAGCTGTAGATGCGCACCGAAAGCGGCTGCAGCGTGGCGGAGACGGCGCCCTTGGGATAGAGCGCCCGGGCATGCGCCGTCAGTTCGATGGTGGCCGGTGTGTCGCCGTAGTTGATGGCAACGAGGACACGCTCCTTGCCCTGCACGCGCTGGAAGCTCCAGACGGCGCCGTCGACGCGGTCGGACTCGTAGCGGCCCAATGTCAGTGCCGGCGACGCGCGGCGCAGCGCGATCAGCTCACGGTAGAAGTTGAACAGCGAGCCGGCGTCGCGCTGCTGGCTTTCGGCGTTATGGGCACTGCGGTTCAGGGCCAGCGGGCGGAAGGGCTGGGGGTTGGTCGTGAAACCACCTGCCGCGGTCCAGCTCATTGGCGAACGCAGCGGATCGTCACCCTTGCCGTCGATGCCAGCCTGGCCGATCTCCTCGCCGTAGTAGACGAAGGGCGTGCCGGGCAGCAGCAGATAGCTCGCCGCGGCGAGCCGGTAGCGGGCTTCGTCGCCGTGCAGTTGGTCCCACACGCGTTGGCCGGTGAAGATGTCGTGGTTGTGCAGGAAGGTCGCCATCGTCGGCGACATGGCGCGGTAGTAGTCGGCCAGCTTCTTCACCGCTGCGGCATCGCCCTTGGCGGCCTTCATCAGCTCGTAGTTTTGATTGAACGCAAAGGCGCCGCCGCACAGGCCGGGGTCGCCGTAGGCGATCGGCTCGGCCGTGGCCTCGCAGACGACATAGCGGCCGGGATAGCTCTTGATCAGGTCCTGGAACTGCTTGGTCAGCGCGCGGCTCTCGGGCTGGTCGTTCCAGTCCTTGGCGTTGTTCTCGATGAGGTGAGGCACGGCATCCAGCCGGTAGCCGTCCAGGCCGCGGTTGAGCCAGAAGCGCAGCGAGTCCTCGTGGTACTGCACCACGGCCGGGTTGCGCATGTTGAAGTCGGGCATCTGCGGGCCGAAGGTGCCGAAGAACACGTCCGGCGCACCAGGCTTCGGCGCGGGCAGGTCCTTCAGTTCGCCGGGCCAGTCCCACGGCTTGGTGGCGGCGTCGTACCAGGGATATTTGCCCCAGATGTCCCAGCCGGGGCCCGGCGCGGTATTCCAGACGAACCAGCTGCGCCAGGGGCTGTTGCGGTCGGTCACGGCCTCTTGGAAGGGCGGGAATTGCCAGGACGCGTGGTTGATGACGTAGTCCATGACGATGGCGATGCCGCGCTGGTGCGCCTCGCGGATCAGCTCGTCGAAGTCGGCCAGCGTGCCGTACTGCGGTTCGATGGCGCGGAAGTCGGTCGTGGCGTAGCCGTGATCGTGATCGGAGCTGGCGGTGATGGGCATCAGCCACAGGCCGCTGACGCCGAGCTTCTTCAGGTAGTCCAGTCGCCGGGTCAGGCCTTTCAGGTCGCCGATGCCGTCGCCATTGCTGTCCTGGTAGCCGCGCACGAAGACTTCCATGAAGACGCCGTGCTGCCAGTTCGCGGGCAGGGCGCTGGCGCGCGGCTGGGGCGGTACCGGCCGTGTGTCGATCTGGGCTTGTGCCGTGGCCGCTGCGGCCAGTGCGAGGGTGAGCAGCAGTTGCTTTTGCATGGTGTTCAGCAGGTGGCGGTGTGGACGAGAAAACTTGTCCATGAGGCAATCATGTAATCAAACTACTTATCAATCTGATGTCGAGCATAGCGACGACATTGGTTGATTCGCTAGCGGGATTTCGATGAATGTAGTTTTGCTACTATTCAAAACAACAAGGAGACCTTCATGCCATCTCGCCCCCTGCTGTGCTGCATGGCGCTGGGCCTGACGCTGATTGCCGGTGCAGCGCACGCCGACGATCTGGACGATTGCAATGCCGAAGTGCCGATCCCCGCACCTGCTGCGCGGCCGGCAGCCGAGGCCTATTGGCTGGATGCGCGGACCGTGCAGTGGCCGGGGCTGAAGCTGCAGGGCGGCGACCGTGTGCGCCTGCATCACGCCCGGGCGGCGGGGCTGAAGGCGCCGGCTGGCGACAGGGTCACTGGCGCCGATGGGGCGGTCGAACTCGTGCCCGCCACGGTGGCGCTGCCGGCGCGATTCCGTTTCATCGGTGAGGGGCCGCGCTTCGCCATTGCGGGCGGCGCGGATGCCGCGGCCCTGCTGCGTGAGCAGTTGATGCTGGTGCACGAAGCTGCCGACGGCCGGGTCATCGGCGCGACGGGCCTGCAATTGCCCGGCGCCCTGGACGACCTCTATGCCGCGGCCGAGCGCGTGACGGATTTTGGCGTCCATCCCGCCAAGGCGCAGACGCGCTTTGCCGTCTGGGCGCCGACGGCCCAGCGTGTGCTGCTGTGTCGCCATGCCGGGCCCGAGTCGCCCGCGGTGGCGGTCGATGCGATGCGTCTCGATGCCGCCATCGGTGTCTGGCGTGCCGAGCTGCCGGGCGACCTGAGCGGCCAGGCCTATCGCTACCTCGTCGACGTCGTCACGCCCACCCATGGCCGGGTGCGCAATCTCGTCACCGATCCCTATTCGGTCGCGCTGACGGCCGACTCGCGGCTCAGCGTCGTCGCCGACCTTGCTGCCCCCGCGCTCAAGCCGCGTGGCTGGGACGCCTCGCCGCGCCCGACACGCGTGAGGCTCGCCACCGACCAGGTCATCTACGAACTGCATGTGCGCGACTTCTCGGTCAGCGACACGACTGTGCGGCCCGAATGGCGCGGCAAATACCTGGCTTTCACGCAAGGTGAGTCCAACGGCATGAAGCACCTCAAGGCGCTTTCCAAGGCCGGCCTGACCGACGTGCACCTGCTGCCGGTCTTCGACCTCGCCAGCGTGCCGGAGCGCGGCTGTATGACGCCGACGGTGCCCGACGCGCCCGCCGACGGCGAGGCCCAGCAGGCCGCCGTCATGGCCGTGGCGGCCGGCGACTGCTTCAACTGGGGCTACGACCCCTGGCACTTCAATGCGCCCGAGGGGAGCTTCGCGACCGACCCGCTCCGGCGCGTCGTCGAGTTCCGCCAGATGGTGATGGCCCTGCACCAGGCCGGCCTGCGCGTCGGCATGGACATGGTCTACAACCACATGGCCGCGGCCGGCCAGGCGCCCAAGTCCGTGCTGGACCGCCTCGTGCCCGGCTACTACCACCGCCTCAATGCCAAGGGCGAGGTTGAGCGCTCCACCTGCTGCGACAACACGGCCACCGAGCATCGCATGATGGCCAAGCTGATGATCGACTCGGCGGCGCTGTGGGTGCGCGATTACAAGATCGACTCGATGCGCTTCGACCTGATGGGCCACCAGCCGCGCGAGGCGATGGAGAGGCTGCAAAAGCGTGTCAATGCCGAAGCCGGCCGGCCGGTGCAACTGCTGGGCGAGGGCTGGAACTTCGGCGAGGTGGGCAACGGCGCACGCTTTGTGCAGGCCTCGCAGCTGAGCCTGAACGGCAGCGGCATCGGCTCGTTCAGCGACCGCGGCCGGGATGCCGCACGAGGTGGCAGCGCAGGCGAGGGCGGCGACGACAGCGTGCGCAACCAGGGCTGGCTCAATGGCCTGGTGTACGCGCCCAATGCCTTGTCGAACGCGAAGCCGGAAGAGCTGCTGGCCGCCGCCGACATGATCCGTGTCGGCCTGGCCGGCTCGCTGCGCGGCTATGAGCTGACGACCTGGCGTGGCGAGACCAAGCGCCTCGATGCCATCCTCTACGGCGGCGACCAGCCGGCCGGCTTCGCGTCCGAGCCGGGCGAGGTCGTCAACTACGTAGAGAACCACGACAACCAGACGCTGTTCGACGTCAACACGTTGAAGCTGCCGCTGGCGACCAGCCGCGCGGACCGCGCCCGCGTGCAGATGCTGGGCGCTGCGGTGGTGGCTTTCAGCCAGGGCATTGCCTACTTCCATGCCGGCCAGGACATCCTGCGCAGCAAGAGCATGGACCGCAACAGCTACGACAGCGGCGACTGGTTCAACCGGCTGGACTGGAGCTACAAGAGCAACCACTTCGGCACCGGCCTGCCGCCCAGGCAGGACAACTTCGGCAAGGACGGCCGCGACTGGGCGCTGGCCCGCGAGCGGCTGACCGATGGGGCCATTTCCCCCGGCCCGGCCGAGATCGCCTGGGCCCGCGACGTCTTTCGCGACCTGCTGCAGATCCGCGCCAGCACGCCGCTGCTGCGGTTGAGCAGCGCCGCCGAGATCAAGAAGCGGTTGAGCTTCCCCGGCAGCGGCCCAAGCCAGAACCCGGTGCTGGTGGCGACGCGCATCGACGGAAAGGGCCTGCCGGGCGCGGGCTTCAAAGCCGTGATGACGCTGATCAACGTCGCGCCGACGGCGCAGACGCTGAAGCTCCCCGAGGAGGCCTCTGCCGTCTGGCGCCTGCACCCGGCGCAGCGCCATTCACAGGCGGCGGATCGGCGCGTGGCGCGCGAGGCCAAGGCGGTTCGCGGTGTCTTCGATGTGCCGGCCCGCAGTGCGGCCGTGTTCGTGCTGGATTGAGGGCGCCGTTGGCGGGATTTGCAGCGGCGCGAACAAGCAACGATATTCCGCCAACGGCTTCCGGTGAGACGCGACGACACGCTGGTGCGCGGGCTTGCCGGTTGAGGATTCAAGGAATGGGTCAACAGAGGTCAGGCGACGTCAACCATGCAAGCTGCGCAAGATTTCGACAAGAACGTCCGCAGAAAGAAGATCCTTCTCAAATATACGACGCTTGTTTTTGTCGCGTATGCCATCACACAGATTGCGACTCTGGGGGCCTACCTTGCAGGAATTTCTTCGGTCAGGCTTCCTGAGGTCTTGCTCCTTGCGTCGATATCGCTAGGTGTTACGGCGATATTCCTGCTGTGGATCAGGCTGAAGAATGTAGCTGCCAAGAAATTCGCCAACTTCGTCTTCTTCGGTCAGTTTGCCGTCTGGCTCGTCATGTATTCGGCCTGGTTTCTCGTTCTCAGGGAAGTACGCGGCGCTGCGCTGTTTTGCGCCCTGATGGCGCTGTCGTTTCTCTTGTCGAACGCAAACCTGATCCAGTCCCTCATCGTTACTGCCAGCGCGACATTGCTGCAGATGGCCGGCTCATATGTTGCAATCGTTCATCTGAAGCAGCCTGGATCACTGGGTGTCGAGATTTTCTACGCACTCTGTTTTCTCCCCGCCGCCCTTTTTATCTGCAATCTTTCCGACCAGTATGCCCGTCAAAGATCCGAGGTGAAGGCGGCGAAAAGCGCTGCTGAACAAAGCCGGGACGCTGCGCACCAGCTCAATGCCGAACTGGAAAAGGCATTGAAGATGGTGCACGATATGTCGATTCATGACGAATTGACGGGCCTGTTCAATCGGCGCCATTTGATGGATGTGCTGTCCGTCGAGAAGAATCGCGCCGACCGCACCGGCCAGCTATTCTCAATCGTGGTTGTCGATATTGATCATTTCAAACTGGTCAACGACAGCTTTGGGCATCTCAAAGGAGATGAGGTGCTCAAGGAGGTGGCCAACGCACTGCAAAAGACTTTGCGTGGCTGCGATTTTTCAGCGCGCTTTGGCGGAGAGGAGTTCATGATGATCCTGGGGCAGGCGGGTGCAGATGGCGCAAAGGCCTGCGCAGAGAGAATCCGTCGGCTGATCGAAGCCATCAGATTCCCCGGATTTGGAGATGACTTCAAGGTCACGGTGTCGATGGGGCTGACCGAGTATCGGCCGGTGGAAGACATATCGGAATCGATCTCGCGCGCAGACCAGGCGCTTTACCGTGCCAAGAATTCCGGCCGTAACCGCGTCGAATATGCGAAACGCTGAAACGCGCGGCAGCCAGGGCCTTTGATTTGAATGGTGCGCGACTCAGCCGCGCCGGGTGCGGTGCCCATGCGCGCCGATCAGGCCGAGGCCCAGGAGCACCAGCGCCGCAGTAGCCGGCTCGGGCACGGTGCTGACGTCGAAGCTGAGATTGCCGCTGACCCACTGGCCCTCGGCGACGTTCAGCGCGAAGTCCTTGAAGCCCTCGCTGAACTCGATGCGCAGCTGGCCGTCGGCGCCAGCGCTGACGCCCAGGAGCGTCAGGTCAAGCGAGCCGGCGTAGCTGCCGCTGCCGCTGGTGCTGTCCAGGGCGCCCGGCGCGAAGGTGAACAAGTCCAGACCGCTGGAGTTGCCGAAGCTGAGCTGCATCTCCGACAACACGCTGGGCGCGAAAGCGTTCAGGTCCAGCGTCCAGGCCAGCGAGTTCAGTACCGCGTTGGCGCCGATGTCGATGAGCCAGACAGTGTTGCCCGCTTCGCCCAGCAGGTTGATGCTCTGCGCGCCGCTCACGTCGACGACGACGGGCGCGGCCTGGGCGGTGAGTCCGGCGAAAGCCAGGGTCGCCGCAGTGGCCAGGCGTTGGAGTTGCTTGTTCATGCCTTGGGTTCTCAGTTGGATGCCGCGGGGCGAGCGACGAAGACGACGGCCGTGCGGGCCGGCACGTTGAAGGCGCCGGTGGTGCGGTCGAACGTGGCTGCGCGAGCGTGCTGGTCGGCGGTGTGCGCCGGGTGCAGTTCCAGCGCGTGGCCGGCGAGCGTGGGCAGCGTGAGCTGCTTGGCGGTCTTGTCGACGTTGATCAGGTAGACGAGTTCGTCGAAGTTGGCGCCGGCATAGCCCACACCATTCAGGCGGCCGACCAGCACGGTGGCTTCCTGGTTGGAGCCGGTGTTCAGGAAGCTCAGGCGCGACTTGATGTCGTCGGCCGTGCGCAGGCGCAGCAGCGTGCTGCTCTTGCGGATGCGCAGCAGGTCGCGGAAGGCGTCGCGGGTCCACGCGATGTCATTGGCATGGGGCTTGATCAGCGCATTCGCCAGCAGCGGACGGGCCAGGCCCCAGTTGTCGCCGTTGTCGCGCGAGGGCGGCAGGCCGACGCCGAAGTTGTTGTCGGCATAGCTCCAGTCCAGGCGGTTGAACCAGTCGCCGCTGTCGTAGCTGTTGCGGTCCAGGCTCTTGCTGCGCAGCGTGTCCACGCCGGCGTGGAAATAGGCCACGCCCTGGCTGAAGGCATTGATGGCGCTGGCCAGGATCTGCACGCGGGCGCGGTCCTCCTTGCTGGTGCCGGTGGGCAGGCGGAAGGCGTTGTTGTCGAACAGCGTCAGGTTGTCGTGGTTCTCCACGTAGTTGACGACTTCGCCGGGCTCCAGCACCCAGCCGGCCGGAATGCCGCCGACGTCGATCTGGTCCAGGCGCAGGTTGGCGTCCCAGCTCGTCTGCATCTGGAAGCTGCGGATGGAACCGGCCAGCGATGCCTTCAGGCGGTCGGCAAACCACATCAGCTCACCGCGGCTCTGGCCGGAGGCGTTGGCGTTGGGGTCGTAGAAAAAGCCGTTCACATAGCCCTGGTTGGCGACGAGGGCGTTGCCGGAATCGCAGCAGCCGCCGCCGCGCACCGCGTCGCGGATCAGCGGGTTGAAGCTGCCGATGCCCGAGCCGTTCAGCGACAGCATCTCGGCCTGCACGAAGCGCGCGCCGTTGGCCACTTCACCGAAGTTCCAGCCCTCGCCGACGATCTGCACCTCGCGGCCGGTGGCGACCTTGACGCGCGCCTTCAGTGCCTCGATGACCGAGCGCGGGTGGTGGCCCATGATGTCGAAGCGCAGCGAGCTGATGCGGTAGTCGCGCGTCCAGGTGACGGCCGAATCGATCATCAGCTTGGCCATCATCAGGTTCTCGGCCGCGGTGTTCTCGCAGCAGGTCGAGCGCTCGATGCCGCCGGTCGCGCTGAGGCGGTAGTAGTAGCCGGGCACGACCTTGTCGAGCACCGAGTTGGCGTTCTGGCCCGACGAGGTGGTGTGGTTGAACACCACGTCCATGCCCACGCGCAGGCCAGCCACGTTCAGGGCCTGCACCATGCGGCGGAACTCGACGACGCGTGCCAGCGGGTCGTTGGCGTTGCTGGCATAGCTGCCCTCGGGCGTGCTGAACTGCAGCGGGTCATAGCCCCAGTTGAAGCAGTCGGTGCCGGCGGTGGCGGCCACCGTGGCTTGCTGCGAGTTGCTGTCGGGCGCGCCGCTGGGGGCGGGTGTCACGCAGCTCTTCTCGTTGACGCTGGCGATGTCGAAGACCGGCAGCAGGTGCACGTCGGTCAGGCCGGCGGCGGCCAGCGCCGTCAGGTGCTTCATGCCATTGGACTGGCTTTCGGTGAAGGCCAGGTACTTGCCGCGCCTGGCGGCGGGCACGGTCGCGTCGTTGATCGAGAAATCGCGGACGTGCAGCTCGTAGATGCTCAGGTCCGACGGCGCGGCCACGGTGGTGGGTGGCGCGCTCTGGTCCCAGCCGTTGGGCTTGGTCGCCTGGGCCTGCAGGTCCATGACCACGCTTTGCTGGCTGCCCAGCGTCAGGCCGAGGGAGTAGGGGTCGGTGACGAGGTTCTTCACCAGGCCCGTGCCCTTGACGAAGACCTGCACCTGGTAGCGGTAGCTGCTGCCTTGCAGATGACCTTGCTTGGTGAGGCTCCAGACGCCGGTGGCGGCGTTGCGCGCCATGGGCTCAGTGGTCGTACGGGTCAGTCCCGAGTTGCCCAGGGCCGTCGTCAGCACCAGCGATACGTTCTGCGCGGTGGGTGCCCACAGCTTGAAGCTGGTGTTGCCGTTGCTGGCGACGGCGCCCAGGTCGGGCACGTTGTTGGCGGCGGCGTAGAGGTCGTCCAGTGCGCCGGCGATCTGGGCGGTGGTGGCGTTCTGCACCTTGCCGTTGGCGTCTTCCTGCACGAGCACGAGTTGCTGCTGGTGCAGGCTGGGCAGGCGAACCACGTCGGCTGCACGCACGTTGAAGACGGTGCCGCTGGCCACGTACTTGAAGCGCAGCGCGTCAGCGGCGGGCACGGTGCCGGTGAAGGCGTCCAGCGTGATGTAGCCGTCAGCGCCTTGCACGGGGGCTTCGAGGCCGACACTGATCTGGCCAGTGGCCGAGTAATAGAGGCGAGCCGGGCTGCTGGTGGCGATGCGCGGCCACTTCACCAGCGTCTTGTTCAGCCACACGGCGCGGGCATCGGTGCTGGAGACCTGGCGCAGGTCCGGCGGCGCGAAGTAGACGGTGGCGTCGCGCTCCACCAGCCAGATCTGGCCGACCTGGTTCTGGATGTTCAGCGCGGCGTACTCGACATGGATGTTGTCGTTGCGGCCATCCTTGTCGTTCTCGTTGGGCGGCATGCCATGGATGATGAATTCCAGGGCCTTGCGATTCACGTCGCCCTGCGGGTTCAGCACGGGGATGTCGAACACGACTTCGCCGTCACCGACCGCGTAGCCGGGCATGGCGTTCAGCGGCACGGGCTGGCCCCAGTTCTCGATGTTGACGCCTGAGGGGAAGTTTGGCAGGGCGGCCACGTTCAGGCCGCTGCCGTTCCACAGGTGCAGGCCCCAGGCGCTGTAGCCGCTGTCGAAGCGCTTGTAGTGCACGCGCAGGGTCTTGATGTCGGGCACCGGCAGCAGCAGCGGGTTGCTGGCGTAGCTGGTGCTGTCGCCTGCCAAGCGCCAGATCTCGTTGGCGCCGGCCTGGAGCGCATAGCTCTGGTCGGCGCCGCCGTTGTCCTTGTTGTCGCCGTTGTGCAGCAGGAAGCCGACGGTGCCGCTGCCCGCGGCCAGGGGCACGTCGTAATAGACGCCGAAGTCGTCGCTGCCGGCCGCGTTCCAGCCGCCGTTCCAGTTCGGGCTTTGGGCGGCGTTCCAGGTGTGGATCTGCCAGCCGGCGTAGTCGCCGCCCGAGCGGCGGTAGTGCACGCGCAGCGAGGTGGCGGGTGCAGCGGGCGTAGCCACGGCGGCAATCTTGGCGCGTGGCGCCTGCTGGGCGACTGGCACGCCGGCCAGCAGCTCAACGCCGCTGCTGTCTTCGGCTGCCGCGCTGCTGACGCTGCTCATGGTGGCCTGTGGTTCGACGCTCCCGCCGCCACAGGCCCCCAGCAGCGCCAGCGCGCCGATTGCCAAGCCCGTGATCGCCTGTCGCGCCTGCAGCGCCCAGCCTGCCCATGCCTTCATGTCGTGCACTCCTTGGAAGTGCGCGGATGCTATTGAAGCAAAACTACATATGGAAGCTGGTGAAATCCCGAGGGGAAGTTCATGAATTTCCACTATGTATAGAGAGATTCGCCCAGAAGGCTCATGGATCTATTTGATCTATGTGTAGTTTTATTTCAATCATGATGCCTTGCGTCTGGAAGGAAACGAAAGATGTGACGACTGAGGAAATCGTGAGGATGACTCACGACATGCGGGCAGCGCAGGACTAAGCTTCAACCAGGAGACTGCAGCGAGAGCAGGGGACTGCCATGAACAAGATCCGTACCTTGAGCGCCGCCCTGGCCGTGATCGCCACGGCGGTCGGCCTGAGTGGCTGCGCCGTCGAAACCAGGCCACCGCCGACCACCGACGTTTTCGTCGATTCCGCGTTCAAGCCGCCCAGCGTCCACATCGATGCGCAGGAGGCGCTGGCTCTGAGCCCGGCGATGAAGCGCTTCGCCGAGACGGAGATGGCCAGCGAGATCCGCAACAAGGGTCTGCGCGATGGCCTCATCGACGCCCTCTACACCAAGGGCCGGCTGCAGCTGGACTACGACGCCGAGAACACCCGCACGGCGGCCGAGGCCTTCGAGGCCAAGCGTGGCAACTGCATGTCGCTGGTGCTGATGACGGCGGCCTTCGCCCGCCACCTGAACATGCCGGTGCGCTTCAACAGCGTCTTCCTGGAAGAGAGCTGGACCCGTTCCAACGGCATCTTCTTCGTTGCCGGCCACGTCAACATCAGCCTGGCCCGGCCGCTGGCCGTCGGCCGCACAACCGTCTTCGGTGACCCGGAGCTGCTGACCATCGACTTCCTGCCGCCCGACCAGGTGCGTGGCCATCGCGGCCGGGTCGTCGACGAGTCCACCATCCTGGCGATGTTCCTGAACAACCGTGCTGCTGAGGCGCTGACGGTGGGCAAGGTTGATGACGCCTACTGGTGGGCGCGCGAGGCTATCCGCACCGATGCGCGCTGGCTGTCGGCCTACAACACCCTGGCCGTGCTCTACCGCCGCAAGGGCCTGATGGACCGCGCCGAGGCGACGCTGCGCCTGGTGCTGGATCGCGAGCCGCTCAACACCCAGGCGATGTCCAACCTTGTTCTCGTGCTCAGCGACACTGGTCGCCGGGAGGAGGCTCTGGTCTATTCCAACCAGCTCGCCCAGATCCAGCCCATTGCGCCCTACAAGTTCTTCGACGAAGGCCTGGCGGCCATGCGGGCGGGCGAGTACGCGGCCGCCCGCCAGCTGTTCCGCAAGGAGTTGGCGCGAGCGGCCTATGTGCCCGAGTTCCATTTCTGGCTGGGCCTAGCCAACTACGGCATGGGCGATGTGTCGGGTGCGCGCGGCGAGATCGCCAAGGCGCTGGAGAACAGCGCGACGGTCAAGGACCGCGAGATGTACGGCGCCAAGCTGGCCTGGCTGAACGAGATCCGCGAGCAGCAGCGCCAGCAGCGCATACCGCTGCGAGGGCCGGCGGGATCCTAGTCGCCATCAGATCGCAGCGAGCCCGTGCCGGGCTCGGGCCCGGGCACAGGCCTCGTCACCAATGCCCATGGGCGCCCGCTCGCCGAACTCGCGGCAGGGCGAGGGGCGCCACTCGTGGATGCCGCAGCTGGCCTTCACGCCCACCTTGCCGCTGAGCGCCGCGCAGCGCGGCTGGGCATGGTCGGTGCCGCGCATGCGCACCAGGCGGCCGGTGAGCTCCACCGCCAGGCCATCGGGCACGCCGCCGCCTTCGCTCTCCAGCTCGCTGCGGTCGAAGTCGACCCGAAAGCTCGCGCAGCAGGCGCCGCAGCTCAAACAGGGGTTGTCACTCATCCAGCCAGTGTAGGTAGCGGTGAGACACTGGATCGACCCCACCTCATCCCAGCCCACCATGCGCGCATTCCTTGGCACCCTCCTGCTGCTGGCCGCCGGCGCAGCCCAGGCCGCGGATCTGACCGTCACCGTGATGGATCGCAACGGCAAGCCGCTGGCAGACGCCGTCGTGCTGGTCGACAGTGCGGTGCAGGGCCTGCGGCCCACCACGGTGATGGAGGCGACCGTCGTGCAGGAGAAGCTGCGCTTCGTGCCCACGGTCAGCGTCGTCGGCCTGGGCGCCAAGGTCAGCTTCAGCAACCTGGACACCTGGGACCATCACGTCATCCTCGGGCTGATGGGCGCCGGCGGTGTCTACGTCGACCCGGGCCAGAACACCCAGTTCCGACTCGCCGGCCGCGTTGGCAACAAGCCACCGGCCTCTGACAGCAAGGTGCTGAGCCAGCCCGGCGCCTATCTGCTGGGTTGCCACATCCACGGCTCCATGCGCGGCCACATCTACGTGGCCGACACGCCCTGGGCCAAGCTCGGCGGCGAGGACGGCAAGGCTGTGCTGCAGGGGCTGCCGGAAGGCCCGGCCCGGGTGCGCATCTGGCACCCCGACCAGCTCGTCGAAGGTTCGCCGACGGACGTGAAGGTCGCCGCCACCGGCAGCGCGGTGACGATCACCACGCAGATCGCTCCGGCGCGCAAGAAGCGGCCCGCGGGCGATCCTTATTTCGGCGGCTGAACCGAGGCTCAGTGGGCAAAGGGGTTCGCCGTCGCGAACCACAGGCCGATGCCGGTGGCGATGATGAAGGCGCCATCGGTCACGCCGACCGCCAGGAAGAACTTGGTCTGCAGCTCGGGCGCGATCTCGGGCTGGCGAGCGATGCCCTCCAGCAGCTTCATGCTGGCCAGGCCGATGCCCAGGCAGGAACCGAAGGCGGGAATGCCGATCAGCAGCGCGACGGCGAGGGGCAGGACATCGAAGGCAGGCATCTTGATTACTCCTTTGTGTTGGCGAGAAGGAGTCTGGCCGCGTCACTGCGGCGCGTCGATGACCTCGCAAGTCATTGAGTTCAGTCGCCGGTTCAGGTCAACTGGAGGCTTGTTTTTCCGCTATCCACCCGCCGGCTCGCGCACGACGGTGACCGTGCAGTCCGACTCGGCCACGACCTGGCCCGATACGCTGCCCAGGTAGCGCCGCAGCGCCGACGCGCCGCGGGCGCCCATGACGATGTGGTCCACGCCGTTGCGGTGGGCGAAGTCGATGATGGCGCCGGCTGCGTCGGGCGCCTCCAGCACGTGGAAGGTCAGCCGCCCGTCTTCGAGGCTGAGCGCCTTGCTGATGGGCCGCGCCCAGTGCTTGAGCGCGATGAGCTGCTTCACATGCAGGCTCTGGCCATGCTGGTCGGTCAGCTCATCAATGCCGATGCGGTTCACGCGCATCACGGACACGCAGGCCAACCGTGCGCCGGCCTCGGTCTGCACGATGCGGCGCACCGTCTCGCAGAGCTGGGCCAGCAGCTCGGGCGTGGCGTTGTCCACGTCCACCGCCGCCATGACGATGGGGCTGCGCGCCAGTTGCTGGCCGGCCGGCGCCGCGGGCGCGGGTTCGGCGCCCAGCGCGAGGAACCAGCGCCTGAGCCGGCTCATGCTGCCGCTGACTTGCAGCTTCTCAGCGCGCGCGGTCAACGCCACGCCGGCGGGTTCGCGCAGGTCCAGCGCGAGCTGGGCGGCGCTCTGGTAGCGGCGCTCGGGCTTGACCTCCAGGCAATGCAGGATGACTTCCTGCAGCCAGGGCGGCAATTCGGGGCGGATGGCGCGCGGCGGTACGGGCTCGACGAAGAGGCGCCGGCGCAGGCCGCGCACCGAGTCCGGCTGGCCGAAGGGGCGCTCGCCGGTGGCCAGGTGATAGAGCATGACGCCCAGGGCGAACAGGTCGCTGCGCGGGTCGTTGCGCACGAACTGCACCTGCTCCGGGCTCATATAGGGCCCCGTGCCCATGGGCAGCGTGAACTCCTCTTCGAGCAGATCGGGCAGCTGCTCGTGCCGGCTCAGGCCGAAGTCGACCAGCACGGCCGTGCCGTCGGCGCGGAACATGATGTTGCTCGGCTTGATGTCCAGGTGCACGACATGCTGGCGGTGCAGCGCGGCCAGGGCCGTGGCGACGCGGGCGCCGATGTCGGCCACTTCCTCGGGCGGCAGCGGCGCATCGTCCAGCCGCGGGCGCAGCGTGTCGCCAGGAATGTGCTCCATGACGATGAAGGCCTGGCGTGTCCAGTCGCCGCGGGCGACGAACCGTGGCACATGCGGGCCGCTGAGCTGTGGCATCAGCATCTGCTCGACCTCGAAGCCGACGATGGTGGCCGGATCCTCGCCGCCCTTGATGCGCGGCACCTTCATCAGCAGTTCGATGCCGTCATCGGCGCCGCTGTCACTGCCTTCCACGCGGCTGACCCGCCACAGGTTGGCCATGCCGCCCTGGTGCAGGCGAGCCTCCAGCCGGAAATCGTCCAGCACCTGGCCCGCTTCTAGCGGAGCTGGCGGGGCGGGTGAGGCAGGGGCTGTCGTGCTCATCACTCTCCGCGGGTGAGGCGGCCGGCGAGACGCTCAGCTATCAGCGGCGGCAGGTCGGTTGCGCGCAGGGCCGCGACGGCCGCGTCAACGTCGTAGGCCACACGCTGGAAGGTGATGCGGGCATCGTCCAGATCGGACTTGCCGGGGTCGAGCAACGCGTAGCAGGCCGCCGGGTTGCCGTCACGCGGCTGGCCGCAGGAGCCGGGAATGACCAGCCACTGGCGGTGCGCCGGCAGCGGCATGGGCACGCCGGCCACCGGCCGGAAGTCGCCCGCCTTGCCGGTGCCGGAGAGGTGGAAGAGCATGGGCTCGTGCATATGGCCGCAGACCTGGATGCGCGCCGCGCTGGCGTGCAGGCTCTTCACGGCCTCGGCGCGGCCTTGCACGTATTCCCAGCCATTGGGATCGAAGGCATTGGCATGCACGAACAGGCAATGGCCCGGCTCGCCGTGAGCCTGCAACGGCAGCCGCGCGAGAAAGCGCAACTGGTCTTCGTTCAGCTGGGCGCGCGTCCAGTCGATGACCGCGCGGGCATCGGGGTGCATGCCCGGGGTGCCGCCATGGACCACGGCTTCATCGTGGTTGCCCTGCACGGCGATGGCGCCATCGGTGACCAGGGCCATGACCTGATCGACCACCCAGGCCGGGTCGGCGCCGTAGCCGACAAAGTCGCCCAGCAGCGCATAGCGCGTGGCGCCCTGGGCCCGCGCGTCCGCCAGGACGGCTTGCAGGGCCTGTTTATTGGCATGAATGTCTGTGATGAAAGCCCAACGCATGGGCCGCAGCTTGCCACGAAGGGCTGACGCCGGCCCAACACCGGGTCAGGGGGAGGCGAGATCGGGGCGGATATCGGCCAGGGATGCGAGCAGGCGTTGCGCGGTTGCCGGGTCGCGCGGGGCCAGCGCTTGCGCGATTCGGCGCAGCGGTTCGGCAGCGGGCCGGAAGTCGGGGCTTTGGCGCAGTACGGCCAGCAACGGCGGGCCGACGCGAGCCAGCATGACGGCCGGGTCTGCGCTGGGTGTGGTGCGGCGGCCCAGGTCCAGGTAGTCGCGGCGGGCCTGGGTGTAGGCCGAGAGGCGCGCGGCCGCTGCGGCATCGGGCTGGGCGAGCAGGGTGCTCATGTCGACGCTCACCTCGCCCAGCAGCGCCAGCAGGCGGTCGCGCGGTGCGGTGTCGGGCGCATAGGTGACGCGCGGTGCGCGGTAGGCCACCCAGGGGCGGTCGTCGGTGTTCAGCGGCGCGTCCGCGGCGAGGCGGCGCAGCGCTGGGGCGTCGGCGATGAAGCTGCCGAGCACGGCGAAGCTGTCGCCAAGGCCGAAATGCCCCGCCAGCACCGGCACCACCCTCGGCGCAAAGCGGGTATCTCCGATTCGCCCGACAAGGCCCAGCGTGGGTGTGTCCAGGCTGTTGCTGGCGAGGATGGCGGCGCCATCGGGAAAGGCCTGCAGGAAGGCCGCCGTGATGCTGCGCAGCGTTTCCAGGTCGAGCTGGTGCAGCGGCAGCCATTGGCAGAACAGGCCTTGCGGCGCAAGCCGCTCGCGCACGGCGCGGAAATGCTCGACCGTGTAGAGAGCACCCGAGCCACTGCGGGCGGGATGGAAGTTGTCGGAGACGATGACGTCATAGTGCTGCGCGGTGGTGCGTACGAAGCGGCGAGCATCGGCGGCGTGCAGATGGGGGCTGGGGCCTTCGCCCAGCGCGGGGCGGAACAGCGCGGAGGCTTCGATGACTTCGGGCAGCAGCTCGACGGCTTCCACCTGCACGCCAGGCAGCCGCGCGGCCACGCCGGCCGTGATGCCCGAGCCCAGGCCGAGGAAGAGGGCGAGCTGCGGCGCTGGATGCAGCAGCAGCGGCAGCAGTGCCTGGCGGCCGTCGACATGCAGCGTCGCGCTGCTGCCTTCCTGCTGGCGGTTGTTGATGCGCAGGCGCGTGACACCAGCGGCATCCTCGACGACGCTGACGGCGGCCATCGCGCCCTCGCGGTAGCTGAGGATGCGGCCGCCCTCGGGCTGGTCGACGAAGGCCAGCGGCGGCGCCAGTACGGCAAGCGCTGCGGTGGCGGCGGCAGGCAGCGACCAGCCGAAGCTGCGCCACGCAGGCAGGAGCAGCAGATAGCCCGCTGCGACGAGGATCAAGGCGAGTTTGGGGCCGAGGGCCGGCGCGATGAGCACGCCGAACAGCGGCGCGGCCAGCGTGGCGCCCAGCGTGTTGACGCCGAGTGCGCGGCTGAACGCGATGCCGGCCGCGGACGCGTCGGCGCTGAGCTGGCAGAACAGCGCGCCCATCAGCAGCGTCGGCAGCGCGAACACGGCGACGGCGAGCACAGCCTCGGTGGCCAGTGCTGCGGCCAGCGTCTCAGGCTGCAACCAAGCCTTGATCGCCTCGGCGCTCCACAGCGCGGCCATGCCGAGCAGGATGCTCACGGCCAGGGCCTGCAGCAGGCGCGGCGCGTTGCGCAGCGCTGGCCAGCGTGCATGGGCTGCGGCGCCCAGTGCGCTGCCAGCGAGATAGACGGCCAGCAGCAGCGCGAAGGTGTAGACGGTGTCCTCGGCCACCTGGCTGAGCACGCGCACGGCCAGCACTTCGTAGGCGATGCCGAGCAACCCGCTCAGGGCCAGCAGGACGAGTGGCCGGCTCGATGTCGGTGAGCCAGGCGCCGGCGCGGGGCGGGACTGCAATGAAACGCCGGCCAGCAATGCGCAGCCCAGGTTGAGGGCGACGCAAAGCCCTGCGCTGCGTGTCAGTCCCCAATTCGGAATCAGCCAGAAGGCGGTGGCCAGCACGCCGGCGACGGCGCCCAGTGTGTTCGCGGCATACAGCGGCGCGACGCCCGCGGTACCGATGCGGGCCATGGCTGGCAGCGTGGCGCCCATCGCGGCGGTGGCCGGCAGCAGCAGCATGAAGCTCGCTGCAAAGGCAATGCTCCACTGCCACAGCGGCGTGGCGTCCGGGCCGATCAGCGCGAGTGCCGCGTTGCTGGCCATGGGCATGGCAGCCATCAGCACGGCACCCCAGATGCCGATCAGCGCCTCGCAGGCGGCGTACCAACGCAGCGGCCTCGCGCTGGCCTCGATGCGGCGGCCCAGCAGCAATGACCCCAGCGACAGCCCGCCGAAGAAAGCCGCGACTACCGCGAGAACGGCGGCCGATTCGTGGCCCAGCACGAGGCCGAGCTGCTGCGTCCAGACGATCTGGTAGCCCAGCCCGGCAAAGCCGGACGCGGCCATCAGCAGTAAAGCCAGATGCTTCAAGAGTTGAAGCTCAGCGTGTAGCCCCAGCTCTCCAACCGTGTCGGGATGGCGTTGAAGGCCAGGCTGATGCGCCGCCCGCCAGCATTGGGCGGCACGGCGTGCATCAGATAGCTGGGGAACAGCACCATGTCGCCCGGGCTGGGCGCGGGGCCGACCCATTTCTCGGCGTTGTAGGGGCCGGCGGTCACGCCGGCGTGGTCGTTCTTCAGCGCGAAGTCATGGCCGCCGGGCGACTTCATGAAGACGGTGCGGGCCGAGTCGTCGGTCGCGGTCAGATAGACCACACCGGAGGCAAAACTGTTGGCGTGGTTGTGCATGGCCTGGCGCCCGCCGGTGTCCAGCACGTTGACCCACATCTCCTTGATGGCCCAGCCCAGGGTCTCGCCAAAGAGGTGGCGGCCGAATTCGGCGATCTTGGGTGTGATCAGCGCCGCGGCCTGCACAAGCAACGGGCTGTCGCCGGGCTGCAGCATCTGGGTGTGCGACAGGGCTCCCGAGCTATTGTTGGCCTGCAGCGCGCGAGTGCTGAAGTGGTCGATCAGCGCATTGACGAGGGGCACGGGCAGCACGCCCGGCGCGCGCAGCAGCGGCACCGGGAAAAGGCCGATGACTTCGTCTGTCATGCCAGAACTGCCGCGATGCGCAGCCACGACCAGTAAGCCGCGGCGCTGCCGATCATGTAGAGCAGCACCGTGCGCAGCCGCTGCGTGGCCGGCCAGCGGGCGCTGAGGCGCCACAGGCACCAGCAGAAGCCGACAGTCATCAGCTGGCCCAGTTCGACGCCGACGTTGAAGGTCAGCAGCGCGACCAGCAGATGGTTCTCGGGCAGGCCGATTTCCTTCAGCGCGCCGGCAAAGCCCAGGCCGTGCACGAGGCCGAACAGGAAGGCGACCAGGGCTGGCCAGCGCCCCGCCAGGGTGTCGCGCTTGTGCAGCGCCTCGCCAGCCACCAGAACGATGGATAGCGCGATGCTGGCCTCCACCGGTGCCGAGCGCAGCGTCAGCAGCCCCAGGGCGCTGCTCGCCAGCGTCAGGCTGTGGGCGGCCGTGAAGGCGGTGATAGTCCAGACCAGGCGGCGGCGAAAGCCGACGAGAAACAGCAGGCCAATGACGAAGAGCAGGTGGTCGATGCCGCCGAGGATGTGCTCGACGCCCAGCAGCGTGTAGGCGCTGGCGATCTCGCCCATGCCGCGCGGGTCGTTGGCGGCACCGTAGAGCTGCACCGTGGGCTGGGCCTTGGTCAGCGTGTAGACGCGGGTGTCGCCCTTCATCCAGACGACCTTGACGACGGCCGCGGAGTAGCGTTCACCGACGCCCTTGACCGACATCGTGCCGGCCAGGCCTTGCTCGCCGCAGCGCAGCGCATTGGCCTGGGCCGCGCAGCCTTGGGGCCATACGGGCGTCAGATCCTGTCCCACCGGGCGCTTTTCGCCCGCCGACCACTGCCAGACGAATTCGCCGCGCTGCGTTTCGCGCAACTGCAGCTCGGCCATGCTCATTTCGTGTGCCGAGGCGGGCAGGGCGGCGGCCGCAACGGCGAGCCACAGCATGGCACGCAACCACATCCACCCGCGCTTCATGGGGCAGTCGCCTCCACCTTGATGGTGTATTTCCTGGCGAGGGCTGCCACTGCGGCGCTGCGTTGGACGGCCAGGGTCGCGTCCGTCCAGTCCTGCAGCACCACGCCGCGCAGCGCCTCGAAGCTGGCCGGTCTGGCGCCGTTGCTGGCGTCCAGCCGCACGGCGTGCCAGCCCTCGCGCGACTGGAGCGCCAGCCATTGGCCCGCGGTGGCTCCTTCCAGTGCCTTCGCGAAGTCCTCGCCATAGCTCTGTAAAAGGTTGCTGTGCGGCCTCCCCTTGAAGACGCGCAATCCGGCCTTGGTGTCGCCCGGCACGCCGTTGTTCAGCAGGTCGACGAAAGTGCGCACGGCCGCCTCGTTCGCCTCGTCGCCCAGCACGGCCTCCTGGAAGTCGAACCGTGCCGGCTCGTCGTAGCGGGCGCGGTGTTTCTCGAACCAGTCGCGCAGCACCGGCTCCTTGACCGGCGGCAGCTGGGTGCCGCCGTCGACCACGCTGAGCGCCTTGAAGATGACGCGTTCTCGGATCGCGGTGTCGCCTTTGTCGAGCTGCAGCGCCAGGCCTTCGCGGTAGAGCACCTCGTTGTCGAGCCAGACCTTGCGCAGCGCGGCGGTCTCTTCGGCGTTGGGCTCATGGCCGCGCTTGGCTTTGAACAGCTCGCGGGCCTCGCGATCGACTTCGGCGCTGATGACGATCTCGTTGGACCCCGCGGTGTCGCGGTTGAGCAGGCGGTCGGCGCCGAACAGGGCAGCGCCCAGCAGCAGGAAGTGCAACAGCGGTTCGCGGGTCCAGTTCGGCAGGCCGGATAGGCGGGGCGGCGCCTTGGCGGTGGGGGTCAAGGAAAGCTGGGCGGACATCGGTCTCTGGGGGCGGGGCACAGGCGGCGGATGCTATCGACGCTGCAAGACAAATTGACGACAAGCGTGGCCGCTGGGGACGCGCACGCGCGACGAAAAAAGGGCGCCGCATCGCTGCGGCGCCCTGGCAAGTGTTGTCGGGAGCAGGGCTCCCGGCTCCTTTACTTGACGCCTGCGACGGCGACCGAATTGGCCACTTCGACGTAGATCGGGTTGCTGTAGAACCAGAGGTCGGCCCAGGCCGCGACGTCGTAGGACACCGCCTTCTGGCCCACGATCGGGTTGCCCGCGCCGGTGGCCGTGGCCAGGTGAGCCGGGCAGCCGTTGATGGTGCCGTTGGCCTGCGTCCAGGTTGCGCCAGCGGCCGGCAGGTTGGTGGCCACCGTCGTGCAGGGGATGCGCAGCATCGTCGTGTCGTTGGCGTTGGTGAACAGGTCGGCCAGCGGGTTGCCGTTGGCGTCCGTCTCGTAGGGCACGGCAGCCGGCATGTTGGTGCCACGCAGGCGCACGTACTGCGAGGCCTGGACCGCCGGGATGCGCAAGCTCATCTTCAGGAAGACGCTGTTGTCCACGCCTGACGACACTTGCGTCCAGGCCGAGCCGCCGTTGCCGCTGAAGGTCTTCAGGATGGCGGCCGACGTGTTCTTGGCGGCGGCCGGCACGGCCGACAGGCCGGCGGTGCTGCCGTCTGCGCGCAGCCAGTCGGTGTTGCGCGGCCATTCGCCGGCGTAGTCGGCCGAGCCGGGCGTCCTGTAGCCGGTCACGAGGCCACGGACGACGTCGACGTGGTCCAGCACCGGCTTGTTGATCGGCTGGTTGATGCCGACCTGGAGCAGCGACGGGTTCGGGAACGAGTAGGGAGCGAAGTTCGCACCGTCCGGGTCGCGCAGCACGACGGCCACGACGATCTCGGCACCAGGGCGGACCGCGAGCTTCTCGCCCATGGTGGCGCAGCCGGTCTTGTCGATGTCGGTGGCGTTGGTCGCCGCGGCGACGGCAATCGCCTCGACGGAG
The DNA here is from genome assembly GCF_054049415.1 of Roseateles sp. P5_D6. Taxonomy (NCBI): domain Bacteria; kingdom Pseudomonadati; phylum Pseudomonadota; class Betaproteobacteria; order Burkholderiales; family Sphaerotilaceae; genus Roseateles; species Roseateles sp. P5_D6. The sequence continues at coordinate 236,505 of NZ_JBFUMK010000008.1, read as the reverse complement.
GCGTTCGTCCGGGCGGCGATGCCCGGGTACGAAGCGCAGGCCACGAACGCCAGGCGGTCGATCAGCTGGCCGGAGGCCGCCCAGGCGTTGCCGGTGCGCAGTCCGTCGACGATGGTCTGCGGGCGCAGCTTGTCGGCACCGTTGCGGACCAGCACGTGTGTGCGCTGGTATTCGCCGGGGTAGAAGTCCTGCGACGAGCGGCGGTCATCCGGGCCGAACTGGCCGCGGTTGTGCCAGTCGGAGCTGGCGAAGAACCAGAAGCCGCGGCCTTCGCCGAGCAGGGCGTCCCAGACGCCGCCGACCTGGCCTGCATAGACGCCGGTGCCGCCGTAGGTGGTGCCGCCGACGGAGTCGGTCAGCACGCCGCCGATATTGTTGCGCTTGACCTGGTACTCACCGCGGTTGTCAGACGCGCCGTGGCCCGGCTGCGACTCGAAGCCGAAGGCGACGTTGGGCGCGGCGTTGTTGAAGTTGCGCAGGTGCTCGATGTTGTAGCCGTTGTTGCCGTTCGGGTTGAACGGGCCGGCGCGCTCCAGGTGGGCGGGCACGTAGTAGCTGGCATTGCCGTGGAAGTTCGCCATCCACTTCATGGCTTCGACGGTCTTGAGGTGGCCGCGCGTGCCGACGCCGGTGCCGGTGGCGGGAATGAGCTTCTGGCCGGTGGCGCTCCAGCCCAGGGTGGCGGAGGTGGAGTCGGCGCTGTTCGGGTTGGCGCAAGTCCAGTTGTTGCCCGTGCTCGAGCCGGTCACGTTGCCGCGACTGGTATCGGTGTCGTTGCGGTCGAAGCAGTAGGACCACTGGGCCAGCGCGTTGGCGTTGCCGAGCGGCGAATAGCCGGGGGCGGTGGGCAGCGTGACGGAGTCGACGGAGGCCGGCATCTGGCCAGTGATCACCGACATCGAGCTGTGCTCATGGCCGGCGACGACAGACTCCAGCCCGAGGAACAGCGGCAGGTTCTTCTGGGCCGCGAGGTACTCGATGACGGGGTACTGGTACTCCTGCAGCGACTGCCAGCGCCACATGTTGCCCGTGCCGCCGACGCCGCCGCCGTTGCCCTTGAGGTTGGCCGCGCCGATGCTGTTGGCCCAGGTCGTCGTCGGGCCCTGGCCGGCGACATAGGGGAAGGCCGGTGTGGACAGCGAAGCATCCTCGACCAATGTGCAATTGCGGTTGCCATTGCCGCCGTGGCCGGCCTGCACGAACCAGTCCAGGCCCCATGGCGTCTCGGACTTGTCGGTGACCTTCTTCACCAGCTTCTGCATCGAGATCGAGCCGTCCGAGCAGGTGGTGTGGTTGTGGAAGTCACCGGAGACGTATTTGCCCGGCGTCTTGCCTGCGGCGGTGGCGACGGTCGGCACGATGACGACGATGCTGCTGAGGGCAGCCACGGCGGCCAAGGCGATCTGGCTCTTGGTGAAATAGTGGGGCATGGAAGCGGCTCCGAAAGGGAATAGGGGAGGCGTGGAACGGGGCGGATGCTAGGAAGCGGCCGTGACCCTGGCGTGACGGCATCGCGACGCTGCTGAGACGCGTTCAGGGCAAGCCGGCGAAGTCGACGTTGAGCGTGGCGTTGACGGGCTCGGCGAACTCGAAGATGAGACGCAGGGGATAGCTGCGGCCGATCTGCAGCGGCTGCTGCAGATCGAGCAGCTCGATGTGCAGGCCGTCCTCGGTCAGCTCCAGCGTCTGGCCTGGTTGGATCGGCAGGGACAAGTCTTGCGCCTTGGCGGGTGCGCCAGGCCCGGCCAGGCGTGCTCCAGCAGCCACCGGGGTTTCGACGCCGATCAAGCGATCCGCGCGCTGCACCTCATCGAAGCGCATGCACAGCACAGCCGTGTCGGCGTCGACGCGGGCGGTGCGAGTCCAGGGGTGCCAGATGCGCAGATGGCTGCTGAAGAACTCGCAGGCCCGTGCCGGGCGGGCCAAGCCCAGGTAGGCAGCGCTGGCGGCGAGCAGCAGTCGGCGGCGGGGCAGGGGAGAGGCGGGCATGGGCGGCAACCATCGCAGGCGCAGGTGACGGCGCTGTGACGAAGCCGATGACTCTCGGGCGTCACGCGCCTGTCGTCTTTGACCACCACACTCCGGCCCGATTCAAACGCAGCGGCGTTCTTCCATTTGCCGCCTCAACCTTCAAGCTCTGGAGTTTTCAATGAAGCTCGCCACTCTCGCCCTGGCCCTTGGCCTGGCCTCGCCGGCTTTCGCGGCCGCTCCGCTGTCCGTGGACTTTGAAAAGAACTGGTCCTATGGCGACGAGGTGGCCAACACCTACGCGGCCGACGGCGTGACCTTCACCAATGTGCTGGGGCTGTCCAACGACGCCAACTTCAGCTACTTCGGCAATGCACCGTCGCCGCTCGGCGTGGCCTTCGTGCAGCTCGATGGGGTCGTCAATACGGCTGCCTACATGAATGTCGCCGCTGGCGTTGCCGGCGGGCTGAGCTTCTATTACGCCGGCACTGACACGGCCACCATCAGCGCCTATTCGGGCCTGAACGGTTCAGGCTCGCTTCTGGGCACCATCACGCTGACCGCGACCGGTGACTACTCGACCTGGTCCCAGAAGATCCTGAGCTACAGCGGCACGGCACTGTCCTTCGACCTGACTGGCACGAACGGCGTTGCCGCGCTGGACAACATCTCCGCCGTCCCCGAGCCGAGCAGCATCGCACTGCTGCTCGCCGGGGGCGCCCTGGTGCTGGCCCGCCGCCGTCGCGCCTGATCAGCGAGCGCCCAAAAGAAAAAGCCGGCTGTTCGCAGCCGGCTTTTTGCTTTCGAGATGAGGCGTGTCAGCCAATGCGTCCAAGCAGCAGGTACTCCATGAGTGCCTTCTGCACGTGCATTCTGTTCTCCGCTTCATCCCAGACGACCGACTGCGGTCCGTCGATGACGTCCGCCGCCACTTCCTCGCCGCGATGGGCCGGCAGGCAGTGCATGAAAAGGGCGTCCGGCTTGGCGCGAGCCATCATCTGCGTGTCCACGCACCAATCCGCGAACGCAGCCTTGCGAGCCTCGTTCTCGGCTTCGTAGCCCATGCTGGTCCAGACGTCGGTCGTCACCAGGTCGGCGCCGTCGCAGGCCTCGCGCGGGTCGTTGAACACGCGGTAGCAGCTCGCGTCCTTGATGCCGGCCACTGCCGGGTCCACACCATAGCCGCTGGGTGTGCTGACATGCACCTTGAAACCCAGGATCTCGGCCGCCTGCAGCCAGGTGTTGGCCATGTTGTTGCCGTCCCCCACCCAGGCGACGACACGGCCCTTCAGGCAGTCCATGTCGATGGCGCCGCGCCGGTCCATGCCGCGGTTCTCGATGAAGGTGAACAGGTCGGCCAGGATCTGGCAGGGGTGGTACTCGTTGGTCAGGCCGTTGATGACCGGCACGCGCGAATGCGCCGCAAACGCCTCGAGCTTGCTCTGCTCGAAGGTGCGGATCATGACGATGTCGACCATGCGGCTGATGACGCGCGCCGAGTCCTCCACCGGCTCGGCTCGGCCGAGCTGGCTGTCGCCCGTCGTCAGGTGCACAACGGAGCCGCCCATCTGGTACATGCCCGCCTCGAAGCTGACGCGCGTGCGCGTGCTGGCCTTCTCGAAGATCATGGCCAGCGTGCGGTCCTGCAATGGCTGGTATTTTTCGTAGTTCTTGAAGCGGCGCTTGATGATGCCGGCGCGGTCGAACAGGTGGGCGTATTCCTCGGCGCGCAGGTCTTTGAACTGCAGATAGTGACGCATCAGTGCATCCCCCGGCTTCATGGCTTGGGCTGCGCAAGCAGCGCTTTGATCAGCGGCACGAGGCGGGCAGCGATTTCGCGCGCTTCGTCGTGCGTCAGGATCAGCGGTGGCAGCAGGCGCACCACGCGGTCGGCCGTCACGCTGATCAGCAGGCCGGCATCCAGGGCTTGACCCAGCAGCGGGCCGGCCGGGCGATCCAACTCGATGCCCAGCATCAGGCCCTGGCCGCGGATCTCGACCAGGCCCGACTCGCCAGCCAGGCCCTCGGCGAGGGCGCCGCGCAGCGTGGCGCCCACGGCTTCGGCATTGGCCAGCAGGCCGTCCTCTTCCATGATCTTCAACGTCTCGACGCCGGCGCGCATGGCCAGCGGGTTGCCGCCGAAGGTGGTGCCGTGGTTGCCGGCCTTCAGCACACTGGCGGCGCGCGGGCCGCAGACGACAGCACCGATGGGCACGCCCGAACCCAGGCCCTTGGCCAGCGGCATCACGTCCGGCTTGATGCCGGCCCACTGGTGGGCGAACCATTTGCCGGTGCGGCCGATGCCGCATTGCACTTCGTCCAGCATCAGCAGCAGGTCGCGCTCGTCGCAGACGCGGCGCAGGGCCTGCAGGAACTCGATGCGGGCGGGGTTGATGCCGCCTTCGCCCTGGATGGTCTCCAGGAAGATGGCCGTGATGTTGGGGTGAGCGGCCAGGGCGGCCTCGAGGGCGGCAATGTCGTTGAGCGGCACGCGCACGAAGCCCGGCACCAGCGGCCCGAAGCCGGCCTGGATCTTGGGATTTGCCGTGGCCGACAGCGTCGCGATCGAGCGGCCGTGGAAGGCGCCCTCGAAGACAAGCACCTCGGGCGAGGTATTGCCGCGGTCATGGCCGAACTTGCGGGCGATCTTCAACGCCGCCTCGTTGGCCTCGAGTCCGCTATTGCAGAAGAAGACATTGGCCAGGCCCGAAACCTCGCAGAGCTTGGCGGCCAGTTGCTCCTGCAGCGGCACGCGGTAGTAGTTGCTGGTGTGGATCAGCTTGGAGAGCTGATCTTGCAACGCCGGCACCAGGCGCGGGTGGTTGTGGCCCAGCGTGTTGACCGCGATACCGCCCAGTCCATCCAGCAGTCGTCGGCCTTCCGTGTCCCAGACCCAGCAGCCCTGGCCGTGCGAAAGCGCAACGGGCAGGCGGCCATAGGTCGGCATGACATGGGGCTCGGACGAGGGAGGGACAGCGTTCATCGGGTCTCCTGATGAGTCGAGAAAAAAGGAACTTTTGATTCTAAGGTTGATGCCGCAGCAATTGCTGCGCCGCAGCAGATGGCTTGGCGTCGAGGCACAATACCGGTCTTTGGCAGCGGCGCCCCGCTGTACCGCGAAGCCCCTCTGTCCATGACCGTTGCCCCCCCGCCGCGCGAAGTCTTCATCCAAGGTGTCACCCAGGATGGAAAAACCTTCCGACCGAGCGACTGGGCCGAGCGGCTGGCGGGCGCAATGTCCTGCTTTCGACCCGGCGGCGCGCGCGGCGGCATTGGTGCCTACATCGGCTATTCGCCGCTGTGTGTCCCCACCGTCATCAACGGCGTGAAGTGCGTTGTCGTCAACGAAGAGCTCAAGCGCCTCGAACCCATGGCCTGGGACTTCGTCATGAACTTCGCGCGCGACAACAACCTGCAAGTTGCCGACGCCTGCCTGCTGCCCGACGGCCCAGGCGGCAAATCGGGCGCTTGATTTCGTCTCTCCTAGCAAGAGTCCCAGGACGCACCTGGGCGGGGCGCCGTTATCCTCGCCGGCAATGTTTGGAAACATGCCGATAAACGCCAGCGCCGCCACCATCGCCGCAGATCCGCTCCCCACCGCGCCGGCCGTGGCGGCGGAGCGCACGCTGACGCCGGTCTGGGTGCTGTTGCGCGGCCTGTCACGTGCCAGCGGGCATTGGGGGGTTTTCCCCGAACATCTGCTGCGCGAATTGCGTGCGTTGCAACCGGCGTCCCGGCTGCTGCTGCTGGATCTGCCCGGTACGGGTGCGCTGCGCCGCCAGGCCAGTCCTACCCAGGTGTTGGCCATCGTTGATGCTTGCCGTGAACAGTTGCAACGCCTCGGCGTCAATGGGCCGGTGTCGCTGGTCGGCATGTCGCTGGGCGGGGCGGTGCTGAGCGAATGGGCGAGCCGCTATCCCAGCGAGGTTGAGGCCGGCGTGCTGATCAACCCCAGCCTGCGGCCTTTCAGCGAGTTGTTTCGCAAGCCGCATCCGCTGAACTATCTTGGCCTGTTGCTGCTGTCCCTGAGCCGCTTCAGCGCCCGTATGCGGGAGGAGAGGGTGCTCAGCCTGACGACGCGGTTGACGCCGACTCCGGCCATCATCGACCGCTGGGTGGAGTTGCAGCGCCAGCACCCGCTCGGTGTTCGCAACACGGCCCGCCAGTTGCTCGCCAGCATGCGCTATCGCGCCAGCCGCACTCGCCCGGCTGCGCCCATGCTGCTGTTGTGCAGCAAAGCGGATGGGCTCGTCGACTGGCGTTGCTCGCAGGCCATCAGCCGTGCCTGGGGAGCGCCGCTGCGCCTGCACACCAAGGCCGGCCACGATCTTCCGCTGGATGACCCGCAGTGGGTGGCCCGGGCCGTCGCCGAGTGGCTGCGCGACCGCAGCATCCAGGGCGTCGTGCCAGGCGAGTGGCATTGAAATGCAAGCGGCCCGCAGGTGCGGGCCGCAGATGCAAAGAGGCCCGCTTGCGCGGGCCTCTTTGCTTGCACCAGAGCTGGATTGTTTCTTAGGCGGCGAGCGCCTTGATCTTGGCGGACAGGCGGCTCTTGTGACGAGCAGCCTTGTTCTTGTGGAAGATGCCCTTGTCGGCGACAGAGTCGATGACGGCTTGGGCAGCCTTGAACAGGTCAGCGGCCTTGGACTTGTCGCCCGCGGTCACAGCCTTTTGCACGTTCTTGACGACCGTACGGTATTTGGAGCGAAGCGCAGTATTCGCGGCGTTGAGCTTGGCGTCCTGGCGGACGCGCTTGAGACCCGACGCCAGGCGAACCGTCTTCTTCTTGGCTTTGGAGCTGGTAGCCATGCTGTATCTATACCCAGTTGGTGCAAAGACGACGAGTATAGCCCGAAATCAGGGTTAAAGCCAAGTGCCTGGGACGAGTATCGAAGAAGGCGCCATTCACGACACAGATAATCCGCCGCCATGAATCTGCTGCGCGCTGCGTCGACCATTTCCCTGCTGACCCTGACCTCGCGCATCACCGGCCTTGTCCGCGAAACCATGGTGGCGGGCCTTTTCGGCGCCACCGGAATGACCGATGCGTTTCTCGTCGCGTTCCGGATCCCGAACCTGCTGCGACGTCTGTTTGCTGAGGGCGCATTTTCGCAGGCCTTCGTGCCGCTGCTGGCGGCGACGCGGGCCACCGAGGGCGAAGCGGCAACGAAGCGCCTCATCGACGCCGTCGCGACCGTGCTGTTATGGGCGCTGATGGCGACCTCGGTGATTGGTGTGGTCGCAGCGCCCCTCTTGGTCTGGCTGCTCGGCGGCGGGCTGCCGGAGCCGGCGTTCGACGCATCCGTCGTCATGACGCGCTTCATGTTCCCCTATATCGGCTGCATGTCGCTGGTGGCCCTGTCGGCGGGCATCCTGAACACCTGGCGACGCTTTGTCGTGCCGGCGGCAACGCCGGTGCTGCTCAACCTCAGCGTCGTCGCCGTCGGCTGGGCCTTGGTCGGGCCGCTTGAGCGCGCGGGCTATCCGGGTATCTATGCGATGGCCTTCGGTGTCATGCTCGGCGGCGTGCTGCAATTGCTGGCGCAGTGGCCGGCGCTGCGGGCCATCGGCGTGACGCCGCGCATGCGGTTCAGCTGGCAAGGCTTCCGGGAGGCACGTGCCAATCCGGGTGTCAGCCGCGTCATGCTGGGCATGGGGCCGGCGCTGCTGGGTGTCGGTGTGTCCCAGCTGTCGCTGATGATCAACACGCAGATCTCCAGCCGCCTCGGCGAGGGCGCGACCTCCTGGCTGAACTATGCCGACCGCCTGATGGAATTCCCCATCGGCCTGCTCGGCGTGGCGCTCAGCGCGGTCCTGACCCCGCAGTTGTCCGCTGCCCAGGCTTCGGGCGAGAGCGAGCGCTACAGCCGCCTGCTCGACTGGGGCCTGCGCATGGTGATGCTGTTCGCGTTGCCCTGCGCCGTCGCCCTGCTGGTCTTCGCCGAACCGTTGACGGCCGTGCTCTACCACCGCGGCGCCTTCACGGCGACCGACGTGGCCCACACAGCGCAGTCGGTCATGGGCTGGGGTGTTGGCCTGCTGGGCCTGATCGCGGTGAAGGTGCTGGCGCCCGGCTTCTTCGCCCGCCAGGACACCGGCACGCCGGCCAAGATCGCCGTCGCCGTGCTGGTGCTGACGCAAGGATTCAACCTTATCTTCGTGCCGTGGATCGGTGTCGCGGGCTTGGCCCTGTCCATCGGCCTGGGCGCGCTGGTCAACGCGGGCTGGCTGTTCTGGGGGCTGAAGAAGCTGGGTAGCTACCGCCCCGAGCCCGGCTGGCTGGCCTTCGGCCTGCGTGTGGTGCTGGCTTGTGCAGCCATGGGCCTGTTGCAATGGGGGTTGGCCAGCAGGCTGGACTGGCTCGGCCTCGGCGCGCATGAGATCCGGCGCGGTCTCGTCATGGCGGCCAGCCTGGCGGGCAGCGCCCTCGTCTATTTCGCGGTGCTGCTGCTGGTTGGCATGCGGCCCCGTGCGCTCGGGCGCCCAAGCTGATGAAGTACGCAGCGCCGACTCCGCTGGACTACTTCGCCACGCTGGTGGCGGAGGATGAGAGCCTCAATCTGCTCGAGGCCGCCATCAGCCTGGCCCAGGACGAATATCCCCAGCTTGATGTCCAGGCTGCGCTGTCCAAGGTGGATGCGCTGGCGCGCCGCCTGCGTGAGCGCATCACGCCGGAGACTGTGCCGGCCGAGCGGCTGCATCAGCTGACACGTTTCTTCCACGGCGAACTCGGCTTTGCCGGCAATCTGAACAATTACTACGCGGCCGAGAACAGCTTCGTGCATCGCGTGCTGGAGACGCGGCGTGGCATTCCCATCACGCTGGCCGTGCTGCTGTTGGAGCTTGCCGAGCAGGCGGGCCTGCGCGCTGCGGGCGTCGCTTTCCCGGGGCATTTCCTCGTCAAATGCCGCGTCGGGCTTGGCGAGGTCGTTATCGACCCCTTCACGGGCGAATCGTTGTCAGCCACGCGGCTGGACGAGCGCCTGGCCGTCTACCGCCATGGCAGCGAGCTGCCCGCCGACCTGGAGTTGCCGCTGGAGTTCTTCCTGCGCGCTGCATCCAAGCGCCAGATCCTGGCACGCATGCTGCGCAATCTGAAGGAAGTTCACCGCGCCGCCGAGGACTGGCCGCGGCTGCTGGCCGTGCAACAGCGCCTCGTCATCCTGCTGCCGGGCGACCCGGTCGAGCGCCGCGATCGCGGCCTGGTGCTGGCGACGCTGGGCGCGTTTGCTGCTGCCGCCGACGATCTGGCCTTCTATCTTGCCGAGCGGGGCGATGCACCCGACGCCGCGGGATTGCGAACCCGCCTGGCGATGCTGCTTGACCAGGCCCGGCCGCCGCTTCAGTGACAATCCGCGCCCGCCCGCCCACCACCATGATGAAGCTCAGCAAGCACCAACGCACCGCCCTGGCCTGGGGCGGTGTCGCCCTGGGCGTCATTCTTCTGCTGTGGCTGCTGTCGCCCGTGCTGGCGCCCTTCATCGCGGCCCTGGTGCTGGCGTACGCGTTGGCGCCCGCGGTGCAGGCCCTGGTGAACCGGCGCGTGCCGCGGTCGCTGGCGGTGTTAATGGTCGAGCTGATGTTTGCGATGGCCCTGCTGGCTTTGGTGCTGCTGGTGCTGCCCATCCTCAGCAAAGAGCTGCCGGCGCTGCGCGAGCAGATTCCTGCATTGGCGAAACTGGCCAATGACAAGCTTTCACCCTGGCTGGCGGAGCACGGCATCTACATGCAGCTCGACCCGGCCAGCATCAAGGCCTTCGTGCTGAAGTACCTGGATGCCAATTTCGAAGAGTGGCTGGCGACGGCGCTGAGCTCGGCCCGCATCGGCGGCAGCTTCCTGCTCGCCTTCATCGGCAACGCGGTGCTGCTGCCCGTCGTGCTTTTCTATCTGCTGGACGACTGGCCGGGCCTGGTCGAGCGCATGCGCGCTCTCGTGCCGCCAGCGGCGCGCGATTCGGTTGGCAGCTTCCTCGACGAATGCCATGAGACGCTGGGCCAGTACCTGCGCGGTCAATTGCTCGTCATGGGGGCTCTGGCCATCTTCTACAGCGTCGGCCTGGCGCTGGCGCGCTTCGATCTGGCCTTGCCCATCGGCGTCTTCACCGGCCTGGCGGTTTTCATTCCCTATCTGGGCTTTGGCCTGGGCCTGGTGCTGGCGCTGCTGGCAGGCTTGCTGCAATTCGCAAATCTTTATGGCGTTCTCGCCGTCGCCATCGTCTTTGGCATCGGCCAACTGCTGGAAAGCTTCGTGCTGACGCCGCGCTTCGTCGGCGAGCGCATCGGCATGAGCCCGCTGATGGTCATCTTCGCGCTGCTGGCCTTCGGTCATCTGCTCGGCTTTGTCGGCGTGCTGATTGCGCTGCCGCTGTCGGCTGTGGCGGCAGTCGCGGTCAAGCGCCTGCATCGCGCCTATCTCGAGAGTTCGCTGTTCCGTTAGCCGTTCAATGAGGCAGATCCCGCTTGCGCTGCTGGCGCCGCCCGCGCACAGCTTCGACAACTTCCTGCCCGGCGCCAATGCCGAGGCTCTGGCCTACCTGATGGGCCTGCAGCCGGGCGATCCACCCGCGCTGCTCTGGGGCCCGACCGGCTCGGGCAAGAGCCATCTGCTGCAGGCATTGGCCGAGCGCTGGCAGGCGGCCGGCCAGCGCGTCGCTTGGTACGACGCCGAGACGGCCTTGCCCTGGGAGCTGCCGGCCCACGAGAGCCTGTTGCTGCTGGACGATTGCCAGCGCTTTGACGCCGGCCAGCAGCATGCCGCTTTTGCCCTTTTTGTAGCGACGGCGGGGCAGGGCTATACCGTCGTTGCAACGGCCGATGCGCCAGCCGTCGACCTGGCCGTGCGCGAAGACCTGCGTACGCGCCTGGGCTGGGGCCCGAGCTTTGCGCTTGAACCGCTGCGCGAGGCCGAAATGCGTGCCGTGCTGCGCCGCGAGGCCGATCGCCGCGGCCTGCTGCTCGGCGACGAGGTGCTGTCCTATCTGCTGACCCGCTTCGAGCGCAATCTCAAGGGGCTGATGGCCTTGCTCGAGCGGCTGGATGAATTCGCGATGTCAGCCAAGCGCGCGCTGACACTGCCGCTGCTGAAGGCCATGCTGGCCGACGAGGCCGTTGAAGAAAAAATCGACTCTGACCCTAATTTATGAATCTCACGCTGTTTGACCTGGATGGGACGCTGATCCCCATGGATTCCGACCATGCCTTCGGTGGTTTCATGGTGGAGGTGGGCTGGGTGGACGGCGTGGTCTGGGGTGCGAAGAACGACGAGTTCTTTGCCCAGTACAACGCGGGAACGTTGGACCTGCCGGCGTATATCGACTTCGCAACGTCCGCCTGGCGCTCCCGCCCGCTGGCCGAGGCGCTGGCCATGCGGGAGCGCTTCATGGCCGAGGTCATGCGCCCGGCGCTGCGGCCCGAGGCCGTTGCGCTGGTCGAGAAGCACCGTGCAGCGGGCGACCTCATCGCCCTGGTCACGGCGACCAATGAATTCGTCACAGCGCCGATTGCCGCGGCCTTTGGCATCGCGCACCTGATCGCCGTCGAGCTGGAACGGGACGCCGAGCAGCGCTACACCGGAGCCATTCGCGGCATCCCGAGCTTCCGCGAGGGCAAGATCGCGCGCGTCGAGGCCTGGTTGCAGGGCCTGGGGGCACAATGGCGCGATTTCGAGCGCGTGAACTTCTTCAGCGACTCGACCAACGATCTGCCCCTGCTTGAACGCGTCAGCCACCCCGTGGCGACCAATCCCAGCCCGACCCTCGCTGCGATCGCCGCCGAACGGGGCTGGCCCCAGTTGCACCTCTTCGCATGATCAAAAAGTTCATCGACAAACTGCTTGGCAAACCCGCCGCAGCCCCCAAGAAGACCAGCCCGCTGGGCAAACGGGTGGAGGTGACGGCCGAGGTTCACGGCATCAACCCGGATCTGCTTGACGAGCGCGCCGTCAAGGTCGTCAAGACGTTGACCGATGCGGGTTTCGAGGCCTATATCGTCGGCGGCGCCGTGCGCGACCTGCTGCTGAACATGCGGCCCAAGGACTTCGACGTCGCGACCAATGCGACGCCCGAACAGGTCAAGGGGCTGTTTCGCCGCGCATTCATCATCGGCCGGCGCTTTCGCATCGTTCACGTTGTCTACGGCCGCGGTCGTGAGCACGAAGTGATCGAGGTCTCGACCTTCCGCGCGCTGCCGACGGAATCGGAAGCCATCGCCGGCAACGAGAAGACGGGCAAAGCCGAGTTGGATGGCAAGCATCACGCTGTGGATGCCAGCGGCCGCGTGCTGCGCGACAACGTCTGGGGCCCGCAGATCGAGGATGCTGCCCGTCGCGACTACACGGTCAACGCGATGTATTACGACCCGCAGCGCCAACTGGTGGTGGACTACCACGGTGGCCTCGCCGACGCCAAGGCCAAGCTGCTGCGCATGATCGGCGATCCCGAAACCCGCTACCGCGAGGACCCGGTCCGCATCATTCGCGCCGTGCGCTTCGCCGCCAAGCTGGGCTTCACGCTCGAGCCCAAGACGCTGGCGCCGGTGAAGGCCTCGTCGGCGTTGCTGGCCAATGTGCCGGCTTCGCGCCTCTTCGACGAGATGATCAAGCTGTTGCAGACCGGCCATTCCCTGGCCAGCATCGCGCAGCTGAAGAAGCTGGGCCTGGGGCGCGGCGTGTTCGCAGTGCTGGACGCCATGCTGACCGAAACAGGTGACCTGCACGAGGGTATTCGCGGCAACTTCGTGCGTCAGGCCTTCGAGGACACCGACCGGCGCGTGCAGGAAGGCCGCGGCGTCAGCCCCAGCTTCATGCTCGCCTGCATGCTCTGGCATGAAGTGCTGGACCGCTGGACCAAGATCCGCAACGGCGGCGAGCCGCCCGTGCCGGCACTGGCCCAGGCGATCGACGCCGTCTTCGATGCCCGCATCGGCGACATCTCCGGCCGCGGCAAGCTGGCGGCCGACATGCGCGAAATCTGGATGATGCAGACCCGCTTCGAGCGCCGTACCGGCTCGGGTGTGTTCAGCCTCATCGAGCAGCCGCGCTACCGTGCCGGCTTTGACTTCCTGCGCCTGCGCGCCGACGTCGGCGAGATCGACCCGGCCCTGGCCGACTGGTGGGAGGACTTTGCGCTGGGCAGCGATGACGACCGTCAGGCCCTGCTGGCCGACGCCCGTGCGACCCAGCAGAAGCAGCCCCGCGTCGTGCGTGCACCGCGTCCCGAGGCGCCGGTGGGTGAAGAAACCGAGCCGGCGGCCGATGACGCGCCGGCCAAGAAGCGCCGCCGTCGCCGCCGCAAGCCGGGTGGCGGGGAGGGCGCCGCAGCGCCCGCAACTGCCGCCGAGTGAGCTCGCGCGCCTACGTCGGACTGGGCGCCAACCTGGGCGCCGACCCTTCTGCCACGTTGATGCAGGCAGCGTTGCGCCTTGCGGCGCTGCCGGGCAGCCATGTCGCGGCGCTGTCCAGCGTCTGGCGCAGCGCGCCGGTGGATGCTGGCGGTCCGGACTTCCTGAACGCCGTCGTGGCACTGGACACGACGCTTCTACCCATTGAACTATTGGACGCGCTGCAGGCCATCGAACTGGCGCACGGCCGGGAGCGGCCCTACCGCAATGCGCCGCGCACGCTGGATCTCGACTTGCTGCTCTATGGCGAGCTGACCCTCGATACGCCACGGCTGACGCTGCCCCACCCGCGCCTGGGCGAACGCGCCTTCGTGTTGCGCCCGCTGCTGGAGATAGCGCCGGAGCTGGTGCATTTGGCGGCGGGGAAGGGCTGGCAGACCCAGCGCATCGAGCGGCTCGGCCCACTGTCCCTCTGACTCGGAGAAACAACGATGTTCTCGACCCTCGCCGGCTGGCAGACCGTCGGCTTGCTGCTGCTGTCCAACGTCTTCATGACTTTCGCCTGGTATGGCCATCTCAAGGGCCTGGCGACCAAGCCTTGGTGGATAGCCGCCCTCATCAGCTGGGGTATCGCGCTGTTTGAGTACTTGCTTCAGGTGCCGGCCAACCGCATCGGCCATGGCGCCGGCTTCAGCCTGGCCCAGCTGAAGATCACGCAAGAAGTCATCACGCTCGCCGTCTTCGTGCCCTTCAGCCTGTACTACATGGGTGAACCGCTGAAGCTGGATTTCCTCTGGGCGGGTTTGTGTCTGATGGGCGCTGTCTACTTCATCTTCAGGTCGGCTTGATGACGGTTCGGTGACGGCGCCCGGTAAACTCCGACCCTTCGAGAGATCAAGGACGCCCATGCTGTTTGGCAAGCTGCTGCCCCGTGAGGGCAATTTTTTTGAGCTGTTCAATGAGCACGGTGGCTTCATCCTGGAAGGTGCGCGCGCCTTCCAGAAAATGATTGAAAACTATGCCGACCCAGCGCTGCGCGCGCAGTACGCCGACGAGGTCGACAAGGCCGAGCATGCCGCCGACCGCGTCACCGCGGAGGTGAACCGGCTGCTGCACCGCACGTTCATCACGCCCATTGATCGCGAGCAGATCCACGGCCTGATCAACGCGATGGACGACATCGTCGACCTGCTGCAGGATTCGTCCGAGACGCTGTCGCTCTACGATGTGCGCGCCGTGCCCGAACAGGTTCTGCAGTTGTGCACGCTGTCGGTGCGCTGTTGCGAGCGCGTGCAGCATGCCGTGACGCTGCTGCCGCACCTCAGCAAACCTGCCACGACCGAAGCAGCCCTCAAGACCTGCGAGGAGATCGACCGCCTGGAGTCCGATGCCGACCGCGTCATGCGCTCGGCGATGTCTCGTCTGTTTCGCGAGCAGGAGGACGTGCGCGAGCTGATCAAGCTCAAGGCGATCTACGAGCAGCTCGAATCCATCTCCGACCGCTGCGAAGACGTCGCCAATCTGATCGAGGGCATCGTCCTCGAGAACTCCTGACCGCCGAGATGAATCGACCCCCACACTCACTTCGTTCGTTGCCCCCCGAGGGGGAGTGTCAGCGCCTTCGGACGGCCGCGCGCCGCTGACATGGCATCCGCTGAGATCGCCTTCTGGGTGGTGGCCCTGCTGGTCGTGCTGGCCCTGCTGTTCGACTTCATGAACGGCTTCCACGACGCGGCCAACTCCATCGCCACCGTCGTCTCCACCGGCGTGCTGAAGCCGCAGCAGGCCGTGCTGTTCGCCGCCTTCTTCAACGTCGTCGCGATCGCCATCTTCCAGCTCAAGGTGGCGGCCACCGTGGGCAAGGGCATCGTCGAGCCGGGTGTGGTGGATCACCATGTCGTCTTTGGTGCGCTGATCGGCGCCATCGCCTGGAACTTCATCACCTGGTGGTGGGGCATCCCGTCCAGTTCCTCGCATGCGCTGATCGGTGGCATTGCCGGCGCCGTCGTCGCCAAGGCGGGGCCGTCGGCCCTTGTCGCTGGTGGCATCTGGAAGACCGTTGCCTTCATCATCGTGTCGCCTTTGCTGGGCTATCTACTGGGTTCGCTGATGATGGTCATCGTGGCCTGGGTTTGCCGGCACAAGTCACCGATACGCATCGACCGCTGGTTCCGGCGGCTGCAGCTCGTGTCGGCTGGCCTGTACAGCCTGGGCCACGGTGGCAACGACGCGCAGAAGACCATCGGCCTGATCTGGATGCTGCTGATCGCCGCCGGCATGGTCAGCGTCGGCGACAAGGCACCGCCCAGCTGGGTCATCGTCGCCTGCTACATCGCCATCGGCATGGGCACGATGTTTGGCGGCTGGCGCATCGTGCAGACGATGGGGCAGCGCATCACCAAGCTCAAACCGGTGGGCGGCTTCTGTGCCGAGACGGGCGGGGCCATCACGCTGTTCCTGGCGACGGCTCTGGGCATCCCGGTGTCGACGACGCACACCATCACCGGCGCCATCGTCGGCGTGGGCTCGGTGCAGCGTCCGTCGGCCGTGCGCTGGGGCGTGGCCGGCAGCATCGTCTGGGCCTGGATCTTCACGATCCCGGCCGCGGCGCTGATGGCCGGCATCTGCTACTGGGTCAGTTTCATTCTCTACTGACCGGCCTGCGATTCGAAATAGCGCTGGGCGCTGAAGGCGATGGTCGCCATCAGCGCCGTTCCGCCGAACAGCAGGCAGAGCACGACGCCGATGACGGCGGCCCAGCCGCCCGTGCTGGCCGGCCGGCCGGCATTGAAGCGGGCGTTCCAGCGCTCATCCGGCATCAGCCCGTAGACGATGCCGCCGAGCAGGGCGGCGACGAGGCTGGCGCCCAGCAGCGGAATCAGCAACCACGCCAGGCGATCGTCCTGGCCGAGGGTGTCCATGCGCTGTACGCCGAGCAGACCGAGCAGCGTCGGCACGGGGAACAGCCAAGCCCAGCGGTCCTTGAGCCCATACAGATAGAAGCGGTGCAGGCCGAAGACACCGACCAGCAAGGCCAGCCAGGTCGCAACGGCCTTGTGTTTCGTGACGCCGCTCATTCGGCGGCGGCGCTGTCACCCAGGCCCAAGGTGTGCTGCATCAACACGACGTCCAGCCAGCGGCCGAACTTCCAGCCTGCGCTTTTCAGCACGCCGGTGTGCTCGAAGCCAAGCGCCGTGTGCACGCCGACGGAGCCGGCATTGGCCGCGTCGCCGATGACGGCCAGCATCTGGCGCGCGCCGGCCGCTTCGCAGCGGGCCATCAGTTCGGCCAGCAGCAGCCGGCCCACGCCCTGGCCCTGTGCGGCGGGCGACAGGTAGATCGAGTCTTCGACACAGAAACGATACGCCAGGCGGGGGCGGAAGTAGTTGGCATAGGCATAGCCCAGCACTTCGCCGCCGCGCTCGGCCACCAGCCAGGGCAGATTGCGGCTCAGCACCTCGGCGCGGCGGCGGCCCATCTCGTCGACTCCGGGCACCTCGGTTTCGAAGGTGCCGGTGCCTTCCAGCACGGCGTGGGCGTAAATGGCCTGGATGGCGGCCAAGTCGGCGTCAGTGCTGGGGCGGATCGTCAGGGGCAGGGTGATGGGGGCGGGCTGTGACATTTGTCGGTTTTGGGGACTGCGCAAGAGGAGCTTGATCGAGTTTATAATGCTGGGTTTTCGGCTCTGGTCGCAGATGGCTGCGGCGTATCTACAGAGCCTACCCCGGCAGGGGTTCCTGCCATTCGACTTGTCGCTACTTGAGTGTCTCCTCGTGCGGTGGTCACCCAATTTTTAGGAAACATCATGGTTGTGATTCGTCTGGCCCGCGGCGGCTCCAAGAAGCGCCCCTTCTACAACATCGTCGTCGCCAACAGCCGCCAGCGCCGTGACGGCCGCTTCATCGAGCGCGTCGGCTTCTACAACCCCGTCGCTTCCGGTTCCGCCGAGAAGCTGCGCGTCGAGCAGGACCGCGTGAGCTACTGGATCGGTGTCGGCGCCCAGCTGTCGCCCACGGTGGCCCGCCTGGTGGGTGACGCCAAGACGGCCGCTGTCGCCGCCTAAGCAGGCGTGGCAGGCAACAAGCCTCAGCAAGACGGCGCCTCGGCGCCGTCTTTTGCTTCCTGGCCCGAAGATCTGCTGCCGGTGGGCCGCATCCTTGATGCCTGGGGCATCAAAGGCGGCCTCAAGGTGCAGGCCTACTCGGCCGACGCGGACGCGTTGTTCAGCGCCAAGCGCTGGTATCTGAAGTCGACCGGCCCCAAGCCCAGCCAACTGGTGTTGGCCGTGAAATCGGTGCGCGAGCAGGGCGAGGGCATCGTCGCCGTCGCCGAAGGGGTGGACGACCGCAATGCCGCCGAAGCGCTGCGGGGCCACGAGATCCACATTCCCCGCAGCGACTTTCCGCGCACACCCGACGGCGAGTACTACTGGGTTGACCTGATCGGCCTGGACGTCATCAATCGCGAGTCCGAGGCCTTGGGACGAGTGATCGGCCTCATCGACACCGGTCCGCATGCCGTGCTGCGCATCCTGCCGCCAGGCGTGGAAGAGCCCGCCAAGCCGGACCAGGAGCGCTTGATCCCCTTCGTCGGGCGTTTCATCGACGACGTCAGCCTGGAAGACCGGCGTATCCGCGTCGACTGGGGCCTGGACTTCTGACCGAAGCCATGCGCTTCGACGTCCTGACGATCTTCCCGGAGCTGTTCGCGCCGCATCTGACGCATGGCGTCACGCGGCGCGCCTTCGAGAGCCGTCAGGTCGACGTGCGGCTGTGGTTGCTGCGCGATTTCGCCGAGGACAACTACCGCCGCGTCGACGACCGTACCTATGGCGGCGGCCCAGGCATGGTCATGCTGGCCGAGCCGCTTGAAAAGGCGCTCACCGCTGTCAAGGCGGATCGTGGCGAGGCGGCGCCCGTCGTCATCCACTTCACCCCGACCGGCGCGCGAATCGATCAGGCCCGCGTGCAGGATCTCGCTGCGGGCCCGGGTGCCGTCCTGCTTTGCGGCCGCTACGAGGGCATCGACCAGCGCGTGCTGGACCGTCATGTGACCTTGGAACTCAGCCTGGGCGACTTCGTGCTTTCGGGCGGCGAGCTCCCGGCGCTCGCTCTCCTGGACGCCGTCGCACGGCTGCAGGAGGGGGTCCTTGGCGACGCCAAATCCCACGAGCAGGACAGCTTCTCTGATGGCCTGCTGGACTGCCCGCACTACAGCCGCCCCGAAGTCCTGGCCGATGGTCGCGGCGTGCCGCCCGTGCTGCTGTCGGGCCACCACGCCGACATCCGGCGCTGGCGCCGCGAGCAGTCTCTGGTGCTGACGGCCGCGCGCCGGCCCGACCTGATTGCCGCCGCCCGCGCCGCCGGCCGCCTCAGCAAGGCCGATGAATCCTTCCTGGCCAAGCTCTAGGCTAAACCCGCGGCCCAGGCTACACTAGCGGGCTGTCCGATCCTCTGGCGGGGCGAGTGGCTGGGTCCTATACAGGGAGCCAGCTGCAAACATCCCGATAAATAGCGTCTCGCCAAGATCTCCAGGAGTACAGATGAACCTGATCCAAACCCTTGAGCAAGAAGAAATTGCTCGCCTGAACAAGACCATCCCGCCCTTCGCCCCTGGCGACACGGTGATCGTCAGCGTCAACGTCGTTGAAGGCACCCGCAAGCGCGTGCAGGCCTACGAAGGCGTCGTGATTGCCAAGCGCAATCGCGGCCTGAACAGCAGCTTCATCGTCCGCAAGATCTCCAGCGGCGAAGGCGTCGAGCGGACCTTTCAGCTCTACAGCCCGCTGATCGCCACGATCGAAGTCAAGCGCCGCGGTGACGTCCGTCGCGCCAAGCTGTACTACCTGCGCCAGCGTTCGGGCAAGTCGGCTCGAATCAAAGAGAAGCTGGCTTAATCAGCCGGTTCCTACCGCCAAAGCCGCCAGGGCGTACGCTCTCGGCGGCTTTTGTTTTTCTGTCGCATGACCCGCCCCGCTATCACCCAGCCCCAACTCGTGCCGGTCACGAGCATCGATGATCATCTCCCGGCAGTGCCAGACTTGGCGCTGACGGCTTCGGCCATACGGGCGCGCCTGGCGGAGGTGGCGGCCTGGACGCCTGAGTTCGTCGGCGACGGGGGTCTCTTCGCCAATCGCGAGCCGTCTGGTGCCGCTGTGCTCATCCCGCTGGTGCAGCGAGAGGCAGGCTTGAACCTGCTGCTGACCCGGCGTACCGACCATCTGCGCGATCACGCCGGCCAGATCAGCTTCCCCGGCGGCCGTGTCGAGCCCGAGGACGATGGTCCCGTCGCGACCGCGCTGCGGGAGACCGAGGAGGAGATCGGCCTGTCGCGCCAGCACATCGAGATCATTGGCCAGTTGCCGGTCTATTCGACAGTGACGGCCTTTCAGGTGACGCCTGTGGTGGCTCTTGTCGAACCCGGCTTCACATTGACGCTGGATGATTTCGAGGTCGCCGAAGCCTTCGAGGTGCCACTGGCCTTCCTGATGGATCCGGCCCACCACCGCCACCACCGTTTCGAGTTCGCGGGCGCCGAGCGGCGCTTTCTGTCCATGCCCTGGCAAGGGCCCGAACGCGAGTACTTCATCTGGGGCGCGACCGCCGCGATGTTGCGCAACTTCTACCGTCTTCTCAGCGGCGCCTGAGCGCGCCACTATCATCCCGGCCCATGAATTTCTTCGCGGTGCTGCTGGCCCTGTTGTGTGAGCAACTCAAGCCCCTGAGGCATGGCAACCGCGTGCACCAGTCGGTCATCGGCTGGGTGCGCTGGACGGGCCGCAACTTCGACGCTGGCGACGAGCACCATGCTGCCGTCGTCTGGGCCATCACGGTTCTGGTGCCGGGCCTGGCCGTTGCGCTGATCTACTGGGCGCTGCGCCATTTCAGCGTGCTGCTCGCCCTAGGGCTGGACGTCCTCATCCTGTATCTGACGCTGGGCTTCCGGCAGTTCAGCCACTACTACACCGACATCCGTGATGCCCTCGAGCGCGGCGACGACGCCACCGCGCGCCAGTTGCTGGCCGAATGGCGCCACCTGGATGCCAGCGAGTTGCCGCGCACCGAGCTAATCCGACATGTCATCGAGCATTCGCTGCTCGCCGCGCATCGCCATGTCTTCGGCGTGTTCTTCTGGTTCATCGTCTGCTCGACCGTCGGCCTGGGGCCGGCAGGCGCGGTGGTCTACCGCATGGCCGAATTCGCTGGCCGCTACTGGGCCTTCAAGAGCCGCACGCTGGACGCACCGACCAACACCCGCCTGTTGGCCTTGTCGCGTCAGGCTTTCACCTGGATTGACCACCTGCCCGCACGGCTGACAGCCACCGGC
Organism: Roseateles sp. P5_D6; assembly: GCF_054049415.1. NCBI lineage: Bacteria > Pseudomonadati > Pseudomonadota > Betaproteobacteria > Burkholderiales > Sphaerotilaceae > Roseateles > Roseateles sp. P5_D6. The sequence goes on along the minus strand of NZ_JBFUMK010000008.1, from coordinate 215,874 downwards.
TTTGCCATCGTCGGCAACTTCGAAGAGGCCGTGAATGGCTGGCGCCGCGACGCCAGCCTCTGGCTGCATTCCAACGAGGGCATCATCCTCGCATCCGCTGCTGGCGCTGTGGGCCTGCAGCTCGGCGGCGCGGCGGCGCCTGGCGTCACGCCGGATCGCAGCAAGACCTTCGATGCCGGTACCGAACCCGAGTTCACCGGCGCCGCCGGCTCCACGGCCGGCGCACCGCCGCAGCTCGGTCATCTGCAAAGCGTCGTCGGCCTCGTCTGGCGTTCCGTCGTGCTGTGGATGCTGCTGCTCGCGCTGCTGACCCTGGCCAACCTCGTCGGCTAGTCATGGTGCCCCTCGTCCAGTCTCGCCGCGCTGAACGCGGGCGAGCCCGGCCGGTCCCCCAAGGGGACGGCGATGCTTGCCGGTTTGACCGGCAAGCTCATCGCCTGAGCGGGCCGGCTCGGGAGCGGCCCAGCGCTCGGCCCGCCGATATCAAGCAAAGCAATTGAAATGAACTTTCCCAACCTGCCGGCCCTGGCCGAGCCCGGACTTGCTGCGCGCGTGCAGCACGCCATCGACCACAAGACCAAGCCTCTGGGCGCCCTCGGCCGCATCGAGGCCCTGGCCCTGCAGCTCGCGCTGATCCAGGGTGTGGAGCGGCCCGCGCTGCGCGAGCCGCAGCTTGTCGTCTACGCGGCCGACCATGGCCTGTCCCGGCGCGGCGTATCGGCCTACCCGCGTGAGGTCACCCCGCAAATGGTGGCCAACATGCTGGCCGGCGGTGCGGCCGTGTCCGTGCTGGCGCGTCAACAAGGTCTGGCGCTGACGATCGCCGACTGTGGCGTCGATGCGCCGCTGGCCGACGGGGCCGTCGACCTGCGCATTGCTGCGGGCACGGCCGACGCGAGCGTCGGGCCGGCGATGACGGCCGAACAAGCCGAGCGTGCGCTGCGCAATGGCATGGCCCTCGTCGAGCGCTTGCCCGGCAATGCGCTGCTGCTGGGTGAGATGGGGATCGGCAACACTTCGTCGGCCAGCCTCTTGATGCAGCGCCTGACGGGTTTGCCGCTGGCCGAATGTGTGGGGCGCGGCACCGGTCTGGATGACGCCGGCCTGGGCCGCAAGCTTGGCGTGCTTGCAGAGGCGCTCGCGGCCAACACTGACGCCGAGACCCCGTTGCAGCTCGCCGCGGCTCTCGGCGGTTTCGAAATCCTCACCATGGCCGGCAGCGTCATGGCCGCCGCCGCGCAGCGCCGAGTCATCGTCGTCGATGGCTTCATCACGACGGCTGCCGTCGCGCTGGCCGAGGCGCTGCGCCCCGGCTTGTTGGCGGCCTGCGTGTTCGCCCATCGCTCGGCCGAGGGGCCCCATGCGCGCTGGCTGCAACAACTGGGTGTGCGCCCGCTGCTGGACCTGGACCTGCGCCTGGGCGAGGGCAGTGGTGCGGCGCTGGCCTGGCCACTGCTGACGGCCGCCTGTGCGCTGCTGGCCGACATGGCCAGCTTCGACAGCGCCGGCGTCAGCAACCGCGAGTAGCCCTGTGCGGCTTTTCCTTGTTGCATTGCAGTTCCTGACGCGGCTGCCGGTGCGGCTGGAGGGCTTCGAGCCGGCCTGGCTGAACGATTGCGTGCGGCACTTCCCGCTGGTGGGCGCGCTGGTCGGCGGCGTTGGCGCAGTGGTGCTGGCGGGGGCCGGTCATTTGTGGCCGGCCTGGGTGGCCGCGGTGCTGGCACTGGCGGCCACCGTCGCGTTGACCGGCGGGTTTCACGAGGATGGCCTGGCCGACACCTTCGATGCCTTGGGCGGCGTGGTCAGCCGCGACAAGGCGCTGGCGATCATGAAGGATTCGCGCATCGGCAGCTATGGCGCTTTGGCGCTGGGCCTGAGCTTGTTGCTACGCGCCGCGCTGTTGGCCGTATTGGCGACGCGGCCGCTGCTGGGTGCCGTGGCCGCCTTGCTGGCCAGCCACGCCTTTGCTCGCGCGGCGGCCGTGGGCGTGATGGTCAGCCTGCCCTACGGCGGCGATGCGGAGCATGCCAAGGCCAAGCCACTGGCAATGGCCGTGGCGCTCCGCAATTTCGCCATCGCGCTGGGCTGGTGCGGCTTGCTGTTGCTGGCGCTCGCCGCCGGAGGCGTTGATCTGCCGCGCTTGCTGGCCGCCGCAGGCGCAGCAGCGGTTGCCGCAGTACTGATGCACCAATGGCTGAAGCGCCGCCTCGGCGGCTACACCGGCGATGGGCTGGGCGCGACCGAGCAACTGGCCGAGATCGCCGTGCTGCTGGCCTTCACGGCCTCGTTCTGAAGCCTGTGTTCACGATCTGGCGCCACCCCAAGCCCATCGGTGCTGCGGGTCGCTGCATCGGTGGCCGCACCGACCTTCCCGTCGACCCGCGCAAAGCCAAGCGCCTGGCCCATCGCATTCGCACGCATGCACGCCTGCAGGGGCTGCCGCGCGAGGTCGTCACGTCGCCGCTCGCGCGCGCCGCGTCGGTGGGGCATTGGCTGAAGCGATGGGGCTTCCTGTGGTGCGTCGACCCAGCCTTGGCGGAGATGGACTTCGGCCGCTGGGACGGCCAGCCCTGGAGCGCCATCTCCGCGGCGGAATTCGAGCGCTGGACGCGCGACTTCAGCGGCTTCGAGTTCGACGGTGGCGAGTCGCTCAATGCGCTGCTGCTGCGCGCGGCCGCCTGGCAGCCCCCATGTGCCCTGGCCGTGGGCCACGGCGGCTGGATCAATGCCCGGGCATGGCGCGGCGATCCGCCCACGCCGGCCCGGTGGCCCAAGCCGTTGGCCTATGCAGCCAGCCGGTCCGGCGATTTCTGAAACCGGCGGCGCAAGGCCGCCGTGACGGCAGGCGTGGCCCGCATCGCCGGGGCCTCGATGAAGCGATAGCTGGCATGGCTGACCAGCACGAGGACCGGCGCCAGTGCCAGCACCCAACCCCAGTGCACGGCCGCAGGCAAGGCGGCTCCCGGCTGATCTGCCCCCAGCACGAAATGAAAGAGGCTGAACAGCAAAAAGCCGTGCAACAGATAGATGCTGTAGGCCGACTCACCCAGCAGGCGCGAGACCGGGTGCAGCAGCAGGCCGAAGAGGCTGTTGCCGCAGGCGATCAGCACGAAGGCCAGCGTCATCAGCGCAAGCGCACCATAGTCAGTACCCAGGGGGAACAGCGTGACCGCCGCTGCCAGGCATGCCAGGATCAACACGCTGGCCAAGTGGCTGGCGGCCCAGCGGCACAGCCGTGCCGAGCGGGAGCCCACCGCGGCCGCAATGCCGCCGGCAAACGCCCACAGGTACACAGGTTGTGCGGGCCAGTTCAGCAGGGCGGTGACAGACACCAGGCCCAACAGCAGATAGGGCCAGCGCGGCAGCACGCCGACCGTCAGCGCGAGCAGTGGCAGGACGCCGTAGAAGAACCACTCATAGGGCAGGGACCAGGTCACGCCGGCGACAACGATCTTGGTCACCTCGATCTGGTTGATCGGTGGGTTGCCGTACATCGTGAAGCCCAGCCAGCGCAGGGCCTGCTTGGTGACGGTGCGGGCCGGCTCATGCAGCTCGCCGCCCGACAGCACGGCGACCGTCGTGAACAGCAGCAGCATGACGAAGAGATACAGCGGCACGAGGCGCAGCACGCGCGACACGACGAGCTGCAGCCAGTCCAGCGGCCGCTGGCGGGCGGCGATCAGCTTGGAGAAGAACAGGAAGCCCGTGATCATGAAGAACAGGGCGACGCTGCTGTGACCCAGATGGGTGTAGAGCCGCGATGGCGGCAGCTTCCACTCACCACTGTGCTGATAGAAGTACCAGATGCAGCCGTGATGCAGGAAGACACCCAGGGCCAGATAGCCGCGCAAGCCGTCGATGCTCGCGAAGCGGCCCGGTGCGGGCGGCGCACCGACACGCCGCCGCAGCAGCGCCGCCGTGGCAAAAGCCAGCAGCAGCGCCGCAACCGCAGGCAGCGGGCTGACCGGGCCGAGCAGGTCCAAAGCCGGGCCTACTTCAGCACCGTCTGCTGCATGAACAGCACGGTCGCGTAGAACTGGAAGTCCTGGTTGTCCTTCTTCTGGAAGCCATGGCCTTCGTTTTCGGCGCGCAGATACCAGACCGGCGTGCCACCCTGGCGCACGGTCGCGACGATCTGCTCGGCCTCGGTGTAGGGCACGCGCGGGTCGTTCTTGCCCTGGATGACGAAGAGGGGCTTCTTGATCCGGACCGCGTTGGTCAGCGGCGAGATCTTGTCCAGGTGGGCCTTCATCGCCGGGTCGCGCTCATCGCCGTATTCAACCCGGCGCAGGTCGCGGCGGTAGCTCTCGGTGTTGTTCAGGAAGGTCACGAAGTGCGAGATGCCGACGACATCGATGGAGCCGGCGATGCGGTCGGCGTAGTTCGTCGACACAGCCAGCGTCATGTAGCCGCCGTAGCTGCCGCCGGTGACGAGCACGCGCGAGGCGTCGAGGTCGGGCTGGGTCGCAATCCAGTCGAGCAGGGCGCCGACGTCCTTGACCGAGTCCTCGCGCTTGAAGCCGTTGTCCATCGCCAGGAAGCTCTTGCCGTAGCCGCTGGAGCCGCGCACATTGGGCTGGATCAGGGCCATGCCCAGCTCCTGCACGTAGTAAGCGTTGCGGCCCAGGAAGCCGAAGCTGGCCTGCGACTCGGGGCCGCCGTGGATGGAGATCAGCACCGGGCGCTTGCCGGAGAACTTCTTCGGTGGGGCGGTGAGCAGGCCCGAGATCGTCGTGCCGTCAAAGCTCTTCCAGCGCACGATCTTCTGCTCGCTGAAAGCGGCAGTGTCGACACCAGGCGCGGCTGTGGCGCGCGTCCATTGCTGGACCTTGCCGTCCGTGCCCAGCGAATAGATCTGGCTCGGGCCCTGGGCATTGCTGATTGAGAAAGCGAGCTCACCGCGACCGTTGTGGTAGGAAGCGGCGCCGACATTGCCCTCGGGCAGTTTCGGCAGGGCGGCGGCCGGTACTTCCTTGGCAGTCGCCGCATCGAAGAAATGCAGCTCGTCGCGGCCATCCACATTGAACTGGGCCGCCAGCCTGGCACCGTCCTCGGTCAGCGTGACACCGCTGACGTCCCAAGGGATGTGGCTGCTGACACGGTCGATGCGGCCGCTGGCGAGATCCAGCTTCATCAGCTCGCGGAACTCGCCGGCGCGGTCGCTGGCAATCCACAGCGTGCGGCCGTCCGGCGCCCAGCCGGCGGGTGAGTAGGTGGCCTTGGCCTCCTGGCTGCCCGCCGTCGGCGCGACTTGCTTGGCCACACCGCTGTCCAGGTCCAGCATCCAGATTTGCGATTCATTGGCCGACAGATAGCGCGTCAGCGACACCAGGCGCTCGTCGGGCGAGGGGCGGCCGGCAAACCAGCCGCCGCCGTCCAGCTCGGCCAGCTTGCGCCGCGCCTCGGGCTTTTCGGGGTCCATCAACCACAGCGTGGTGGTGATCTTGGTGCGCGTGCCGCCCTGGGCGGTGCGGTCGATGGGCACCGATGAGTAGACGAGCTGGCCGCTCCTGCGCAGCCAGGTGTTGATTGAGTGGCGCTCGTCGGGGTTGGTCAGCAGCACTGGCTGAGCGCCAGCCTGGTTCAGCGGCAGGCGATAGAGCTGCGCGACTTCGTTGCCACCGGTGGCGCGCTCGAAGACGATGTACCGACCGTTGCGCGGTTCGTAGGTCGCGCGCACGACCGGGTCGATGCCGTCGGTGAGCTGCTCGCCATCGGTCAGCGGTGTCGTCATGCGAATGATCTGCGCCGTGTTGGCACCGGCCTTGCGGTGGCTGACCAGCATCTCGCGCTGGGTCGGGTGCCAGTCGGCGAAGGCATGGCCGCGGAAGTCGTTGTAGCGGCCGATGGCGTCAGCCAGGCTCTGGGGCACGGGCGGGATGCCCTGGATCACCAGGTTCGCATTGGACGCAACGACGGCCGTGGAGACCGGTGCCGGCGCAGGCGAAGAGGCGCAGGCGGCCAGCAATGCTGTGCCGAGTGCGCAAAGAGAAAGACGCAAACGAATCATGTGGGGCCTCAAAAGGAAATGGGCGCTCGAAGCGCCCATTCTCGACTGGCCCGGACTCGGGTCTAACCCGCTATGCCTTGGGTCATGCGGTCTGCTGGATGCCGGCAATCAGCCAGCCGTCACCGGCCTTGACCAGATGCCAGATCTCGTCGAAGTCCTCCGCGGCCTGTTCGCTCTTCTCGCGCACCAGGCCCGAGAAGCGCACGGAGACGATCTGTTCCCCGGTCTCCGTCGCGACGTCGACGACGCTGGCATCGAGCTGCAGCACCTCGGTGCGCTGAGCCTGGGCGCCGCGCTCCAGCAGATCGTGCTGGATGTTGGCGTACATCTGCGGCGTCGTGAAGCGGCGCAGGTCGGCCTGGTCGCCGGCGTCGTTGGCGGCCTGCAGGCGGATGAAGACCTGCTTGGCGAGCTTCTCGAAGCCCGCGGCGTCGAAGCCTGCGGAGGCGGCGGCAGCGCCGGAAACCGGGGCCGCTGCCGGATTCCACGCCGGCTCGGCCGCCCGGAAGTTGGCGCCGTTGGCGCTGGCGAGCTGCGGCTTCGGCGCGGCGAAGCGGCGCACCAGAAAGCGAATCACGAAGACCGCCACCAGGCCGAGCAGCACCATCGTCATGATGCTGGCCAGTTCGCCGCCAAAACCGAAGTGGCTGGCCAGCGCGGCCAGGCCCAGGCCTGCAGCCAGGCCGGCAATGGGGCCAAGCCAGGAGCGTTTGGGCGCCGCAGCGGGAGCGGCCGCGGGTGTTGCAGCAGCCTGTTTGCCGGGAGCAGCTTGCTGGGGCGCAGGCTGCTGGGCGGGCGGCGTTTGTGGCGCGGTCTGGGTAGGCACGCTGCGCTTCAGGCCACCACTGGAGAGGCGTTTGGCCTCGGCGTCATGGGCGGGCAGCGTGACGGCCAGCAGGGTGGCGAGGGTCACAGCAAAGATGCGGTTCAAGCGAGTTCTCCAGAAGCTTGGAAACGAACCGGCAGATGCAGGTTCGGATCAGGATTTTCAAGCGTCTCTGATATCGGAAACCACGGTTTTTCCGAAGTCTGGCCGCATGAGAAAGCGAACAATCGCCGCAGCCGTGTCGGCCGCCGTCTGCAACTGGCCGCCATCTTTCAGGCCCTGGAAGCGGGTTTGCTCGGGGAACCGGGTGGGGTCGGCGCCGCGCAATTGCACCTGCATGTCGGTGTCGATGACGCCCGGCGCCAGTGAGACGACGCCGACGCCAGGCTCTTCCAGGGCCAGGGCGCGGCTGAGATGGTCCAGCCCGGCCTTGATGGCGCAGTAGGCTGCGCTGCCGGCCATGGCGCGGCGGCCCAGGCCCGATGAGATGCTCAGGATGCGTCGCGTCGGCACGCCCACCGTTTCGGCCAGGAAGACACGGCTCAGCAGCGTTGGCGCTTCCAGGCCGACGCGTAGCGCGGCCGACAGGCTGGTGAGATCGGAGGACGCCAGCGGGCCGGGCTCGCTGAGCAGGGCGGCGTTGTTGACCAGCGTTGCACTTTCCCAGCGCTTGTTGGCGCGCAACCAGGCCTGCAGGTGTTCCGCAGCAGCAATCGGGTCCGCCAGATCAAGCGCCCATTGCTCCGCTTGCAGCGCCGGGTTGGTCTTGCGAGCGATGCCGATCACCGTGTTATCGGCTTGCGTGAGCTGTTGAACCAGTGCCGCGCCCAGGCCGCGTGAACTGCCGGTGACGATGTAGAGATGCATGCTCAGAACTCCGGTGGGCTGATGAAGTGATGGTCGCCGATTCGCAGTTCGCTGGCATGCAGCAGCAGGCGTGGGCTGGCGGCAGCGATGTCGGGCGCGGCATAGAGCGTGTCGCCCAGCATGGCATGCCCGATGGCGGCGAGATGCACGCGCAATTGATGGGTGCGACCGGTCAGGGGCTCGAGGGCCACGCGCGTGTGATCGCCTTCATGGCCGAGCACGCGCCAACGCGTCTGCGAGGGCTTGCCGTGTTCGAAGTTGACCTGCTGGCGCGGCCGGTTGGGCCAGTCGGCGCCGACCGGCAGGTCGATGAGGCCTTCGCCCTCGAGATGGCCGGCGACGACGGCGACGTAGAGCTTGTCGATGCGGCGCCCGGCGAAGTCGGCGCTGAGATCGCGTTGGGCGTCGAGGCCGCGGGCGAACAGCAGCAGGCCCGAAGTGGCCTGGTCGAGGCGATGCACGACCAACGCGTCGGGGTAGAGCATTTGCACGCGTGCGCTGGCGCAATCGGGCTCGCGGCGGCCCGGCACGCTGAGCAGGCCGGTGGGCTTGTCGATGACGACCAGGCGGTCGTCGGCGTGCAGCACCCGCATCAACGTGAAGAGACGAGGATGCCTGCTGCGATCAGCGCGAAGGCGACTCCGTGATACCAGGCCGGCGCGACGCCCAGCAGCGCCGCCGAGATGACGGCGGCAAACACCGGCGTGAGATTGACGAAGAAACCGGCCAACGCCGGCCCGGCCTCGGCCACGCCCAGGCCCCAGCAGCGGTAGGCAATCAGCGACGGACCGATGGCGACATAGGCGAGCACGGCGACCAGGGTCGGGCTCCAGTGGATGGCGGCCGGTGCAACGCCCTGTTCCACGCCCGCCGCCACGCCCGAGAACACCACGCCGAACATCAGCTGGGCCATCAGCATCTCGGCCCAGTTCCAGTCCGGCCGTTCGCCTGGGCGCAGCCCGCGCACCGGCCGCGCCAGCATCCAGGAGTAGATGGCCCAGGTGAAGAGGGCCAGGAGCATCAACAGGTCGCCGGGTACAAATTGCACGGCCAGCAGGGCGGCGGGGTCGCCGCGTGCGATAACGACGGCCACGCCGAGCAGCGACAGGGCTGCGCCGGCCAGCTGGCGGCGAGTCGGCTTCACGCCGTAGAAGACGGCACCCACGCCGAGCATCCAGACCGGCATGCTGGCGGTGATCAGCGTGACGTTCAGCGGCGACGAGGTGTGCAGCGCCAAGTATTGCAGCGAGTTGTAGCAACCCATGCCAAGAAAGCCCAGCCAGGCCAGACCACGCCAGCGCTTCAAGGCCTCCCGCGGGTCGGCCAGCAGGCGGCGGGCCAGCGGAGCCAGCAGCACGAAGGCGAGCAGCCAGCGCAACGCGTTCAGCGCCATCGGCGGGATGTCGTTGCGCACCATGCGGCCGATGACGGCGTTGCCGGCCCACAGCAGTGGTGGCAGCGTCAACAGCAGAGCAAGGCGTGGGGTCAGTTTCATCAGGCGCCGCCGCGTGGGCCAAAGGGCTGGCACGATACCGGACTCGCGAACAGGAGACGCCGCATGAGTGAAAAAGCCGTTGTCATCGAAGCTCCGGGCGGGGCCGAGCAACTGAAGCTGATGGACGTGGAGGTCGGCGCCCCAGGTCCGGGCGAGATCCGCATCCGCCACGAGGCCTGCGGGCTGAACTACATCGACGTCTACCACCGCAACGGCACCTACGCCTTGCCGCTGCCGGCGCGGCTGGGCATGGAAGGCGCGGGCGTTGTCGAGGCGGTGGGCGAGGGTGTCACCCACCTGAAGGCCGGCGACCGCGCGGCCTATGCCAGCAATCCACCGGGGGCATACGCGACCGCTCGTGTGATGCCCGCCAAATGCGTGCTCAAACTGCCTGACGCCATCGATTTCGAGACCGCCGCGGCCATGATGCTCAAGGGTCTGACGGTGCAATACCTGCTGCGCAAGACCCTGCCCCAGGGTGGCCTGCAGCCGGGCGACTTTGTGCTCTTTCACGCGGCGGCCGGCGGTGTCGGGCTGATTGCCTGCCAGTGGGCGCGCGCACTGGGCCTGCAGCTCATCGGCACCGCAGGCAGCGACGAGAAATGCCAGCTGGCGTTGGACAACGGCGCGGCACATGCCATCAACTACCGCCGTGATACGGACTTCGCCGCCAAGGTGCGCGAGATCACCGGCGGGCGCGGCGTGAAGGTGGTCTACGACTCGGTCGGCGCCGACACCTGGGAGGGCTCGTTGAACAGCCTGGCGCCCTTCGGCCTGCTGGCCAGCTTCGGCGGCGCCTCGGGCCCCGTGCCGCCCTTCAGCGTGAGCACGCTGGCGGCCAAGGGCTCCGTCTATGTGACACGGCCGACGCTGTTCACGCACATCGCCACGCGCGAGGCCACGCAGGCCATGGGCGACGAGCTGTTCGAGATGGTGGCCAGCAGCCAGGTCAAGATCCGCATCGACAAGCGCTATGCATTGGCGGACGCGGCCCAGTCCCACCGCGATCTGGAAGCCCGCCAGTTGGTGGGCAGCGCCGTGCTGCTGCCCTGAAACTTTAAGCCGGCGCCCGGCCGAGTTGCAGCTCGAAGCTGAAGGAGGAGCCGACGCCGGGCTCGCTCTCGACGGTGATCTCGCCACTCATCAGACTGACGAGTCGCTGCACGATGGTCAGCCCCAGGCCCGTGCCACCGTAGCGGCGCGTGATGCTGCCATCGGCCTGGGTGAAGGGGTCGAAGATCTGGCCGATCTGGTCGCGCGTCATGCCGATGCCGGTGTCGGTGACGGCCACGCGCAGCCGCAGGCGGTCGGGGCCGTCACCGTCGCGCGCGTCGGCCAGGGCGATTTCGATGCGCACTTCGCCGCGCTCGGTGAACTTCAATGCGTTGCCAATCAGGTTGATCAGCACCTGACGCAGCCGCAGCGCGTCGCCGACCAGCCACGACGGCACGCCGGGCTGTACGCGGGCGTGCAGCTGGATGCCCTTGTCATGCGCCTGTAGCAGCAGAGGCTGCAGGGATTCGCCGAGGCAGTCGTGCAGGCTGAAGGGCTGCTCGTCGATGACGATGCGGCCGGCCTCGATCTTGGCCACGTCCAGCAGGTCGTTGATGATGGTCATCAGCCCCTTGGCCGACTGGTGGGCCATGCCGATGAAGCGGCGCTGGCGCTCGTTGAGTTCGGTCTGCAGCACCAGTTCGGTCAGGCCGAGCACGCCATTCATCGGCGTGCGGATCTCGTGGCTCATATTGGCCAGGAAGCTGCTCTTGGCCTGGCTGGCAGTCTCGGCGGCCTCGCGTGCGGCGACCAGGGCCGCCTGGCTGGCCTTGAGATCGGCGATGTCGTGGGCATTGAAGAGCATGACCGTGTCGCCAGTGACCGGGTCGCGCATGGGCCGCGCGTCCAGTGCATGCCAACGCAGGCCGGCCAGCGTCTGCAACTCGACGTCCTGGTGGCAGGTCTGGCCGCGCTCCACGCGGCCCAGGATGCTGGCGGCATCGCCAATGTGAGCAAACAGGCGGGTGAACTCGGTCTGGTCGGGGCCGGGCGGCGTATCACCGAACGTCAGGGCCGCGGCCGGGTTGCGCATCAGCAGTTCGCCCTGGCCGAGGCCGAAAACGGCGATGCGCACCGAGGTGTGTTGCACAGCCTCAACGCCGCGCAGCATGGCGAGATCGGCACCACCGCCCAGCGAATCGGCCGCGAACAGCATGACCTGACGGCGTTCCGGCGTGCGCATGCCGCGCGACACCAGCATGACCGTCGTCGGCTCGCCCTTGGGATAGAGAGTCCACTGCTCGCGGACGATCTTGCCCTGCGCATGGTCGGCCGCCGTGACGGCCAGGCGCTCGCGCACGGCATCGCCATGCTCGGAAAAGTCGCGCGACAGGAATTCCTCGGCGCTGTCGGCATGCCAGAAGCGCAGGGCTGCGGCATTGGCCCAGAGGTTGCGCTGTTGTTCGGGGTCGAAGACCCACAGAGGAACGTCGAGCCAGTCGTAATGGCTCAGGCTGGCGAAGTCGAGGAGCATGTGGGCGCGTTGAGAGGCGCGCGATTGTCACCGCTCGTCACATCTGTCGCCCGTGAACTACTGCGCGGCCGCGCCGCGCAGGTTCAACCGCGGCGCACTCGGCGCAATTCGTCCAGGATCAGCAGGATGGCGCCGACGGTGATGGCGCTGTCGGCGACGTTGAAAGCAGGGAAATACCAGCTTCGAGCGTGAACCTGGATGAAGTCGACGACGTAGCCGTGGATGGCGCGGTCGATGACATTGCCTAGCGCGCCACCCAGAATCAGCGTCAACGCCCAAGCGAACAGCTTCTGGTGGCCGTGGCGGCGCAGCATCCAGATGATGAAGCCGGCCGCGGCCAGGCCCAGGCCGAGGAAGAACCAGCGTTGCCAGCCGGAGGCGCCATGCAGGAAGCTGAAAGCGGCGCCGAAGTTGTGGGCGCGCACGACGTCGAAGAAGCTGGTGACTGGGTGCACGTCACCGAGCTGGAAGGTGCGCAGGATGAGCACCTTGGTGAGCTGGTCGGCCAGGATGATGAGGGCGGCAATCAGCAGCCAGGAAGTCAGGCCGGAGGACGAGGACGACGAGCGAGAAGGCATGGAATGGGGTCGCGAGGCGAGGGCCGCCAATGTAACTTGCCGCCGAGCCGGGGCTTGTAGGCGCAGGAGAAGCGGCGTAGAAGCGGAACTCTCCCTGCTCGCTGGAGGATCCCATGCGAAAGCGCATCTACTGGTTGCTGCCCCACCTGAGCAGCGCGCGGCGCACGATGGACGAGCTGTTGCTCGCCCGCATCACCGAACACCACATCCATTTCGTCGCCGCCGAAGGTGCCGCGATGGACGGTCTTCACGCGGCCAATGTGCTGCAGACCTCTGACCTGGTCGAGGCGGCCCAGAACGGCGCGCTGATCGGCTCCGGCCTCGGCGCCGCGGGCGGCGTTGCGGCGGCCCTGGCGATCAGCGCGGCCTCTCCGGCGGCGGTCGTCATCGGCCTGGCGGCCGTAGGCGCCATGCTGGGCACCTGGTCGTCCAGCATGATCGGCAGCTCCACGCCGAGCCGGCGCTTGAAACGCTTCGAGGCGGCCATCGAGCAAGGCCAATACCTGCTCATCGTCGACGTGCCTCGCTCGCGCATCACCGAGATCGAGGAACTGCTGGCTCGCACCCACCCCGAAGCGCACTTCGAGGGGATGGAGCCGAACGTGCCTGCGTTCCCGTGAGCCCCTCGTCCGGCCTCAGCCCCCGAGGGGACGGCGATGCATGCGGCATTGAGCCGCATGCACATCGCCTGCGGGCCGACTTGGGACGGCCCGGCGTCGGTCCGCGTCAAAAACCAGCGCGTGCTTACGCGACGGTGCGGGTCTCGCCCGCGCCGTAGAGGTTGCTGTCGCAGCGCCCGCAGAGCGTCGGGTGAGCCGCAATGCTGCCGACGTCGGCGCGGTAGTGCCAGCAGCGCTCACACTTGGCATGGGCGCTGGGCGTGACGACGACGCCCAGTTCGCCTGCTGATGCCAAGCGCACGGCCGACGTGATGAAGACGAAGCGCAGGTCGTCACCCAGGCTGGCCAACAGCATCTGGTCCTGCTCGTTTACCTTGAGCACCAGTTCGGCCTGCAGCGAGGCGCCGACAGCACCCGTCGTGCGCACCGCCTCGATGGCCTTGTTGACCTCATCGCGGATCTCGTGGATGCGATGCCATTTGGCCAGCAGCGCTAAATCCGTCTTGCCGAAGTCCCAATAGGTCTCCGTGAAGATGCTCTCGCCCTTGCCGAAGATCGTCCAAGCCTCCTCGGCCGTGAAGCTGAGGAAAGGCGCCATCCAGCGCAGCATGGCGTGCGTGATCTGCCACAGCGCCGTCTGTGCGGATCGGCGGGCCAGGCTCTTGGGCGCGGTCGTGTAGAGGCGGTCCTTCAGCACGTCCAGGTAGAAGGCGCCGAGGTCCTCGGAGCAGTAGACCTGGAGTTTCGACACCACCGGGTGGAACTCGTAGCGCTCGAAGTGGCTCAGGATGTCGGCCTGCAATTCGGCGGCACGAGCCAGCGCGTAGCGGTCGACTTCCAGCAGATCGCCGGGTGCGACCGTGTCCGTTGCCGGGTCGAAGTCGCTGACGTTGGCGAGCAGGAAGCGCAGCGTGTTGCGGATGCGGCGGTAGCTGTCGACGACGCGGGCCAGGATCTTTTCGTCCAGGCCGAGGTCGCCCGAGTAGTCGGTTGCGGCCGTCCACAGGCGCAGGATCTCGGCGCCGAACTTGTCCGACACGGCTTGCGGCGCGACGACGTTGCCCATGGACTTGCTCATCTTGCGGCCCTGGCCGTCAACGACGAAGCCGTGCGTCAGCAGCCCCCGGTAGGGCGCGCGGCCATAGAGGGCGCAGGCGATCAGCAGCGACGAATGGAACCAGCCGCGGTGCTGGTCGTGGCCTTCGAGATAAAGGTCGGCCTCGGGGCCGCTGTCGTGGCCCGCTCCCTGGTGGCTGCCCTTGAGCACATGCTCGAAGGTGGAGCCGGAGTCAAACCAGACGTCGAGGATGTCGTTGCCCTTGGTGTACTGGGCCGCCTCAGCACCCAGCCACTCGACGGCGTCGAGCTTGGACCAGGCCTCGATGCCGTTCTGCTCCACCAGCTGGGCCGCGCGCTCGATGAACTCCAGCGTCTTCGGATGCGCCTCGCCCGTGTCCTTGTGCAGGAAGATAGGCAGCGGCACGCCCCAGCTGCGCTGGCGGGAGATGCACCAGTCGGGACGGCCGGCGATCATGTCGTGCAGGCGGGCGCGGCCGTTCTCGGGGTAGAAGCTGGTGGCTTCGATAGCGGCCAGCGCGGTCTTGCGCAGGCTGTCGGGCGCCTTGTTCGTCGTGAACAAGCCGTCGCCCTCATCCATGCGCACGAACCACTGCGCCGCCGCACGGTAGATGACCGGCGTCTTGTGCCGCCAGCAGTGTGGGTAGCTGTGGGTCAGCTTGCTTTGCGCCATCAGGCGGCCGGCGTCCTGCAGCGCCTGGGCGATGACGGGGTTGGCCTTCCAGATGTGCTGGCCGCCGAACAGCGGCAGGTCGGCGGCGTAGGCGCCGTTGCCCTGCACGGGGTTGAGGATGTCGTCGAAGGCCAGTCCGTGGGCGACGCAGGACTGGAAGTCGTCCAGGCCATAGGCGGGTGCGGAGTGGACGACGCCGGTGCCGTCTTCGGCAGTCGCGTAGTCGGCCAGGTAGACCGGGCTTTCGCGGTCATAGCCGGGGTCGACGTGGGCCAGCGGATGCTTGAACTTCTGCAGCTCCAGCTTGCGGCCTGGCACCACGGCGACGACGCTGCCTTCGAGCTGCCAGCGCGCCAGGCACTTCTCCACCAGCGCCTCTGCGACGACGAAGTAGCCCTTGGCCGTGTCGACCAGCGCGTAGGGCAGCTCGGGGTTCAGGTTGAGCGCCTGGTTGGCGGGGATGGTCCAGGGCGTGGTCGTCCAGATGACGGTGAAGGCGTCCTTCGTCAGCGGCGCCACGCCAAACGCGGCGGCCAGCTTCTCGGGCTCGGCCGACAGGAAGGCCACATCGACGGCCGGCGACTGCTTGTCCGCGTACTCGATCTCGAACTCGGCCAGGGACGAGCCGCAGTCGAAGCACCAGTACACAGGCTTCAAGCCGCGGTAGACGAAACCGCGCTCGAACATCCGCTTCAGCACGCGGATCTCGCCGGCCTCGTTGGCGTAGTTCATCGTCTTGTACGGGTTGTCCCATTCGCCCAGCACGCCCAGGCGCTTGAAGTCCGTGCGCTGGCCGTCGATCTGCTCGGTGGCGTAGGCGCGGCTCTTGGCCTGCACCTCGTCGCGCGGCAAGCCGCGACCGAAGGTCTTCTCGATCTGGTTCTCGATCGGCAGGCCGTGGCAGTCCCAGCCTGGGATGTAAGCCGCGTCGAAGCCCGCCAGCTGGCGCGCCTTGACGATCATGTCCTTGAGGATCTTGTTGGCCGCGTGGCCGATGTGGATCTGGCCATTGGCATAAGGCGGGCCGTCGTGCAGCACGAACTTCGGCGCGCCGCAGCGGGCGTCGCGCAGGCGCTTGTACAGGCCTTGCTCGTCCCAGGCCTTGACCCAGCCCGGTTCGCGCTTGGGCAGGTCGCCGCGCATCGGGAAGGGCGTGTCGGGCAGGTTGAGCGTGGAGCGGTAGTCCGGGGTGGTCATGGCATGCGGCCAGGCGGCGTGCCTGGCGATCAAGAAGCGGGGAGGGCGGAGCGAAGAGCGGCGGGGAGCCGCTTCAAATTCGGTCGCGCGTGGTCTGGCGTCGCTGGGCGGCGTGGGTGGCCAGGAAGGCGCGCGCCGCCGCCGTGTCGGCTGCGATGGCAGCCGTGAGCGCTTCAAGCCCGTCGTACCTGGCTTCGTCGCGAAGTTTGTGCAGCAGTTCCACGCGGGCGAGTTTACCGTAGCCCCCCTCGGGGCCGAGGGGCCACCGCAGGCAATGCACCTCCAGCAGCACGCGGCCGGCATCTTCGACGGTGGGCCGCCGGCCCAGGCTGGCGACGCCCGGCAGCGGCTCGGGCGTCAGGCCATGCACCAGCACCGCGAAGATGCCCTGGGCGGCCGGCTTGTCATGGTCGAAGCGCAGGTTCAAGGTGCGAAAGCCGTCGGCCGCGCCGGGGGCGCTCTCGCCCAGTTGGCGGCCCAGCTTGCGCCCGTGCGTGATGTGGCCCGAGATGGCATAGGGCCGACCCAGCAGCGCCGCGGCGGCCGCCATGTCGCCCGCGGCCAGCGCCTCGCGCACGGCCGAGCTGCTGACGCGCAGGCCGTGCACCTCGTAGCTCATCATGCGGGCCACGTCGAAGCCGCGCGCCTGGCCGGCGGCATCCAGCGTCGCATAGTCGCCCTGGCGCTTGGCACCAAAGCGGAAGTCGTCACCGACCAGCACATAGCGAGCGCCCAGGCCGTCGACAAGCACCTGGCGGATGAAGTCCGGCGCCGGCAGTGAGGCCAGGGCCTCGTCGAAGCGCAGGATGACGACCTGGTCGACACCGCAGCGCTCCAGCTCCACGAGCTTGTCGCGCAGATTGGCGATGCGGGCGGGCGCGAGTTCGGGCTTGTGGGCCTTGGCGGCGAAGAAGTCGCGCGGATGCGGCTCGAAGCTCAGCACGCAGGTCGGCAGCCCGCGGTGGCGGGCCTCGGACTGCAGCAGTGCCAGCATGGCCTGGTGCCCACGGTGCACGCCGTCGAAGTTGCCGATGGTCAGTGCGCAGGCAGGTGCGATGCCGGGGTGGTGGAAGCCTCTGAAAACTCGCATGGGCTCATTGTCCCCGCTGCGTCATTGGCCCCAGACCTCCGCAGGGCTCGCCACCCAGCGCCATTGGCCGGGCGCCAGGTCGGCCGGCAGCGTCAGCGCGCCGAACTGCGGCCGGTGCAGGGCCTCGACGCGGTTGCCGACGGCCGCGACCATGCGCTTGACCTGGTGGTATTTCCCTTCGACAAGGGTCAGCCGCAGCAGCGTCTCGTCGGCGATCTCGGCGCCTTCGGCCTTGCTGATCTCGGGCGGTCGCTGGAACTTGGCCGGAAGCTTGCTCTCTGGCTCCTTCAGCTCGACGCCGGCCAGCAACTGCTCGACCATGGTCGCCGTCAGCGGATGCTTGCAGCGCGCTTCGTAGACCTTGGGCACATGGTGCTTGGGCGAGGTCAGCTTGTGGATCAAGGTGCCGTCGTCGGTCAGCAGCAGCAGGCCGGTCGTGTCTTCATCGAGCCGACCGATGGGCTGCACGCCGCGCTCGCGCAGCGGCGCTGGCAGCAGGCTGAGCACGCTGGGGTGGTGCTTGGGCTTTTGCGAGCATTCGTAGCCGGCCGGCTTGTTCAGCAGGATCAGTGCCTTGTCGTAGCAGGGCCACTCCAGGCCACCGACCGTGAAGCGCATGCCTTGAGTCTCGAACTCGGCCTCCGGGTCGTCGACGACTTCGCCGTTGACCGACACCTCGCCGTTCCATACCAGCCCTGCGCACAGGCGCCGCGTTCCGAAGCCCTGGCTGAAGAGGATCTGTGAGAGCCGCTGCTTCACGGCGTGGCTTTGGGCCGAGCCTGAATGGGCTGGATGTTGCCGCAGTCGGCGCTGATCCAATGGCCTTCGCCGCTGACGGCCGTGGTCACGGTCTTGCCGTCGCGCTGGCGGGTCAGCTTGACGTCGCTGGTGAAGGCGGTGTTGCCTTGCAAGGTGGTCGTGCCCTCACCCTCGGTGGCCGGGTCGGTGCAGACGAAATGGCTGTGGATGACATTGCCGCTGCGGCGGACATCGTGGGTGCAGTTGCCGGCCGGATGAGAGGGCGTGAGGTCGCGCTTGACCTGCTCCTCGGTGAGGCAGCTCTTGACAGTGACCGCACCACCCGCGAAATCCATGCTGACGCCGCGCTTGGCCATCATCTCCTGCATCATCTGCTTCTGAGCCGGGGGCATGCTCTCCATGGCCTTCTGGGCCTTTTCCATCTGCGCCTTGCGCTCGGGGTCGACCTGGGTGGTTTGTTTCATCTCCCACAGGCCCGGCTTCATCATCTGGGCCGAGGCGGAAGTCGCCAGCGCGACCAGGGAAAGGGCAATACAGCGAGCAGCGATCATGGCAAGGTCTCCCGAATGAAAGCGTGGTGAGACCTTGGCTCCTTCACGCTCAGGCAAACACGCCCGCAGTATCCAACATGCTCTGGCTGACCTGACCCAGGTGATGCATGGTGTCGCCCCATTGCATCTCCATGACGGTCAGGCGCTTGAAGTAGTGGCTGCCGGCGTACTCGTCGGTGACGCCGATGCCGCCGTGCAGCTGGGTGCACTGCTGGCCAACGAAGCGCATCGAGTTGCCAAGCTGCACCTTGGCCTGCGACAGCGCGCGGCGGCGCACGGCGGGCGTGTCGCCCAGGCGCAGTGTGGCGTAGTAGCTCATCGAGCGGGCCAGTTCGAGCTGCATCTTCACGTCGGCGATACGGTGCTTGAGCGCCTGGAAGCTGGAGATCACGACGCCGAACTGCTTGCGCGTGTTCATGTACTCGACGGTCAGCGCGAGGTACTTCTCCATGACGCCGATGGCCTCGGCAGCCTGCGCGGCAATGCCGATGTCGGCGGCCAGTTCCAGCAGGGCCAGGCCTTGGTCGGGACCGGCGATGAGCTGGGCGGGCGTGTTGTCGAAGTGGACCTCGGCCGCGCGCGAGCCGTCATAGAGCGAATAGGGCCGCGTGTGCACGCCAGCCGCCGAGCGCTCAACGAGGTAGAGGGCAACACCGTGCGGGGCGTCGTCGGTGCCGGACACGCGGGCCGGCACGATGAAGGCGTCGGCGACGTCGCCAGCCGGCACCAGGCTCTTCACGCCGGTCAGCTTGCCGTCGACGGCGCGCGTGGCTACCTGATTCAGGCGGTAGCGCGATTTGGCTTCCTGGTGCGCGAGCACGACGAGGGCCTCGCCACCGGCGATGCGTGGCAGCCAGGCGGCCTGCAGTTCATCGGGCGCGCGTCCGAGCAGCGCCGGTGCGATCAGCGCGCCCTGCGCCACCGGCTCCATGACGAGGCCGCGACCGAGCTCTTCCATGACCACCATCGCCTCGACGGCGCCGAAGCCCATGCCGCCGTGTGCCTCAGGCACTGCCAGCGCGGTCAGGCCCAGGCCCGCCAGGCCGTCCCAGGCGGCGCGGTCGAAACCGCCAGCGCGCTCGATCTTTGTTCGGCGCTCGAAGGCGTAGTCCTTGTCGACAAAGCGGCGCACCGCGTCGCGCAGGGCTTCCTGGTCTTCACTGAAATCGAAATCCATTTGTCCTGTCTCCCGCTCAGCCAAGCACCGTCTGCGCGACGATGTTGCGTTGCACTTCGTTCGAGCCGCCGTAGATCGTCGTCTTGCGGACGTTCAGGTAGTTGCCGGTCAGCGGGATGGCGTGCGTGGCGCCGCCGATCCAGGCACCGCCCAGCCACTGGTCACCTTGCCAGCCGGCCTCCATGGCCTCGTGCACATAGGGCAGGGCCAGCGGGCCACCGGCCAGCATCATCAGCTCGGTGTAGCGCTGCTGCAGTTCGCTGCCGCGGATCTTGAGCAGGCCCGCGACGTCCAGCGGCTGCTTGCCGGTGCGCTCGCCCGAAAGCACGCGCAGCACCATCATCTCCAACGCGACGACGTCGACTTCGCACAGCGCGATCTGGTCGCGGAAGCGCTGGTCGTCCATGAGGCCTTCGGCCTTGGCGATGCGCTTGAGCCGCTCGAGTTCGCGCTTGGCGCGGTTCACGTCGGCGATGTTGGTGCGCTCGTGGGAGAGCAGGTGCTTGGCATAGGTCCAGCCCTTGTTTTCCTCGCCGATCAGGTTCTCGGCGGGCACCTCGACGTTGTCGAACCAGACCTCGTTCACCTCGTGCTCGCCGTCGAGCATGATGATGGGCTTGACGCTGACGCCGGGCGTCTTCATGTCGATCAACAGGAATGAGATGCCGGTCTGCGGCTTGCCTTCGGTCGATGTGCGCACCAGGCAGAAGATCCAGTCGCCGTACTGGCCCAGCGTCGTCCAGGTCTTTTGGCCGTTGACGATGAACTTGTCGCCCTGGCGCTCGGCGCGGCACTTCAACGAAGCCAAGTCAGAGCCCGAACCGGGTTCGCTATAGCCCTGGCTCCACCAGACCTCGCCGCTCATGATGCCGGGCAGGAAGCGCTGCTGCTGCTCCGGCGTGCCAAAGGCCATGATGACCGGCGCGACCATGACCGGGCCGAAGGGCACGATGCGCGGCGCGCAGGCCAGCGCACATTCCTCTTCGAACAGATGGCGCTGCACGGCGTTCCATCCTGGGCCGCCGAACTGCTTGGGCCAGGCCCAGCCATGCCAGCCCTTGGCGCCGAGGATCTTGGCCCAGCGCTGCAGATCGTCCTTGTTCAAGCGCAGCGCGTTGCGTACCTTGTGGGCGATATCGGCCGGCAGGTTGGCGCGCACCCAGTCGCGCACCTCGGCGCGGAAGGCCAGCTCCGCATCGGTGAAGTTGAGGTCCATGTCTCGCCGTATTGTCGTGATGGGAATACCCGGCTTTTAGCACGGTCGTTCGCATCCTGGCTGTCCGGCCTGGGACAGAACAGCGAGCTGGTTTCCAGAAAGCAGAAAGCCGCCCGGAGGCGGCTTTCAGTCGAGATGACTCGGATCAGGCGGCGAGCTTTGCCTTGCGGCGACGCAGGCCGGCGACACCGACCAGAGCGACGCTGGTCAGGGCCAGCGAGGCGGGCTCGGGCAGCTTGAGGTTGGTGCCACCGCAGACGCCCTTGGAATCGACGGCTTGCGTGCACTTGGTGCCGGCCACGGCGTAGAGCTTGAAGAAATCGTCGCCATTGGTCAGCGTGGCGCGGTTTTCGGTCGCGATGCTGTTGGCGCCACCGGCCGTCTGAGCAAAACCGGAGTTGTAGGCGCTAATCAGCCACCAGCTGGACGTCTTGCCGGCGCCGTTGACCGAGTTGTAGGGATTGCTGGTGTCCTGAACCATGTCGCCATAGTTGCCAACCAGTTCCCAGCCAGCCATCGTGCCGGCTGCAGCGCCAGTCAGCGTGGGCGCTGCGGCACCGGTCCAGCGGAACACGGACACATCAACCAGGCCGGTGCCGACTTGCGTGGTACCTGCACCGCAGGTGCCGCCGTTCTGGTACGTCATCGCCTGCGTGGTGGTGTTCTTGCAGCTGATCTCGACGTTGGACGTGAAGCCAAGGCCGACGCTGCTCAGCACGGTCGAAGCGCTGAAGCTCAACAGCACCGCCTCGGTATTCTGGTTATTGTCCAATGCGTGATAGGGCGAGCCGTTGTCGGTGCCGGTGTACATGCCCTGGCCGTTGCCCGCGAACTGGGTCAGCGCGCTGCTGGTCCAGTTGCCATTGACCTTGTTGTTGACGTCGTTGGAGGCGTAGAAGCCCGACATCTGAACCGTGTAGGCGGCGTTGCCGCTATCGCCGACCGTGGTGGTGGGCGTGGTGTCCAGGCCCCAGTAGGCTTGGGCGCTCGAAGCCAGGCTCAAGCCGGCGACGAGGGCGCTCAGGGCAATCCAGCGGGACTTTTGGGCTTTCATCGGTTTTCCTTTTGGGCTGTCACCAGCTTTTATTCGCATTCGAGAGGTTTCTAGCAAGCTTGATGCCAAACCAGAAAACTCCTTGACTTTCAATGTCTTGCCAATTTGATCAGGGTGGTGACTGTTGGAAATTGTAAGAACAACCGACAGCCAAATAAGGCCTTTCGCCCCCTCAGTTGAGGGTGGCCAGCAATTTCTTGGCGTCCTCGGCCGAGGCAAAACTCACGGTGCGCAAAGCGGCGCGGAGTTCCTCGCGCGCTTCACCGCTGCGCCCCGCCTTGGCGAGCACCGCGGCAAGGTGGTAGCGAATGTCGGGGTTGTCGGGCGCGCGCAGGCGGGCGTCGCGCAGCAATTGCAACGCGCGATCGGGTTTCCCGGCGAGGTGGTTGGCCCAACCGGCGGTGTCCATCAACATGGGGTTGCGGATGTCGACCTTGTAGGCGCGCTCGGCCATCTCCAAGGCGCCGGGGTCTTTCGACTCCATCAGCACGTTGGCGAGGTTGTTCAGCGTTTCGGCATGGTTGGGACGCTGCTTCAGGATGGCTTCGTACTGCTTGCGCGCAGCGGCGAAGTCGCGCGCGTGCAAGTGCTGCACAGCGACGGCGTTGCGCACCGCGAGGTCGCTGGGGCTGCGCTTGAGCCAGGCGTCTCCCAGCTCGACGGCGGCCTTGGGACCACTCTGGTTGCCGACGGCGCGCATCAAACGCACCAGGCTGGCCTGGGATTTCTCGATGTCATGGGCCTTGCGCAGCGCGTCGATGGCGGCCGTGGCCTGGCCCCGGTAGGTGGCGACTTCGGCAAGCAGGTTGTAGCCGAGCGCCGACTTGGGCGCTGCCTGGATGACCTGTTTGGCGCGCTGCTCCGACTTCGCCGCATCGCCCTGCGTCAGCTCGATGCTGGCGAGCATGGCCTGGGCCGGCAGATAGTCGGGGTTGCCGCTCAGAGCCTTGTCAAGGCTGTAGGCAGCGCCGGCGTAGTCCTTGATGCCGACTTGCTGGCGCGCGACTTCCAGCAGGCGCGGTGCATCGAAGGCGGCGCGGCGGGCGGCATTGGTCAATGTGGTCTTGGCCCCGGCCGCGTCGCCGTTGGCAGCCTGGGCGCTGGCATAGGCCTGCAGGGCTTCGACATCCTCGGGCAGCTTGGCCAGCAAGAACTTGGCCGCGTCGACCGCGCGGGCCGGCTGGCCTTTGCGCAGGTGCCAGGCGACGAGGGCGAAATTGGCGCGCGTTTCGCGGGCGCTGCTGGCCTCTGCGGCACTTTCCAGCCATTTGAGTGCCTCGTCGTCCTTGCCCCACAGTTCGTTCAGCAGGGCCAGTTCGAACAGCACATTGGTATTGCGCTCGTCATTTTTCAGAACTTCCCGCAGCCGCTTGTTGGCGGCTTCGAAATTGCCAGTCACGGTGTCGATGCGAACCAGGCCCAGGCGGGCCTCCATCAGCTGCGGATCGAGCTTGAGCGCCTTCTCATAGCCGGAGCGTCCGCCGGGATAGTCGCCCGCCTGGGTCTTGGCATAGGCCTGGACCATGAGGACGGTTGCATTGTTCGGGTTGGCGCGCGCCAGGGTATCGGCCACGGCCAGGGCCTTGGGGGCCTGGCCTTCGCGCAGATACAGGGTGACCAGCGCCAGCCCGGCATAGGTCTGCTTGGGGTCGCTCTTGTAGGCCTTGGCAAGTTCGTCGGCTGCGGGTGTCGCCTTCCCGCTTTGCAGCAGGGACAGGCCCAAAGCCGTGCGGTACTCCGGCGAATCCTTGGCCTTGATCGCGTCCTGCATCAGCGCGACGGCGCGCGAGTGCCGCCCCTGGCTCATGTGGGCGGAAGCCAGCATCAGCAATGCCTGGCCGTCGCCCGGCCGGGCCTTCACGTAGGCGTCCAGCAATTCGACGGCGCGGTTGACGTTGGGTTCCTTCAATGCGACCTGGGCCAGCAGCTTGACGAGAGGGCTGCCGGGTTGCTGGCGGGAGGCCAGTTCCAGGAAGGGCTTGGACTTTTCCAGCTCGCCCAGGCTGTAGTGCGCCAGGCCGTTGAGCATCAGCAACTGGGTGCGGTAGCGGATGTACTCGATGGGGACGGGGTCCAGCAGGTCGGTGATCCGTTTCAACGCGGCCCGTGAAGTGGGCGCGTCGTTGGCGCGCTCGGCCAGCACAGCACGCAGATAGGCGCCGCGCGGATCGTTGGGCTTGATGGTCTGGAGCTCGTTGACCTCGGCCAGCGCCTCGGCGTCGCGGTTCAGGTCGATCAGCAGGCCGGCGCGGCCCAGGTGGGATTCGGCATGCTTGGGCTGGGCCTTGAGGGCACGCTCATAGCCGGCCAGCGCCGGGGCGACCTGGCCGTTGGCATGGAAGACGGATGCCTTTTGATAGAGAGCCTCGGCGTTGTCGGGTGAGAGCTTGAGTGCCTGGTCGGCCGCGGCATGGGCCTCGTTGAACTGGCGCCCGCGCACCCGCAGCGGGACTTCGGCGATCCAGCTGTTCACGTCGCTGGTGTTCAGCGCACGTGCATCCAGCACGCTTGCCAGTGCGGCCTTGGTATCGCCCATATCGGACTGAGCCAGAGCGCGCTCCAGCATGAGCTGCTGTTGGATGCCGGATGGCAGGCCGGCGGGCTGAATGCGTGGGTCCTCCAGCGCCTGGGACTGCTTGCCCTGGGCATTCAGCGCCATGACCAGGGCGACGGCAACCTCGGCGCGGTTGACGCCCATGCGGATGGCCTCGCCCAGCTCGAATTCGGCCGCCGCCGGCTGGCTGTCGGCCAGCAAGGCCTTGCCCAGCAGCACGTGGACCGAGAGCTGGCTCTTGTCGGCCTGCAGCGCGTTCTTCAGCTGCACGATGGCGCCGGGAATGTCCCGCTTTTCATACCGCTGCAGAGCGTCTTCGTAGAAGCGCGAGGCCTTGGCGGCGTCCTGGGCGAGCGCGGCGGGGGCGCCGGCAATCAACAGGGCGGCCAGCAGGCCAGACAGCAAGGCGGGTTGAAGGGGCATCGAGGCGGACCGGCTAGGGAGGGGCGCCGGATTCTTGCAGAAGCCGCCCGCTGCTATCAGTGCTGCAGCTCCAAAGTCATGACGTCGTTCTCGCGCCGCATCTGGAAGCGGTTCAGAAAGCTGTTGCCAAGCAGCACATGGCTCATCAGGCCGGGGATGACGATGGCCTCGACGTCGCGAACCTCGACGCTGCCGATGCGCACGCTCGCCAACTGGAGCTGATAGGCCGGCACGACGCCATTGGCCGTCTGGGTGACGATGCGCCTGCCGTACATATAGCGCAGGCCCAGCTTTTCGGCCTCGATCTGGCCGATGGAGATGCTGGTCGCCCCGGTGTCGACGAGGAAGCTCGTGACCTGGCCGTTGATCATGCCCAGCGTCGTGAAATGTCCGCCGGGGCCTACGGGCAGCACGATCTGGCGCGGCGGCGCGGCATTCTGCGCAAGCACTCGGCCCGGTGCGGCGCCGAGGGCGAGAGCCTGGCGCCGACCGCCGTATTCCACGACGGCGCGACCATCCTCCAGTGAGATCAACCGGACGCCCTTGACCATGGCGCCGACCTCGACAGTGCGCGGCTCACCGTCGATGACCAACAGGGCCGCGCGTGATCCCAGCATGCCATTGAGCTGGACCTGCGATGGCGGGGGTGGCAGCGGCTGCGCCGGGGCGCGGCTCGTGGCCAGCAACAGGAGAAGGGGCGCAATGAGCCCCGTAAAGCGGCGCATGCTCAATCGCGGAAATTGTTGTAGGTGAGCGGCGTGTCGCTGAAGTTCTTCTTCAGGTGGGCGATGCCGGTCTGCAGGTCGTCGCGGTTCTTGCCGGTCACGCGCACGGCATCACCCTGGATGCTGGCCTGGACCTTGAGCTTGCTTTCCTTCAGCGAGTTCACGATCTTCTTGGCCAGCGCTGCCTCGATGCCTTCCTTGATCTTGTAGACCTGGCGCACCTTGTCGCCACCGAGCTTTTCGATCTTCTCGGCCTTGTCGAGGAAGCTGATCACCACGTCCTGCTTGGTCAGCTTGCCGTACAACACAGCCTCGATCTGCTCCAGCTGGAACTCGCTGTCGCCCGTGGCGTGGATTTCCTTGTCCTTGAGCTCGACCTTGGCGCCCGTGCCCTTGAAGTCAAAACGGGTGCCGATTTCCTTGATGGCGTTGTCCACGCCATTGCGGATCTTGACGTGATCGGGCTCGAGAACAGTGTCGAAGCTGGGCATTTGGGAGGTCGGTAGATGAATCGGCGAAAATTTTGCTGTTTGCGCGCCGCGCAAACCATCCAAAAATTGTCCCATGTCCACGCAGTTACAGACCCCCTCGAACGGAGTGCCGCTCCCCCTCCATATCGAGGCGGACGTCAATCTCAAGCCCTACAACACCTTCGGCCTGCCGGCCGTGGCGAAGCGCCTGGTGCGCATCCGCGAGGCGGCCGACGTCCGCCGCGTCGTCGATCACCCCGAACTGGGCCGTGCGCCCAAGTTCGTGCTGGGCGGCGGCAGCAACCTCGTCTTGACCAAGGATGTCGATGCCGTCGTGCTGAAGGTGGAAATTACCGGCATCCGGCTGTTGGAAGCGCGCGACGACGCCTGGATCGTCGAGGCAGGTGCCGGCGTCGTCTGGCATGAGCTGGTCACCTGGACGCTGGACCACGGCTACCCAGGCCTGGAGAACATGGCGCTGATCCCCGGCACGGTGGGGGCCGCACCGGTGCAGAACATCGGCGCCTACGGTATCGAGGTCAAGGACCGGCTGGAGGCCGTCGAGGTCATGGATCTCATCACCGGGCGGCCGGCCCTGCTGCCGGCGGAGGTCTGCCGCTTCGGCTACCGCGACAGCGTGTTCAAGCACAGCGACTTCGGCGGTCTGGCGGGCAAGAGCGTCATCACCCGTGTGCGCTTTCGCCTGCCCCGGCCCTGGCAGCCGGTGCTCGGTTACCTCGAAATTGAACGCAAGATGGCCGAGACCGGCATCACCGCGCCGGATGCGCGCCAGATCTACGACTGGATCTGCGCCGTGCGCCGCGCCAAGCTGCCCGACCCTGCCGTCATCGGCAATGCCGGCAGCTTCTTCAAGAACCCGGTCGTCACGGCCGAGCAGTGCCGCGACATCATTGGCCGCGACCCCGGCATCGTTCACTATCCCATGCCCGACGGAAGCGTGAAGCTGGCCGCCGGGTGGATGATCGACGCCTGCGGCTGGAAGGGGAAGACAGTGGGCGGAGCGGCGGTTTACGAAAAACAAGCCTTGGTGCTGGTCAACAAGGCGGACGCGCGCGGCGCGGAAGTCGTGACGCTGGCACGGGCCATCCAGGAGAGCGTCTACGGGCGCTTTGGCATCCGGCTGGAGCCGGAGCCGGTCGTCCTATGAGGCTAACCCGGCGTGCACTCTTGGGCCTGCTGGGGGCTGCCGGGCTTCCAGCTTGGGCGCTGGAGCCGCTGCTAGCGCGCAATGCGCCGGCCGGCATCGACCCGCGGCCCTATCTCGTCAGCGAGAAGTTCGATGGCGTGCGGGCGTTGTGGGATGGGCAGGCTTTGAAGTTCCGCAGCGGTCGCACCGTCGCTGCGCCGGCCTGGTTCCTGGCCGAACTTCCCAGGCAGCCGCTCGACGGTGAACTGTGGATGGGGCGGCGCAGCTTTGATGCGCTATCGGCGGCCGTACGGCGCACCGAGCCGGTGGACGCCGAATGGCGGCTCGTCAGCTATCGCGTCTTCGAGCTGCCAGCGGGCGACGGAGATTTCGAACGGCGCGCGGCCAAGCTCGCGACGATGGCCGGCGGCGTCGTCATGCCGGTGCAGCAGCAGCGCCTCAACTCCAACGCCGAACTTCGGGCCAGGCTCAAGCAGGTGGTCGACGCCGGTGGCGAGGGCCTGATGCTGCACCGGGCCAACGCGCCGCTGGCCTCGGGCCGCAGCGATCTGCTGCTCAAGCTCAAGCCACTGGAGGATGCTGAAGCCGTTGTTGTCGGCCATGAGCCGGGCAAGGGACGGCTGGCGGGTCAGCTGGGAGCACTGGAGTTGCAGACACCCGAGGGCCAGCGCTTCAAGCTGGGCACCGGCTTCAGCGACGCCCAACGCCGCGACCCGCCGCCCATCGGCTCGACTGTCACCTATCGCTATCGCGACCTGACGCCGAGTGGCAAGCCGCGCTTTGCGAGCTTCCTGCGGGTGGCCGAGGCGTTCTGAAGGCTTGTCAAAGCCAGCTCAGCAGCTTCTGCAACCACAGAGGCAGCGGGCGGCCGGGGACGTAGTTCTGGCGGTACTGGCTGTGCATGGCGGGCTCCTCAAAAGCGAATACTGTTGATTTATACAGTATTCACCAGGGCCTCGCCAGCCCTCAGCGGGAAATCACTCGAGCTTGGGCAGGCCACCGCCGGCCAGCAGGCCGACACCGGTATAGATGCCCAGCTTGCCGCGCGTGTCGCTGATGTCGAGATTGCGCATCGTCAGCTGGCCGATGCGGTCGGCGGGGCTGAAGGCGCCTTCGACCTTTTCCATGCTCAGGCGCTCGGGCGCATAGGTCAGGTTGGGGCTCTGGGTGTCCAGCAGCGAATAGTCGTTGCCGCGGCGCAGCTCAATGGCCACCTCGCCGGTGACGGCGCGGGCGATCCAGCGCTGGGCGGCCTCGCGCAGCATGATGGCCTGCGGGTCGAACCAGCGGCCCTGATAGAGCAGGCGGCCGAGCTTGCGGCCGTTGTCGCGGTACTGCTCGATGGTGTCTTCGTTGTGGATGCCGGTGACGAGACGCTCGTAGGCGATGTGCAGCAGCGCCAGGCCCGGAGCCTCGTAGATGCCGCGGCTCTTGGCCTCGATGATGCGGTTCTCGATCTGGTCGCTCATGCCCAGGCCATGGCGGCCGCCGATGACGTTGGCCTCGGCCAGCAGGGCCACCGGATCGCGGTACTCGACGCCGTTCAGCGCCACGGGCACGCCTTCCTCGAAGCGTACCGACACGGCTTCGGCCTTGACGACGACGTCATCGCGCCAGAACGCCACGCCCATGATGGGATTGACGATCTTGATGCCGCTGTTCAGATGCTCCAGGTCCTTGGCCTCGTGCGTGGCGCCCAGCATGTTGGAGTCGGTCGAATAGGCCTTCTCCGCGCTCATCTTGTAGGCGAAGCCCTTCTCGGTCATGAAGGCCGACATCTCGGCGCGGCCGCCCAGTTCATCGATGAAGGTCTGGTCCAGCCAGGGCTTGTAGATCTTCAGCGCCGGGTTGGTCAGCAGGCCGTAGCGGTAGAAGCGCTCGATGTCGTTGCCCTTGTAGGTCGAGCCGTCACCCCAGATGTTGACGCCGTCGGCCTGCATGGCCGCCACCAGCATGGTGCCGGTCACGGCGCGGCCGATGGGCGTCGTGTTGAAGTAGGTCACGCCGGCGGTGCTGATGTGAAAGGCACCGGCCTGCAGCGCGGCAATGCCTTCGGCGACCAACTGGGCGCGGCAGTCGACAAGAACGGCCTTCTCGGCGCCGTACAGCATGGCCTTGCGGGGGATTTCGTCGTAGTCCGGCTCGTCGGGCTGGCCGAGGTTGGCCGTGTAAGCGTAGGGCAGGGCGCCCTTGAGCTTCATCCAATGCAGGGCTGCGGAGGTGTCGAGGCCACCGGAGAAAGCGATGCCGACCTTCTGGCCAACGGGAACGGATTGCAGGATCGTGGACATGGTGAGGGTCTCTTAGACGAGGTTCTGCCACTCGGGGTGGCGCTGGATGTAGAGCTGGACGTAGCTGCAGGCGGGCACGACCTTGAGGCCTTCTGCGCGGGCCCATTGCAGGCCGGCCTCAACCAACTTGGCGGCGAGACCTTGGCCACGATAGGCCGGCGGCACGCCGGTGTGGGTGAACACGACGCGGCCAGCGCTCAGCTCGTAGTCGAGCACGCTGAGGGGCGTGGTCGGCAGCGTGAAGCGCTGGTGGCCGGGTTCGTGCCGGGGTGTCATTCGGTGGGTGCCTTCAGGGCAACCGGGTGGACCTCCACCGATGCGCTGGCGGTCGACACGTAGACGCTGCCGTCCTGGATGCTGATCTGCAGCTGCATGCTGCGTTCGGCCAGGGCTGCCAGGGCCTGGGACTGCTCGGCGGGAATCTGCCATACGGCCAGGCGTGGCGCGCGCGTCAGCTTGTTTTCGATGCCGCTCCACCACACCGGCGTGCTGGATGCGAAGCTGTAGACGCTGACGCGGCGGGCGCGGCCATGGGCCTTCATCAGACGGCGTTCGTCGGGCTGGCCGAGGTCGATCCAGTGCTGCAGCTCGCCCGTCAGGTCGGGTTGCCAGAGATCGGGTTCGTCCACGTCGGACAGGCCCTTGGTGAATTCGAGCCGGCCGTTGAGATCGTCGGCCGGCACATTCAGTGCATAGGCCAGCACGCGGATCATCATGCGCTCGTCGGTCTCGCTCGGGTGGCGGGCGATCGTGAGGGCGTGGTCGCCGTAGACATGGCGGTCCATGTCGGCGATCTGCAGCTGGGCTTTGTGGATGGTGGCTTTGAGCGCCATGGGGAAGGGGCCGGGGCCCCTGTAACGAAGAGCAGCCGAGGATTATCGCGGCGAAGCCTCGTGGCATCATTCCGCCTCCCGCTTTGAACCTTCGCAACCCGGTTGCGCCCTCTTCATGAAACGCATTCTTCTTACGTTGGCCTTGGGTCTCGCTGTCTCCGCCCAGGCACAAGTCACCACCAATTCCAAGGCCAAGGTCGACCCGAAGAACAACAAGGTCAGCAACCCGGTTGTCGAGAAGCCCAAGGCCAAACTGATGTCGCGCGACGAATTGCGCGCCTGCATCACCCAGCAGGACAACAACAGCAAGGAAGCCGAGGCCATCAAGGCCGAGCAGGCTTCCTACAAGGCCAATGCCGACAAACTCAAGTCGGAGAAGGCCACCCTTGAGGCCGCCGAGGCCGTGCTGGGCAAGCAGATCGCCGACGTGAAGGCCGAGAAGGAAGCCATCCTGAAGGCGCACGAGGCGCTGACGGCCGAGGCCCCCAAGCTCGAGAAGGCCGAACTGAAGGCTCGCAACGACGCCTATACGGCGCGCACCACAGCTTTCGGCACGGCGGTCGAGGCCGTCAAGGCCGCGGATGCCGAGCAAGGCATCAAGCGCAAGGGCTTCTCTGACAAGGTGGACGCGTTGGATGCCCAGTTCAAGGCGCTCGAAGAGCGCACCGAGAAGCACTTCGACGGCAACGACAAGTGGAAGGCCGAGTGCCAGAACAAGGCCTACGACGAGAACGACGAGAAGGCCATCCGCAAGGAAAAGGCGGCCGCGGGCAAGTGATCCGCGCCGTTCACTGACCCTTGCAAGCGGGCCGCCTCCGGCAGGAAGCGGCCCTTTTTGTTTTCTGAAGGACTTTGCATGAGCAACCCGCTGCTGCACGACTGGGCCGGCCCACACGGCCTGCCGCCCTTCGCCGACATCACCCCGGCGCATTTCCAACCTGCCTTCGACGCCGCGCTGGCTGCCCACCGCGCCGAGATCGACGCCATCGCGGCGCAGGCCGCGGCGCCGGACTTTGCCAACACCGTGGCCGCCTTCGACGCCGGCGGCCGCCAGCTCACCCGGCTCGAACACCTCTTCTACACCCTGGCTGCCTCGGCCACCTCGCCCGAGCTGCAGGCCGTGCAGCGCGCCCTAGCCGCGCCGCTGGCCGAACATGGCAGCGCCATCTACATGCATCAGGGCTTGTTTGCCCGGGTCGACGCCTTGTTCGAACAGCGCGAGCGCCTGGGGCTGACGCCCGAGCAGCGCCGGCTGCTGGAGCGCGTGCATCTGGACTTCCTGCGTGCCGGAGCCCGCCTGGCGCCCGAGGCGCGTACCCGCTACGCCGCAGTGATGGCCCGCCTGGCTGAGCTGAACACGCGCTTTGCGCAGAACGTGCTGGCCGCAGAGAGCGGCTACCAACTGCGGTTGACGACCGAGGAGGAGCTCGCCGGCCTGCCCGGCTTCGTGCGTGCCGCCGCCCGCCAGGCTGCCGTCGACCGTGGCCTTCAAGAGGGTGTCCACGTCATCACGCTGTCGCGCTCGTTGATCGTGCCCTTCCTGTCCTTCAGCGCGCGGCGCGACCTGCGTGAGCAGGCCTGGCGTGCCTGGGTTGGCCGCGGCGACGACACCGGTGACACGGACAACCGAGAGATCTGCCGCGAGATCCTTGAGCTGCGCGCCGAGCAGGCGAAGCTGCACGGCCATGCCTGCTACGCCGACTATGCGCTGGAAGACACCATGGCACGCAGCCAGGGCGCCGTCATGGGCCTGCTGGAGCGCGTCTGGCACCCGGCGCTGGCCGCTCAGGCCCGCGAGCGCGAGGCGGTACTCGGTGCCATGGCCGCGGCCGGTGCCACACATGAACTTGAGCCCTGGGATTGGCGCTTCTACGCCGAGCAGGCCAGGCGCGCCCGCTTCGAGCTGGACGAGGCCGAGGTCAAGCCCTACTTCTCGCTGGAGCGCATGGTGGCGGCGATGTTCGACTGCGCCAGCCGGCTCTTCGGCCTGCAATTCAAGGCCCGGCCCGACCTCGCCGGCTACCACGCCGACGTGCGCGCCTATGAGGTCTTCAACGCCGACGGCAGTCTGCGCGGCCTTTTCCTGCAGGACAACTTCGCCCGCCCGACCAAGCGCAGCGGCGCCTGGATGAACGCGATGCGCAACCAGAGCCGCGCGCTGGGTGCGACGCCGGTCATCCTGAACAACAACAACTTCGCCCGCGGCGCCGCTGGCGAGCCCACGCTGCTGAGCTTCGACGATGTGCGCACGCTCTTCCACGAATTTGGCCACGGCCTGCACGGCCTGCTGTCCAGCGTCGAGCATGAGCGCCTGGCGGGCACTCAGGTGCTGCGCGACTTTGTCGAGCTGCCCTCCCAGCTCTACGAGCACTGGATGGCCGAGCCCCAGGTGCTGAAGACCTTCGCCCGTCACTGGCAGACCGACGAGCCGCTGCCCGATGCGCTGCTGGCCAAGCTGCAGGCCGCGCGCCAGTTCGGCCAGGGCTACGAGACGCTGCGCTACACGGCCAGCGCCCTCGTCGACATGGCCGCGCACGCGCTGCCGGCAGCACCTGATGACGTGGTTGCATTCGAGCGCGAAACGCTCGAAAAGTGGCAGCTGCCCAGCGAGGTCGGCCTCAATCACCGATTGACGCACTTCCAGCACTTGTTCAGCAGCGCTGGCTATGCGGCGGGCTACTACGTCTACCTGTGGGCGGAGGTGCTGGACTGCGACGCCTTCGACGCCTTCGTCGAGGCCGGCAATGTGTTCGATGCGGCGGTCGCTGCGCGGCTGCGCGAGTGCATCTATTCGACTGGCAACAGCCGCGAGCCGGGCGAGGCTTTCCGCGCCTTCCGCGGCCGTGACCCGGTCGTGGAGCCCATGTTGAAGGATAGGGGTCTGCTGCCCGCCTGATGTAAAACCCTGGCGCGACCGCATTGCGGGCGGTCGCGACGTTATCCAGGGAGTTCCAACAAATGTCGACACATCGCATCCTCCTGTCTGCTCCCGTGCTGGCCGGCATGCTCGGCCTCGCCGCCTGCGGTGGCGGCGGCGGCACCGCCGGCGTGCCCAACCTGCCGGCGCCGCCCGACTCGTCGCTGCTGGCAGTCAGCGCGAGCAACTACGAGGCCATCGGCCAGGCGACGGTGTCCAGCGCCTTCTACCTCGGCAACACCGGAGGCACGCTGACCGGTACCCAGGTCGGCGGCGAGGCAGGCCTGTTGCGCCGCGCGATCGTCGTCGCGCGCCGCACGGTGCTTGAGGCGCGCGTTCAGCCTGCGCTGCCGATGGGCATCGAGCTGCGCCAGACCATCAGCTGCAGCCAGGGCGGCAATGTTGTGTTGAACATCAGCGATGCCAACAACAACGGCAACGTCGACGTCGGCGATGCCATCACCCTCGACGCCCAGGCCTGCAAGGAAGATGGCTCCGTCATGCAGGGGCGCATCGGCTTGGGGCTGCAGGTATTGACCGGCGTCTTCGACAGCAACAGCTACAGCGCGACGCTGGCGATGACGCTGACCGCCTTCAGCGCCACCCGCGGCACGGACACCGTGCAGGGCGACGGCACGCTCAATCTCACGTTGAGCCAGACGCCTGCCGGCGTCAGCGAACTGAGCCTGTCCACGCCTCGTCTCGTCCTCAGTGGTCGCTTGAGCGGCCAGGCGTTCTCGACCACGCTGATCGACGCCCAGCTGACCCTGCGCGTCGAACCGCTGGGCGGCGGCCAGAAAAGCAGCTTCAGTTACGCCGGCGGCCTGGCCAGCAGCCGCTTTGGCGACAAGCAGGTGCTGATCACGACGCGCCTGCCCCTCGTGGCCACGGGCAACGACGCCTACCCGAGCAGCGGCCAGTGGGTGATCAAGGGCAGCGACAACTCGACGCTTCGCATCACCCCGGTCAGCTCGACCCAGGCCCGCCTGGAACTGGATACCCAGGGCGACGGCATCAACGAGACGCAGGTGCTGAAGACCTGGGCCGAGTTGCGGTGAAGCCCTGCGCGCGTGTTGGCGTGACTTAGCGGCCGGCCCATTGGTGGGCCAGCGCGATGACGGCGCACATCGTCGCGAAGGCCATCCAGGCGTAGGGCCACAGCAGAGGCAGGCCGAGCAGGATGAGGCCGTCATTGCCACCGGGGATCAGCAGGCTGCCCCAGCCCATCAGCAGGCCGCCGATCAGGCAACGCGCCAGGCCGGCCGCGCTCGGTGGGCGGGTTTTCAACAGCCCGGCGTGCCAGCCGCCGAAGATGGCGCCGGCCAGCAGGCAGGCGAACAGGGTCAGGCGCGCGGCGCTGCGCATGGTCATGCCATGGGCCAGCTCGGCCAGCGCGTCGGTGTAGGCCCAGGCGCCTTCGAGCAGCAGCAGTGCCAAAAAGCTCAGGCCGATGGAGACGGTGGCCGTGTGCGGCGTCCACCACGGCTGGCGCCTGCGCATGAAGGCGCGCCACAACGCAAAGGCGGCAAACACCAGCCCCAGCGCGGCGGGTGCCACCCACAGCGCGGAGCCAGCCGGCAGCGGTTGTGGCCGGGCCGCGGCGAACAGGCCATCCACGCTGGCGCAGCCGACATAGAAGCCCAGCGGCGTTGCCAGATAGGCCCACTCGCCATTGCCCAGCCGCGCGATGGCGCCGAAGACGCAGGCCTGGTTGACGAAGGCGCCCAGGCCCAGCAGAGCGGCGCCCAGCAGCGTCCAAACGGTCAGTGCAAAGGGCGCGGGCAGGATTGGGTGGGGAAGAGGCAGCAGGCGCAACAACAGCAGTCCGCCGGCCACCCACAGCGAGGCTTCCAGCAGGCTGCGCAGGCGGCTGGCCTTGCGCTGGTCAACGAGTTCGCCCACGGCGGCGACGGTACAGGTGGCGCCGCGCTGGATGGCCGCGCCCATCAGCAGCGCGCAGGCCGCGGCGCCGATGAACGCCAAAGGGTTCATGCCGCCTCTTCCAACACGTGCTCGATGACGCCCTCGATCGGGTCCACTGGCGCCTGCCAGGGCGCTCGTTCGATCATGCGGCGGGCGTCCACCAGGCCTGCGGAGCGGCGCGCCTTGACGCCGGCGGGCGTGAAGTCGATGTCCTTGGTGTGGTCTTCGCCCTCGATGCGCGGCGCCAGCAGGTGAGCCACGTGCATGGTGGTGCCGCAGCCCCAGGCGGTGAGCTCCTTGGCGGCGCGCTGCTGCGCGGGCGACAGCAGGCCGCCGAGCTCGCGAATGATGTGGCGCAGCCGGTGGATCTGCTTCTGGCGGGTGATGTGGCTGTCGGCCCGGCTGGCGTACTGGATGTCCTTCTGGCGGCCCATCACCTGCCAGATCGACTCAGGCTGTGGCGCCGTCTGGTGCCAGACGTTGACGGCAAAGATCAGCGCGTCGCGGCGCGGGTTGTCGTCCAGCACGGCCTCGATGGGCGTGTTGGAGTAGAGGCCGCCATCCCAGTAGGCCTCGCCGTCGATGACGACGGCCGGGAAGGCCGGCGGCAATGCGCCTGAGGCCATGACGTGCTCCAGGCCGACGGGTTCTTCGCGCGAGTCGAAGTAGCGCATCTGGCCGCTGCGCACATTCACCGCGCCGACAGTGAGGCGCATGCCGCCGCGTTGCAGTTGCTCGAAGTCGACCAGGCCGCGCAGTGTCTCGCGCAGCGGCTCGGTGCTGTAGTAGGACGCCTTGTCCACGCCCAGCTGCGCCTGGCTGCCGCGCAGGGCCGCCAGGTTGGGCTCGAAGAAGGCCGGGATGCCACGCATCACCGTCGTCATGTTGGCCATCAGGTTGCCCATACCCAGCCAGTCCAGCGGCCCGGCCAGGCGGTTCTGCTGCTCGACGTGGCGCCAGAAGTCGTTGAGCCTCTCCATGCGCCGCTCCGGTGGGTTGCCGGCGATCAGCGCGGCGTTGATGGCGCCGATGGACGTGCCGATGACCCAGTCCGGCTCGATGCCGGCTTCGTGCAGCGCCTGGTAGACGCCGACCTGGTAGGCGCCCAGCGCACCGCCGCCCTGGAGCACCAGGACGACCTGCGGACGCGATGTGGGAGAAGCATTCTTGGTGGCCATGGTGGGTCTCGGCTGGGTAGGTGGGCGTGGGTCGGCGGGCTGGGGCGCGGGCTTACATGTGTTCCTTCATCGTGGCGGGCTTGCCGTCGTTGACGATGTCGGCGATGGTCAGCTCGACGGGCGCGTTGGTGCTGTTCTTCCACCAGTGCTTGGTGCCGAGGAACTCGCGCGAGATGTCGCCGGCCTTGTGCAGGATGGGCACGGCGCATTTGCTGGAGTTCTCGTAGATCTCGCCGCTGTTGACCATGATCAGCGCGGGCCGGTCCTCGTGGCTGTGGAAGGGCACGACGCCGCCGGGCGCAATGGTCATGTGGCGCATGCGCAGGCGGCGCTGGGCCAGGTGCACGTTCTCCTTGGCCAGGTCGATGGACGCCAGCTCGGTGTCGGTCACGCCGATGGGGGCCGTGGCGGCGTCGGCCAGCGCGTTGGCCATGACCTTGTCGGCGGGGCAATCGCCTGCGTGCGCGCTGCCGCCTGCCAGGCTGGCGACGAGGGCGGCAACGGCGGCCACGAGGTGGCTGAAGCGGGAAGTGCGGGTGCGGATGGTCTTCATGGGATGCTCCTGGAGCGTTGGGGGGAAGGGGAGGAAAGAATCACTGCGCCGTCCAGCCGCCCTCGATGGGCAGCACGGCGCCGGTGATGGAGGCGGCGTCGTCGGAACAGAGGAAGGACGTCAGCGCCGCGACCTGTTCGACGGTGACGAATTGCTTGGTGGGCTGGGCGGCCAGCAGCACGTCGCGGATGACGGCCTGCTCGCTGATGCCGCGGGCGCGGGCGGTGTCGGGGATCTGCTGCTCGACCAGCGGTGTCAGCACATAGCCCGGGCAGACCGCGTTGACCGTGATGCCGGCCTCGGCCAACTCCAGCGCCACGGTCTTGGTGAAGCCAGCCACGCCGTGCTTGGCCGCCACGTAGGCCGACTTGTATTTGCTGGCCACCAGCGCATGCGCCGAAGCCACGTTGACGATGCGGCCCCAGCCCTTCTTCTTCATGGCCGGCACGACCAGGCGGGTGGTGTGAAAGCCCGCACTGAGGTTGATCGCCAGGATGGCGTACCACTTGTCGATCGGAAACTCTTCGACCGGCGCCACATGCTGGATGCCGGCGTTGTTGACGAGCAGGTCGATGGCGCCGAACTCGGCAATCGCCTTGCCCATCATGCGGTCGATCTGGTCGGGCTGGCTCATGTCGGCCGGGTCGTAGCGCACCTGCACATCGTGCTGCTCGATCAGGGTCAGGCGCAGTTTCTCGATGTCGTGCGGGTCGCCGAAGCCGTTGAGCACGACGTTGGCGCCCTGGGCGGCCAGCGAGCGGGCGATCCCGAGGCCGATGCCCGACGTGGAGCCGGTGACGAGGGCGGTCTTGCCGATGAACATGAGGGTTCTCCTTACTTGGAAACTGAAGGGGGTGGGGTGCCGCGGTCAACCTCGGTCGTGCGGGTGAAGCGCAGGTGCGTGATGTCGAGCGGGAAGAACAGGCCCCAGGTCCACTCGACCCAGATGCGCGTCTTGCGGCCCAGCGTGGGCATGCGCAGCAGGTAGTAGCCGCGCCACAGCAGCCAGGCGGGCAGGCCGGAAAGCCGCAGGCCGAACAGCAGCGCCACGCCCTTGAGGTGACCGGTCGTGGCCATCATTCCGCGGGCGGCATGAGCGAAGGGCCGGGTCGGCTGGCCGCTGAGGCAGCGCAGCAGGTTGTCGGCGAGGGCCTTGGCCTGGGCGACGGCAAACTGCGCCGTCGGTGGACAGGTCTGGCCATCCCGGGCGTTGGGTTGGGCGGCACAGTCGCCCAGCGCCCATAGGCCGGGCTCGCCTGACACGCGGCCGTCCGCGCCGGTGGCGACGCGGCCACGTTGCAGCGGCAAAGCCAGCGCCTCCACCAGCGGATTGGGGCGGGTTCCGACGGTGCAGACGACGGTCGCGCTGGGCAGCTTCTGGCCGCCCGACAGTTCGACGGCATCGGCGCTGATGCGCGCCGCCCGCGTGCCGCAGCGCACGTGCACGCCGCGGCGCGACAGCGAGCGTGCGGCGGCGTCGCCCAGGGCCGGCGGCAGTTCGGGCAGCAGGCGGTCGCCGTCGTGCAGCAGCGTGATGCCGAAGCCGGCGGCGCGGGTGCGTGGGTAGTGGCGGCTGGCGCTCTTGACGAAGTCGGCCAGCGCGCCGGCCACCTCGACGCCGGAGAAGCCGCCGCCGATGACGACGAAGTGGGCGAGGGCCCGCCGCTGCGTCGCGTCATCGCAGAGTTCCACGCGAGCCAGCGCCTGCAGCACGCGGTTGCGGATGTGCATCGCGTCGCCCACCAGCTTCAGCGGCAGCGCGTGCTCGGCCATGCCGGGCAGCAGGTCCAGCCGGGCGTGCTGGCCCAGGGCCAGCACGAGGTGTTCGTAGCCGAATGTCAATGGGCCGTGCAGGGTGTCGCAGGTCAGGCGCTGCGCGGCCTTGTCGATGCGGCTGACGGCGCCCATCACAAAGCGCACGCCGGGCAGCATCTCGCGGATGGGTGCCACCACATGCTCCGGAAAGACACCCGCGCCGACCACCTCGGGCAGCATGGGGTTGAAGGTGGTGTAGCTCTCCTCGCTGATCAGCAGCAGCTGCCAGCCCGCGGGCAGGCGGCCATGCAGGGACTTGGCCAGCGTGGTGCCGGCAAAGCCGCCGCCGATGATGGCGAGCGTGCGGACTGGCGGGTTAGGTGCTGTGGTGGACATGGCGGCTGGAGGAAGCGAGGGCCGCAGTGTCTGGATCGCCGCGTCAGCCGTGAAATCTCATCAATTCATGACCCGATGCGTGTCGGTTATCGCGGTTTGTGTAAGGAAACCACCGGCCCGTGCGACCGCCGCGCATGGAGCTCTACCAGATCCGCTACTTCCTGGCCGTGGCCGAGACGCTGAACTTCACGCGTGCGTCGGAGCGTTCCTTCGTGTCCCAGCCCGCGCTGACCAAGGCCATCCAGCGCCTGGAAGAGACCATCGGCGGGCGGCTGTTTGACCGCACCAAGAACTCCGTGCAGCTCAGCGAGCTGGGCCAGGCCATGCTGCCCAACTTCCGACAGATCTTCGACACCGCCCAGGCCACCCGCGAACAGGCGCGGCGCTTCAAGCGCGAGAAGCGCGAGGTGGTGCGCGTGGGCGTCATGTGCACCATCGACTTCCATCAGGTGCTGCCGGGCTTTGTCGACAGCCAGGATCGGCATGCCATCGAACTGCATTTCCGCGAGGGCAACCTGGAGGCGCTGACCGACGAGCTGGACCGCGGCGACGTCGACATCGGCATCATGTGCTCGCCCTACGAAACGCCGCGGCGCTTTGACGCGCGGCTGCTGTTTCGCGAGGACTATGTCGTCGCCATCGGCGAGGATCACCGCTTCAGCGGCCGCGACGCCATCGCCATGGCCGAACTGGACCGGGAGCGCTACTGCGAGCGCATCTATTGCGAGTTCTCAAGCTACATCGAGCGCCTGCTGGACGAGCGCGGCGTGCGCCTGGAGGTGGTACAGCAGTCCCACCGCGAGGACTGGATCCAGGCCTTCGTGCGCTCCAACTTCGGTGTCGCCTTCATGCCCCGGTCCATCGCCGACGCGGCCGGGCTGATGCATGTGCGCACGGCCGACTGCCCGATCGTCCGAGAGGTCAAGCTGCTGGTGCAGTCGGAGCGGCCGCTGAGCACGGCGCAGCAGGCCTTCATCGATTCACTGGTGGCCCACGACTGGCGGCCGGCGGCCTAGGTTTCCGGGCGGCGCCACAGCCAGATCGCCACGGCGGCCATCATGGCGGGCACGGCGATCTTCACGGCCAGCGGCGCCGGTGTCAGCACCAGCATGACGGCACTGCAGGCCATCATCACGACCGCCAGCCACTTGGCGCGACGCGGCACGGCGCCGCGCTCGCGCCAACGGCGG
Source organism: Roseateles sp. P5_D6 (assembly GCF_054049415.1). Classification (NCBI taxonomy): domain Bacteria; kingdom Pseudomonadati; phylum Pseudomonadota; class Betaproteobacteria; order Burkholderiales; family Sphaerotilaceae; genus Roseateles; species Roseateles sp. P5_D6. The sequence goes on along the minus strand of NZ_JBFUMK010000008.1, from coordinate 175,781 downwards.
ATGCCGGGGCCGAAGTGCGCGTGGTTGAGCAGCCAGGTCTCCAGCGCCGGCCAGCCCTTGCCGGCCGCCCAGGCGGCCAGCAGCAGGAAGGGCACCGTCGGCAGGACCGGCAGCACGACGCCGATCATGGCCAGCACGAGGCTCAGCGCCGCCAGCGCGCGCCACAGCAGTCGGGCCAGCGCGCGGTGCATGCCGCTGCCTACTTCAACCCGCCGCTGAGGAACTGCTGCAACCGCTCGCACTGCGGGCGCAGCAACATTTCCTTGGGGTCGCCTTCCTCTTCGACCTTGCCTTGGTGCAGGAACAGGCAGTGGTTGGAGACCTCGCGCGCAAAGCCCATTTCATGGGTCACGACGATCATCGTGCGGCCTTCCGCCGCCAGGTCGCGCATGACCTTGAGGACCTCGCCGACCAGTTCCGGGTCCAGCGCCGACGTGGGCTCGTCGAACAGCATGACCTCGGGGTCGACCGCCAGCGCCCGGGCAATGGCCACGCGCTGCTGCTCGCCGCCCGACAGCTGGGCCGGGTAGACGTTCGCGCGATGCGAGACGCCGACGCGCGCCAGCAGCGCCTGCGCGCGCTCGATGGCCTCGGCCTTGGGCTTGCCCAGCACGTGGATGGGTGCCTCGATGACGTTCTCCAGCACTGTCATGTGAGCCCAGAGGTTGAAGTTCTGGAACACCATGGCCAGTTTGGCGCGCCACAGCTGCAGCTGCTGAGGCGAGGCGGCCTTCAGCGTGCCGTCGCGGTCGCGGGTCAGCTTCAGCGCTTCGCCGCACAGGCTCAGTTCGCCTTCGTTGGGCTGTTCCAGCAGGTTCAGGCAGCGCAGGAAGGTGCTCTTGCCCGAGCCCGAGGACCCGATCAACGTGACGACATCGCCGCGCCGCGCCGCGAAGGAAATGCCCTTGAGCACCTCGCGATCACCGAAGCGCTTGTGGATGTTGGTGGCCTGGAGTTGGATCGTCATTTCAGTTTCTCTTTGCGGGCCGAACGCAGGGCCGCTCCCAAGCCGGCCCGCGCTGGCGATGTGCTCGCGGCTCGATGCCGCGAGCATCGCCGTCCCCCAGGGGGCTGAGGCCGGACACATGGCGCCCTGCGGGCGGCATGTGCCTGCCGAAGGGCTGCGGCACATGCCGCAGCGCGGTCTGCAAGACCGACCGGACCTGCCCGCGTTCAGCGCGGCTGGGCTGGGCGAGGGGCTTCATGTCAAGCACCGAGCAGCTTGCCGGTGCGCAGCGCCTCGCGGCCCGCGACCTTGGCGACGCGCATGCCGGCGTTCGCAAAGCGCAGGAAGTCGCGCGCGAAGAACAGGCCGTCGACCGGGCTCTTCAATTCAGTGACCTCGGCCGTGATGGGGTCGATGACATGGGCCAGCACTTCGCCGGCCGTCACCTCCACACCCACCTCCTTGACGAAGGTCAGCACGCCGGCCACCGGCGACTTGATCGGCATGCTGCCGGCCAGCGGGCGGGCGTCGCCGATGGCCTCCGGCACTTCGGGCTTGTCGCCGGCAATCAGGCCGCGCCAGCGCAGGAAGTCGACGATGTTCTTCGCATCGGCGGCGGCCAGCTCATGCGTCACGTCGGCCGCGCCGCGCAGCTCGACGGTGACCGACAGGCAGGCCTGCGGAATCGGGAACTTGCCGCCGAAATGCTTGTCCCACTTCCACCAGACCTGGGAGCAGGCCTCGTCGAAGGGGTTGTCACCCGAGTCCTGGGCCAGCAGCGTCAGGCGCGAACGCAGGAAGCGCGCCAACGGGTCGCAGTCAGGCCAGCAGGGCGTCTCGGTGTAGAGGTGCATCAGCGCCTGGGCGTCGCAATGCAGGTCCAACACGATGTCGGCGTCGCAGGACAGGCTCAGCAGCTTGCGGCGCTGCGACTGCAGCTCGGTATCGACCGGGCTGGCCAGCACCGCCGCCTTCAGCGCGCGGCGCAGCAGGGCGACATTGGCCGCGGCGTCGCTGCCCAGTTGGGTTGCGACCGCCTGGGCGACGGCATCGATCTGGTCCGGGTAATGGCGGTTGAAGTTCTCACCCGTCGTCAGCTCGAAGCGGCCCAGATGGGCATGCAGCATGAACTGGCTCAGGCCGATGGGGTTGGCCATGGGGACGAGGACGATCTCGCCGCTGATCTGGCCGGCAGCCTCCAGCGCGTCAAGCTGCAGGCGCAGGTGGTGGGCGACCAGCATGCCAGGGAGCTCGTCGCCGTGCAGCGAAGCCTGGATGTAGGCCTTTTGTCCGCCGGGCTGGCCGTAATGCAGCGAGACCAGCTCGCGCTGCGTGCCCGGGGCAGGGGAGAGCAAGGGATGGCGTTGGATATTCATGGCTAGCGGGACATCATCGGCTTGAGCCAGCGGTTCTCGGCCCAGCGGAACAGACCGACCAGGCACAGCGTCAGCACGAAATAGAAGGCGCCGGCCGTGATGAAGGCCTCGAAGGGAAGGTAGTACTTGGCATAGACCTGTTGGGCCGCGCCGGTCACGTCCAGCAGTGTCACCGTGCTGGCCAGCGAGGTGCCATGCAGCATGAAGATGGCCTCGTTGCCATAGGCCGGCAGGGCACGGCGAAGCGCGGCAGGCAGAACGATGCGGCGCAGCATCAGCCCGCGGCCCATGCCCAGCGCCTTGGCTGCCTCGATCTCGCCGGCCGGCAAAGCGCGGATGCTGCCCGCAATGATCTCGGTCGTGTAGGCGGCCGTGTTCAGCGTGAAGGTCAACCAGGCGCAGAAGGTGGCCGACGACAGCCAGGGCCAGGCCCAGCTGTCGCGCACGATCTCGAACTGGGCCGCGCCGTAGTAGATGAGGAAGAGCTGCACCAGCATCGGCGTGCCGCGGAAGACATAGGTGTAGAGCCAGACAAGCCGCGATGGCCAGCCCAAGAACACGGTCCGCACGATGGCCAGCGGCACGGCCAGCACCAGGCCGCCTGCCAAAGACAGTGCCAGCAGCTGCAGCGAGGTGACGAGCCCGGTGAGGTAGAGCGGGAAGTTCTCGCCGACGGCATCGAAGTTCATTTGTGCACCCTTCGCGCTTCGCGCTGTCCCGCCAAGCGGGAGCGAGCCCCTTCGGGCGGCCGTGCGGCGCTCATAACCGGCCCGCCTTGGTGCCGATGGCCAGGCGCCGCTGTGCCCAGGCGAAGACGAGTTCCGACACGCTGGTGAACACGAGATAGATGAGGGCCACGGCCAGGAAGAAGGTGAAGGGCTCGCGGGTCGTGCCGGCGGCCTGCTTGCCGCGCGTCATCAGGTCGGACAGGCCGATGATCGACACGATGGCCGTGCTCTTGATCAGCACCAGCCAGTTGTTGGAGATGCCGGGCAGCGCATGTCGCAACATCTGCGGCAGTGTGATGCGCCAAAGCACCAGGCGGGGGCTCATGCCATAGGCCAGGCCCGCCTCGCGCTGGCCCGGCGGTACGGCCAGGAAGGCGCCGCGGAAGGCCTCGGTCAGGTAGGCGCCAAAGATGAAGCCGATGGTCAGCACGCCGGCGATGAAGGGGTCGATATCGATGAAGTCATCATGGCCAAGCTTGGGCGCGATGGTATTGACGGCGAGCTGGCCACCGTAGAAGACGAGCAGCATCAGCACCAGGTCGGGCACGCCGCGGATCAGCGTGGTGTAGGTGGCTGCCACGCCTCGCGCGACGCGTGAGCGCGACAGCTTGGCCAGCGCGCCAATCAGGCCCAGCAGGGAGGCAATGGCCAGCGAAGACAGCGCCACCGCCAGCGTGACGGCGGAGCCTTCGAGCAGGCTGGGGAGGAATCCGTGCAACATGAGAAAGAAGGCCGCGCTCAGCGGGGAGGGGTGATGAGGTCGAAGCTGAAATAGCGGTCGTTGAGAGTCTTCAAAGTGCCGTTGCCGCGCATTGCGGCCAGTGCCTCGTCGATGCGCTGGCCCAGCGTCGCCGCATCGGCCTTGCGCAGGCCCACGCCGATGCCCTTGCCGTAGTAGCGCTGGTCCTTGGCGAAATCGGGCCCGACAAAGCCGAAGCCGCGGCCGTCGGCATGGTTGAGGAAGCCGAACTGCGCGATGACGGCGTCCACCAGCGTGGCGTCCAGGCGGCCAGACTTCAGATCCAGGAAAGCCTGGTCCTGGGTGGCGTAGCGCATCAGCTGGATGCCCTTGAATTGTTCGGCCAGGAAGCGTTCATGGATGGTGCCGCGCTCCACGCCGATGCGCTTGCCCTTCAGGCCGGCTGGGCTGACGTCGGCGCGTGGGTCGCCGCGCATGACCAGGCGGGCCGGCGAGTAGTAGTAGGGCGACGAGAAGGCAACGACCTGCTGGCGCTCCGGCGTGATCGACATCGAGGCCATGATGGCGTCGATCTTGCGCGATTGCAGCGCCGGGATCAGGCCGTCGAACTCCAGGATGACCGGGGCGCACTGCTGGCCCAGACGTGCGCACAGGGCCTGGGCCACGTCGATCTCGAAGCCCTTGAGCTGGCCGTCGGTGCCGATCTCGCTGAAAGGGGCGTAGCCCACGGCGAAACCGATGCGCAGGCGCTGCGGCGCCTGGGCCCCGGCCGTACTGGCGAGGGCCAGGGCAACGGGCAGGGCCAGGGCGGAGCGGCGACGCATCACTGCTTGGTGCGCGGCGCGATGTCGTAGTCGAAGTATTTGTCGGCGAGCTTCTTGAACGTGCCGTTGGCCTGCACGGCATCGATGGCGGCGTTGAACTTCTTGCCCAGCGTGGCCTCGTCGGCCTTGCGCATGCCCACACCGGTGCCGACGCCGAAGACCTTGTCGTCGATGATGGCGGGGCCCGAGAAGGCAAAGCCCTTGCCCTCTGGCTTCTTCAGGAATCCGAAGTCGCCGGCGGGCGAATCCATCAGCGTGGCGTCGATGCGGCCGGACTTGAGATCCAGGAAGACCTGGTCCTGGCTGCCGTAGCGAACGATCTCGCTCTGCTTGAAGGTCGCGGCGGCGTAGGTCTCATGCGTCGTGCCGCGCTGCACGCCGATCTTCTTGCCCTTCAATCCGGCGGCCGTGGGGTCGAGCTTCACACCCGCCTTGGCGATAAGGCGGGCCGGGGTGTTGTAGTAAGGCTTGGAGAAGGCGACAACCTTCTGGCGTTCCTCGGTGATGGAGACGCTGGCGAAGATGGCGTCCACCTTGCGCGATTGCAGGGCGGGGATGAGGCCGTCGAAGTCCTGCTGCACCAGGGTGCACTGGGCCTTCATTTCGGCGCAATAGGCCTGCACGAGCTCGATCTCGAAGCCCTTCAGCTTGCCGTCCGGGCCGATCTCGGAGAAGGGCGGGTAGGCGCCTTCGACGCCGATGCGCAGCTTCTTCCATTCGGGTGCCTGGGCCTGGGCCAGCGATGCGGCCAAGGCCAAGGTGAACAGGGCAATCTTCTTCATGTCAGACCTTCCATTTATTCAGCGACTTGCGGGCCGAGCGACGGGCCGCTCCCTAGCCGGCCCGTCTGGGGCGATGTGATTGCCGGTCGCCGGCCACAGCATCGCCGTCCCCTCGGGGGACCGGCCAAGGTAGTCCTTGGACGAGGGGACCGTCGGCAACCAGTCGCGCAAGGCCGCAAGGGTAGCAGCCGGGTCTTCCTCCTGAGGCACATGGCCCAGCTTCGGGAAAACCACCAATTTGTTGTTCGGGATGGCTTTTGCGAACTCGCGGCCCCAGCGCAGCGGGATCAGCCGGTCGCGCTCGCCCCAGAGGATGAGGGTAGGGACCTTGATCTCGGGCAGGCGTTGGAAGGGACCAGGAGCGAGCTGATCCATGCGCCGCATCAAGGCGACACGGTTGCCTTCGCGCAACGTCAGTTCGTAGTAACGGTCCACCAGGGCGGCGGTGACGCGGCTCTTGTCGCCGTAGACGTCGAGCACGCTTTCCTCGATCGCGCGGCGTGGCAGCAGCCAGCGCATGGGCTCGCGCAGCACCGGGATGCGGGCGATGCGAAAGCCCAGCGGCATGGATTCCGGCTCGAAATCGAAGCCAGCGGCGTCGACCAGGACGAGGCCGGCGACGCTGGCGGGGTCGGCCAGGGCCACCTGCCAGGCGATTTCGCCGCCCAGGGAGTTGCCACCCAGAATGACCCGACCCACGCCCAGGCGCGCCAGCAACTGGCGCACGAAGGCGACGTAGCGGGCATCGCTGTAGTCGTTGTCGGCGTTCGGCCCGGTCAGGCCGAAGCCGGGCAGGTCGAAGCTGATGACGCGCCGGGTGGACTTCAACTCGGCCGCCCAGCCTTCCCAGGTGTGCAGGCTGGCGCCGGTGCCATGGATGAGGACGATGGGCAGCGGGTCGCTGCTCGGGCCCTGGTCGCGGTAGTGCACGAGCAGGCCATCGAGGTCGACGAAGTCCGACGGCGGCGGCGCCCAGCGCGGCACTAGGCTTTCCAGCGAGCGGTCCGGCGCCTTGCTAACGGCAAAGCCGAGGGCCGCCAGCATCAGCAGGATGCCGATGGCCTTCAGCGCGAAGTCGCCAAATCGCCCTTTCATCACGTTGGGCTCAGGTCGGCGTTGACGCCCCTGCGATCGTCAAACACGAAGCAGTTGCCGTGGTAATGCTTGCCACCGGTGTCCTCGAAGTACTTCAGGATGCCGCCGTCAAGCTGCCAGGCCGTCAGGCCTTCCTCCTCCAGCACCATGGCCGCCTTCTCGCAGCGGATGCCGCCGGTGCAATAGCTCACCACGGTTTTGCCGACCAGTTCCTGCTTGTGCGAGGCCAGGGCCTCGGGGAAGTCGCTGAACTTGTCGAGCCGCCAGTCGATGGCGCCGTCGAAGGCACCCTGGTCGACCTCGAAGCCATTGCGCGTGTCCAGCATGACGATCTCGCGGCCGGCGTCGTCATGGCCCTGGTCCAGCCAGCGGGCCAGCACGGCCGGCGCCAGGGCCGGTGCGCGCGGCGCCTGGTCAGGGCGGATGGTCGGGTGGTTCATGCGGATGATCTCGGGCTTGACCTTGACCTTCAGGCGCTGGAAGGGCTGCACCTCGCTCCAGCTCTCCTTGGGTGTCAGTGTCGCGAAGCGTGGGTCGGTGCGCAGCTCGGCCACCCAGGCGTTCACGGCTTCGGCCGGGCCGGCCAAGAAGAGATTGATGCCCTCCTCGGCGATCAGCACCGTGCCCTTGAGGCCCAGGGCTTCGGCGCGGGCATGGAGCCGATCGCGCAGCGCTGCCGTGTCGGCCAGCGAGACGAAGAGATAGCAGGAGATGTTGAGGATGGGGCCGGACTGCATGAGGCCGCGGATTATCGGGGCGGCTCAGTCAGCCCAGCGCGAAGCAATGCCGCGCACCTCGTCCAGGCAGGCATTGAGCGCCTCGACGATGCGCGGGTCGAAATGGCTGCCGGCGCCGTTGCGGATGAAGGCCAGCGCCTCGTCGTGGCTCATGGCCTGCTTGTAGGGCCGCACGCTGATCAGGGCGTCATAGACGTCGGCAACGGCCATCAGCCGGGCCGACAACGGAATGGCTTCGCCGGCCAGGCCGTCCGGATAGCCGCTGCCGTCCCATTTCTCGTGGTGGTGGCGGGCAATCTGCTTGCCGAAGGTCAGCATCGGGCCGGCGTCGTCGCCAAGGCGGTCGATGGCGCGCTGCAGCAGGTCGGCCCCGTGTTCGGCATGGGTCTTCATGACCTGCCATTCGTCCGGCGACAGCTTGCCGGGCTTGAGAAGGATGGCGTCAGGGATGGCAACCTTGCCGATGTCGTGCAGCGGCGCGGCCTTGGCGAGCTCGTCGATGGCTTCGGGCGTGAGGTCCAGCGGCCCGTCGGGCTGGGCGGAGATCCACTGCGCCAGCGTACGCACATATTCCTGGGTGCGCTGGATGTGGTTGCCGGTATCGGCGTCGCGGAACTCCGCCAGGCCGACCATGACGAAGAGGGTGGTGTCGCGCAGCCGCTCGACCTCACGCCGGCGCGCGCCCAGCTCGCCGCTCAGCAGCTCGTTGTGGCGCAGCAGGTGGTCCTCGGCCAGCTTGAGCTGCAGATGGGTGCGCACGCGGGCCAGCACGGTGGCGGGGTTGAAGGGCTTGTGGATGAAGTCGGCGCCGCCGACCTGGAAGCCGGCGCTCTCGTCCTCGGGCCGGGTCAGCGCGGTCAGGAAAATGACGGGCACGCGGCGCGTGGCCGGGTCGGCCTTGAGCCGGCGGCAGACCTCGTAGCCATCCAGCTCCGGCATCATCACGTCGAGCACGATCAGGTCGGGCGGTTGGCGGCGGCATATTTCCAGCGCCTTCGCGCCGCTGACGGCCAGCTGCACGCGGTAGTCGGGCTTGAGCACCTGGGCCAGCAGCGTCAGGTTGGCCGGCGTGTCATCGACGACCAGCACCGTGGCCTGTGACGTACCGGTGAACTCGGGCAGCATCATCGTCATGGCGGGCTTGCGTCCTTGGTGTCACCGCGCAACGCGGCCTGGGCCTCGTCGAAATCGAAGCGTTGCATGGCACCCGCCAGGGCTTTGGCCCGCGGTGCCGGCAACATCTCGATGAAGGCGGATTCATGCTGCTCCCACAGCGTCAGCGCATTGCTGTCGGCCTCGCCCAGCAGGGTGTCGAGCTCATTGATCAGCGTGGTCGGGTCGGCGCCGGGCGTTGTCCGGTTCAGGACTTTGGGCAGGGGCAGGAGCAGGTCGACCGGCAGAGGGTGGTCCAGGTCCAGCAGGCGGCGCAGCATGTGCGGCAGCAGGGGCTTGCTGCACAGGGCCTCGGCGCCCAGGCGCAGTGCGCGCTCGCGCAGCACCGGCGTGTCGAAGGCGCTCAGCAGCACGGTGCGGCGGGCGCGCGACGGGCCGCTGTCGCGCAGGCAGGCCAGCAGCTCGCTGCCCTCCATGTCGGGCAGCACCCAGTCGACGATCAACAGGTCATAGGGCTGGCTGGCCGGCACGGTGACCAGGCGGGACAGGGCCTGGCGGCCCTGGGCCAGCAGGTCGATGCGGCTGGTCGGTGCCAGCGCCTTCAGCAGCGCGGTCAACGTTTCGTGGCCACCGCTGTGGGCCGCCTGCACCAGCAGCACGCGCTGCGGTGGCGGGGCGGGCGGTGGCGCCAGCTCAGGGCAGGGAGCCGGCGGCAGGCTGAGCTCGAACTCGCTGCCGCGGCCCGGAGCGCTGCTTGCCGAGAGGGTTCCGCCCATGCGCTCGGCCAGCGCGCGGCAGATCGCCAAGCCCAGGCCCGTGCCGCCAAAGCGTCGTGTCGCGCCGGCCTCGGCCTGGGCGAAGGGCGTGAACAGGCGCGCCAGTTGGTCCGGCGCCATGCCCAGACCGGTGTCACGCACGCGCAGGATCCAGCCGCCGGCCGCATCCAGCTCGGCGCTGAGCTTGACCTGTCCGGTTGGCGTGAACTTGACGGCGTTGACGAGCAGCTCGGTGATGAGCTGGGTGAGGCGCACCACGTCGCCGCGGCGCGCGCCCGCCGCGCCCAGCAGCTCCGGCGAGGCGATGTCGCAGACCAGTTCCAGCTGCTTGGCCTGGGCCGCCGGCCGCACGGCTTCGAAAGCACTGGCCAGCAGCTGCTCGAGGTGCAGGGGCTCGGCGGCGAGCTGCATGCGGCCGGCGTCGAGGTCGGCGTAGTCCAGCAGGCCATCGATGAGCCTGACGAGGGACTCGCCGGCGCTCGCCACCTGCTGCAGCCGGCCGCGTTGCTCACCGGGCAGCCGCCCGGCCAGCATCAGCCTTGTCAGGCCGAGCACGGTGTTCATGGGCGTGCGGATCTCGTGGCCGATATTGGCCAGGAAGTCGGATTTGGCCCGCGAGGCCGCTTCGGCTGCGGCGCGCGAACGCTCCAGTTCGATGAGACGGGCTTCGATGAGGTCTTCGGCCGTGCCCAGGCCCCTGGCAGCGGGCGCGAGTTGGGTCAGGCGCCCGAGCTGGCGCGACAGGCCCCACAGCGCGACGCAGAACATGGTCTGGCACAGCCCAAGGTTGGCGATCAGCGGCCAGCCTTGCATCAGCCATTGCGGTGGCGTGCCGGAGAAGCGCAGCAGCGTTGGCGGCGCGAGCATGGCGACGAGCAGGCTCAGCGAGATCCAGAGCGCCTCGCGGGCGCGCCAGGTCGTGAACAGCAGCAGGCTGCCACCCATGGCCCAAGGCGCAAAGCTGCCCAGGGTGTAGAGGCTCGGTCCAGGGTCGGGCCGCAGCGTGAACACCAGCATGGTCAAGGAGAAGTACAGGGCCAGCAGCGTGACGCCGATGCGCTGCCACAGGCGCAGCCGCTGCGGCCGCCGCCAGACGAGCAGGGCCAGGGCTGAGAAGGCGGTCGCGATCAGCGGATAGGCGATGCGGTCGCTGGGTTCGATGACACCCATGACCGCCTCACTCGCCCAGGCGAACAGCGCGGAGGCGACGATGACCTTGAAGAGCCAGCGCGTGCCGACCGGGCCGAGGACGACGATGACCGGGGCCCTCAAGCCATGCCCTTCAGCACGAGGGCCGCGGCATCAAAGTCGAGTGCGGCCAGGGCCTCCTCCAGGCGCTGGCGCACATCGGGTGCCAGGCCGCTGTGGGCGCCATGGGCCTGCCACCAGTCCAGCGCGCGGCTGTCGCTCTGAGTCAGGAGCCGATGCAGCTCGGTCACGTCACCCGGGCCGCCCGGGCGCGGGGCCGCCGCAGCATCCCAGTTGCGCGCCAGGGCGGCCTGGATCTCGGTCTGCAGCAGCGCCAGGGCAGGTTCGACGCGGCCGAGATGCCGGCTGGCGCTGTCGGCGTCGGCCGCGGCGGCACTGCGTTCCAGCGCGAGGGCGGCCTGGTGCAGGGGCTGAGCGCCCAGCGTCGCGGCCAGGCCCTGCAGCGTGTGGGCCGCGCGGCGCAGTTCAGCCCAGTTACCAGCAGCCAGCCAGTCGGACCAGCCGGCCAGCCCGGCGGTGTACTGGTCGGCAAAACCCTGCAGCGTGCGACGGTAAAGCGCCGTTTGGCCATCGAATTGGCGCAGCCCGGTCTGCAGGTCCAGCGCCGGGCGCGGCGGCAGCGGCGCCGGGGGCTTGGCAGCAGGACGGTAGCGCTGCAGCTCGCGCACCAGGCGGGCCACGTCCAGCGGCTTGGCGATATGGCCCTGCATGCCGGCGGCCGTGCATTGGGCGCGCTCCTCGGCCAGCGCATGGGCCGTCATGGCCAGCACGGGCAGGGCGTCGAACTCGGGCAGCTCGCGCAGTTTGCGCGTCGCGCTCAGGCCATCGAGCACGGGCATCTGCAGGTCCATCAGCACGAGGTCGTAGGCGGCTGGGCCGCGCGCCAGCAGGCGGTCCAGGCCTTCCTGTCCGTTGGCTGCGACGTCGACCTGGGCGCCGCGGCTGCTCAGCAGGCGCAGCGCGATCTCCTGGTTGACGGGATGGTCCTCGACCAGCAGCACGCGCAGCCCGGCCAGGGATTGGGCATCCAGGCCGGCGGGCCGGTCGGCCGGGGCGTCGCCGAGCAAGCGGCGCAACTCCCCGGGCAGCAGCGGCTTGGGGCAGAGCGCGCGGGCGCCGAAGCTGCGCGCCTGGGCCGGGCCGTCGTCGACGCCTGGCGGGCAGAGCACGGCGATGCGCAGTGCCGGGTGATCGCGGCGCAACTGGGCCAGCAACTCGGCACCGGTTGCACCCGGGCCGGGCAACTGCCAGTCGAGCAGCAGCCACTCGAAGGGCTTGCCGGCCTGGTGGGCCTCGACCAGCGCGGCCCGCGTGCTGGCGGCATCGGTGCTGGCGCCCAGGCCAGCGCCGAAGCCGAGATGGCGCAGCAGGGCCAGCGTCGCCTCGCGACCCTCGGGGCGGGCCTTGGCGAGCAGCAGGCGTTGTGGCTTGAGCGGCGCGGGCGTCGCGGCGCCCGCGTCCAGCGGTAGCGGCAGGCGGATCTCGAAGCTGCTGCCCTGGTCGAGCGTGCTGTGCACGCCGAGCACGCCACCCATCAGCTCGACGAGGCGGCGCGTGATGGCCAGGCCCAGGCCGGTGCCGCCATGGCGCCGCTGCATGGGCGCGTCGCCCTGCCGGAATTCGCGGAACAGGCCGTCGAGCTGCTCCGTGCTCATGCCGATGCCACTGTCCTGCACGGTGATGCAGAGCGGTACGCGGCCCTGATCGTCGGTGGGTGCGGCCGCCAGGCGCAGCTGCACCTGGCCCGCCGGCGTGAACTTGAGGGCGTTGGCCAGCAGGTTGACCAGCACCTGCTGCAGCCGCAGTGCGTCACCGCGGAGCTGGCCGCGCGAGCCGAGCAGGCTGGCGTCGGCCCAGTCGCAGATGAGCGCGACAGCGGGGTTGGCATGCACCGGCCTGACCAGCTCCATGGCCTGGCCGACGACGTCCTCCAGCCGCAGCGGCAGTGACTCGATCGCCATGTGACCGGCCTCGATCTTGGCGACGTCCAGCACGTCGTTGACGAGGCTGAGCAGCATGCGCGAGGCAGCATCGGCCTTGGTCAGCAGGTCACGCTGTTCGGGCGTGAGCTGGGTCTGCAGTGCCAGTTGCGTCATGCCCATGACGGCATTCATGGGCGTGCGGATCTCGTGGCTGAGCTGGGTCAGGAAGCGCGTCTTGGCTTCGGTGGCCGACCGGTGTGACTCGGCCGCATCGACGCCGCGCCGCAGCACCAGCATGCACAGCGCGGGCAGGGGCAGCAACAAGGTATTGATGACCAGGGCAGCGTCGACGGCCGCGCCGCCTGCGTCGCGCAGGCTCCAAAGCAGGGCCAGAAGCGCCAGCAGCGCCGCCATGGCAAGCCAGAGTAGGCCGAGCGTGAACGTGCGCTGGGGCATGGGCGATCGCGTGTGAACTTGCCGATTATGGTTGTCGCGGATGACCCGAATGTGCGACGGAATCCGTAGCCACGCCCTGGGGAAAGCCCCGGGCATGCCTGTGGTTGTCGGGGAGGTGCAGCGGTTATTCTGACCCGCCATGCCGCTCATCCTCGTAGTCGACGACCAGCCGAGCAACATCCATGCGCTCTACCAGCTGCTGGTGGACGAATGTGAGGTCTCCATGGCCACCAGCGGCGCCGAGGCGCTGGCCTTCTGTGCCCAGCAGCTGCCCGACCTGATCCTGCTTGACGTGCTGATGCCCGAAATGAGCGGCTATGAGGTCTGCGACCGCCTGAAGGCCGATCCGCGCACGCGCGGCGTGCCCGTCATCTTCGTCACCGTGCAGGGCAGCGCCGACGACGAAGCCCAGGGCTTTGCCCATGGCGCGGTCGACTACATCCCCAAGCCCTTTGTCGACGTCGTCGTCAAGGCGCGGGTGCGCACCCAGCTGGCGCTCAAGCTGGCGTCCGAGAGCTTTGCGCGTTCGCAGATCGAGCTCTTCCAGCGCGACAAGCTGGCCTCGGTCGGCCGCACCATCTCGGGCATCGCCCAGGAGCTGAGCTCACCGCTGGGCAACGCGCTGATCTCGGCCTGCACGTTGCAGGACGACCTGACCCATCTGCGCGGCTTGTCCGGCACCAGCAACATCAAGCGCAGCGACCTCGACAAGCACCTGCGCGTCAGCGAGGAGAGCGTCGGCCTGGTGCTGTCCAACCTGCAACGCACCCTGTCCATCGTCGACTCCTTCCTGCAGTCCACGGCCGACAACTTCGGCGACCAGCGCCGCAGCTTCTCGCTGCTGGAACTGGTGCACGAGGTGGTGGCCGGTCTGGCACCGGCACTCCAGACTCACCAGGTGCGCTGCGAGCTGGACGCCGGCGACGATCTGCACTTGCTGAGTTTTCGCGGCGCCCTGGCCAAGGTGTTGTCCACGCTGATCCAGAACGCCGTCAAGCATGCCTACCGCGAGGCCGGAGGCGAGGTCCACCTGCGCGTGCGGCCGCTGGGCACGGACCAGCTCACAGTCACCGTGCAGGACCATGGCGTCGGCATCCCGCCCGGCATGCTCGGGCGCGTCTTCGACCCCTTCTTCTCGACGCGTTTCGGCCCCAACCGCAGCGAGCCTGGCCTGTACATCGTGCGCAACCTCGTCACCTTTGCACTGGGCGGGCAGATCCAGGTCGAGTCCACGCCCGGCGTGGGCACGACGGTGCGGTTGACGCTGCCGCTGATATCGCCCGAGGCGCGGCGCGCGGCGGGTTGATGCTGGCAGGCATTCGCGCCCGACTGGCGTTGCTGGGCGGCCTGCTGCTGGTGCTGGCACTGGGGCTGGGGCTCTATCTGTTGCAAAGGCCGTCGGCGCAGGCCGCGCAGGGCCCCATCGTCATCGGGCTGCTGCATGCCTTGAGCGGCCCGATGGCGGCCAGTGAGGCGCCGCTGGTGGCCACTGTCAAGCTGGCGGTGGAGGAAATCAATGCCGGCGGCGGTCTGCTGGGCCGACGCGTCGAACTCAGGATCGAGGACACGCGCTCCGAGCCGCGCGTTGCTGCTGCCGCCGCCGAGCGCCTCATCAGCACCGAACATGCGGTCGCCCTGTTCGGCTGCTGGTCGTCCAACTGCCGCCAGGCCGTCAGGCCTGTCGTCGAGACTCATCGCCATCTGCTGTTCTACCCGCTGGCCTACGAGGGCATGGAGCAGTCGCCGAACATCATCTACACCGGCCCCACGCCCAACCAGCACGCACTGCCCGCCACCGACTGGGCCATGCATGGCTTCGGCCGGCGGGTCTACCTCATCGGCACCGACGGCCTCTACCCGCGGCGTGTCAACGCGATGCTGCGCGACTTCATCCTGCTGAGTGGCGGCCAGGTGCTGGCCGAGCGCTATGTGCCGCTGGCAGGCACCGACATGGGCGGCGTGCTGGCCGACCTGCAGCGCGTCCAGCCCGATGTCGTCATCAGCACCATTGGTGGCAGCAGCAATCGCGCCTTCTTCGATGCCCTGGTGGCGGCCGGCCTGACCGACCTGCCGCTCATGTCCCTGCGCGCCGCCGAGCCGGAGATGACCGCCTATGACGGCGGCCGACTCGACCGCCATTTCACGGCCTGGAGCTATCTGCAGTCGCAGCCCGGGCCGGCCAATGAGGCCTTCCTGGCGCGGCTGCGGCGCAGCCAGGGCGAGGGCATCCAGGCCAGTGATCCGGCGGTGTCGGCTTACATCGGCGTGCAGCTCTGGGCCGCCGCGGTGCGCGAGGTCGGCAGCGCGCAGACGGACGCGGTCAATGCCAATGTGCTGCAGCAGAGCATCTCAGCCCCCCAGGGCTTCGGGGCGGTGGACAGCCAGAGCCGGCATCTGTGGCGCCAGCTGCGCATCGCCCAGGTCAAGCCGGGCGGTCAGCTCGCCGAGGTGTTCGCGCTGCCGCGCTACATCAAGCCGGCACCGTGGCCGGTGTTCCGTTCGGCAGAGCACTGGATGGCGGTGCTGCCGCGCACCGAGGGCGCGCCGTGATCGCCGCCGTGCCGGTCGTGGAGTCGACGCGCCGCGCCTGGCGCGTCGGCCCGGCCCTGCTGCTGGGCCTGATGCTGCTGTCGATGCTGCCCCTGGGGCTGGTCGGGCTGTGGCAGCTTTCCAGCTTTGAGAACAGCCTGCATGAGACGGTGACCGAAGGCCTGGTGGCGATCTCGCGCAAGAAGGTCCACGAGATCAACGAATACCTCAACGAGGTCGAGGTCGATGGCCGCCTCGTCGCCCAGGCCAGCGACACGCGCGAGCTGCTGGTGCAGCGCGGCGACGCGGTGGCTACCCGCGTGAGTGCCGGCAGCCGGGCCTTTTTCGAGCGTCTCTACGACAGCGGCAAATACCTCAACCTGCTGCTGGTGCAGCCCGACGGGCGCATCAGCTTCGCGATGAAGGCACCGGCCGGCTCGACACCCGAGCTGGCGCGGCTGGACGGCGGCGCCTACGAAGGCAGCGAGCTGCTGGCCGCGCACCGCCGCGCCATCGGCCAGCTGGACCCGCAGCTGACGCCGGCCCAGCGCCTGCGCGGCGAGGGCCCGGCGACGCTTTTCCTGGTCCATCCGGTGGTTGATGGCGATCGCGTGCTCGGCAGTGTCGTGTTGCAGCTCGACCTGGACCGCCTGCTGCGGGTCGCGACCGAGCGCTCGGGGCTGGCGCTGACGGGCGAGACGGTGCTGGTGCAACGCCAGGGCGACCGGGCCGTCTTCATCAACGACCTCAAGCGGCCGCCGTTGCAGACGCTGACCGGCTCGCTGGACCTGGCCTCGCCCGAGCCGCCGCCGGCCGTGCGCGCCCTGCGCGGCGAAAGCGGCAGCGGCCTGACGCGTGACTACGCCGGTATCGAGATCGTCGCGTCCTGGCGCCACCTGCCCGCGCTGGACTGGGGCATCTCCGTCAACATCGACGCGGCCGAGGCGTTTGCGCCGGCGCGTGCGCTGCGCGACCGCTTGGCTCTCGCCCTCGGCCTGTCCCTGCTGCTGGCCCTGGGCCTGGGTCTGCTGCTGGGGCGTCGCCTGGTCGAGCCCGTCCAGATGCTGAGCGGTGCGGTGGCCCGCATCGCCGGGGGCAAGCTGGATGAGCGAGCGCCGGTCTGCGGCTTTGCCGAGTTCCGCGAGCTGGCGCGCAGCTTCAACCAAATGACGGAACAGCTCGTCGTCGAGCGCCAACTGCTGGAGGCGCGCGTCGAGCAACGCACGCGGGCGCTCAATGAGAGCGAGCAGCGCTTTCGCGGCGTCTTCGAGCGCGCCCAGGTCGGCATTGCGCTGTGCGACGCCCAGGGTGTCATCCTCGACGTCAATCAGGCGCTGACGGCCATGCTGTGCCGCGAGGCCGGGGCGCTGCGCGGCGCCAAGCTGGCCGATCTGCCGGACTTCCGGCCCGGCCGCCTGCCCGGTGGCGAGCTGGCGCGCCTGGCGGCCGGGCGGTTGGACCATGTCCGCTTCGAACGCGGCTTCGCGCTGCCCGGCGGCGGCGAGCTGTTCGTCGACGGCAGCGCCAGCGCCATCCGCGATCGCCGTGGCCGCCTCGTCAACGTCGTGCAGATGCTGGTCGACGTGACCGAGAGACACCGCGCCGAAGTTGATTTGGTACGTGCTCGGGTTGCGGCCGAGGCGGCCAGCCAGGCCAAGAGCGATTTCCTGGCCAACATGAGCCACGAGATCCGCACGCCGATGAGCGGGGCCTTGGGCATGCTCAACCTGCTGCTGCGCACCGAGCTGTCGCCGCGCCAACTCGACTATGCGGCGAAGGCCCGCACGGCGGCCCAGGCGCTGCTGGCCGTCATCAACGATGTGCTGGATTTCTCCAAGGTCGAGGCCGGCAAGATGGAGCTGGACCCGCACCGCTTCGAGCTCAGCGACTTCATGCGCGAGCTGGCCGTCATCCTGTCGGCCAACGTTGGTGCCAAGGACATCGAGGTGCTGTTCCGCCTCGACCCGCGCCTGCCCAGCGCCCTCGTCGGCGATGCCACCCGGCTGCGCCAGGTGCTGCTCAACCTGGCCGGCAATGCGCTGAAGTTCACCGAGCGCGGCGAGGTGGTGCTGGGGCTGTCGTTGCTGGGCGAGACGGGTGGGCAGGCGCGGCTGCGCTTCGAGGTTCGCGACACCGGCATCGGCATCGCGGCGGACAAGCTCGATCACATCTTTGCCGGCTTCAGCCAGGCCGAGCAGTCGACGTCGCGCCGCTACGGCGGCACGGGCCTGGGCCTGGCCATCAGTCGGCGGCTGGTCGCGCTGATGGGTGGCGAGCTGCGCGTGGACAGTCGCGTCGGCGAGGGCAGCCGCTTCCATTTCGATCTGCTGATGGCGACTGCGCCGGCCGAGCGCGGTGAGCCCGACACGGCGCAGCGCGGCCTCAAGGTGCTGATCGTCGACGACAACCCGATGGCCCGCGAGGTGCTGCAGGGCATCGGCGCCAGCCTGGGCTGGGACTGCGACCTGGCAGCCAGTGGCGAGCAGGCGCTGGACGTGGTGCACGAGGCCGCCGAGCGCGGCGAGCCGCATTACGAACTGATCCTGATGGACTGGCGCATGCCGGGGCTGGACGGCTGGGAGACCTCGCGGCGCATCCGCGCCAGCCACGAGTCCGATGCGCCCGTCATCATCATGGTCACGGCCCATGGCCGCGAGCTGCTGGCCGAGCGCAGTGAGCAGGACATCCAGGGCCTGGGCGGCTATCTCGTCAAGCCGGTGACGGCGTCCATGCTGCACGACGCCGTTGCTGAAGCCACGCGTGGGCAGCCGGCACCGCTGCCGCGGGCCGCCGCCGAACCCCGACTGCAGGGCATGCGCCTGCTGCTGGTGGAGGACAACAGCGTCAACCAGCAGGTGGCCCAGGAGCTGCTGGAAGGCGAGGGCGCCGTCGTGACAGTGGCCGGCGGCGGCGTCGAGGGGGCCCATCTGGCCAAGGTGGCCGAGCCCGTTTTCGACGCCATCCTGATGGACCTGCAGATGCCCGACATCGACGGCTTCGAGGCCACGCGGCGCATCCTCGCGCACCGGGCCGACAGCCTCATCATCGCCATGACGGCCAATGCCATGGAATCGGACCGCCAGGCCTGCCTGGCCGCCGGCATGCGCGACCATGTCGCCAAGCCCGTGGACCTGGAGCAGCTCGTCGCCAGCCTGCGCCGCCACGTCGGCCCCATCCCCATGCGGCCGGCGCCGCCCCCGCCGCCGGTGTCGGCACCGCTGCTGGAGCGCGAGGCAGCGCTGCAGCGCCTGGGCGGTCGAGCCGCCTTGTACGAGCGACTCGCCAAGTCCTTCGCCCAGGACGCGCCCGCGGAGATGGACACGCTCAGGTGCCATCTGCAACAACAAGCCCTGGCCGACGCGACGCGCGTGCTGCATACCCTGCGCGGCTTGGCCGGCGCCGTCGGCGCCACCGCGCTGGCCGTATCGGCCGGCCGCCAAGAGCTGGCATTGCGCGAGGGTGGCAGCGCCAGCGCGGTCGATCTGGTCGGCTTGCAGGGGCTGCTCGACGCCAGCCTCGCCGTGCTGTCCGCCGCTGTCGTGCCCGGCCCGCCGCCGCCCACTGCCCCCGCCATCGTGAGCGAGCCTCTGGAAGCACTGCGCCGGCTGCGCCAGTTGCTGGTCGAACGCAATATGCGCTCGGTCGCAGTCTGCGAAGAGCTGTCCACGCAGCACGCCGACGCCTTCGGCACCGAGCTTGCCCAACTTTCCACGGCGGTGGCGAAGCTGGATTTCAGCAAGGCCCTGAAGGCCTGCGACCAGTTGCTGGATCGCCTCAATCCCCGCTGAGCGCCGGCCGAGCCGCCGAAACGGCAAAACCCATTCCCGGGGTGCGGGCGCCATGGGCTTGCGTACAATGAGAATCATTCTCATCAAACCGACTCGTCCGCCGAGCCCGCCCATGTCCGAGCCGCTGTTCTCCAGCCTCGCCGCCGCCCCTGCCGGGCAGGCGCTGACCGTCCAGCAGGTCAGCGCACCCGGGCATTCGCCGGAATGGGCGGCGTGGCTGGCCGATCTGGGCTTTCTGCCGGGTGAAGCCGTGCGCGTGCTGCGCCGCGGCGCCCAGCGCACCGGCAACCTGGTCGTGCGCATCGGGCAATCGACGTTTGCGCTGCGCCATGCCGAAGCCGAATGCATCGCCGTGACGCCGCGCGGCCATGACTGAGTCCATTGTCCATGTCCACCGCGGCGGCAAGCTGGTGGCCCTGGTTGGCAACCCCAACTGCGGCAAGACGGCCCTGTTCAACGGCCTGACCGGCAGCCATCAAAAGGTCGCCAACTACGCTGGCGTGACCGTCGAGCGCAAGGAAGGCCGCCTCGTCACCGTGGCCGGCAAGGCCTTGCGCCTGCTGGACCTGCCCGGCACCTACAGCCTGCACCCGCGCTCACCCGACGAGCGCGTCACCTGCGATGTGCTGGCCGGCCGCGCCAAGGGCGAGAAGCGGCCCGACCTGGTCGTCTGCGTGCTGGATGCCACCAATCTGCGCCGCAACCTGCGCCTGCTGCTGGCCGTGCGCCGCATGGGCCTGCCCGTCGTCGTAGCGCTGAACATGGCCGACCTGGCCGCCCGGCGTGGCCTCAAGATCGACCCGGTTGCCCTGGCCGCCCAGCTTGGCGTGCCCGTCGTGCGCACCGTCGCCATCCACCGCGAAGGCCTGGACGAGTTGCGTGCGCTGCTCGACAAGCCTGAGGTCTGGGAGGCCGCGCCCCTTGCCGTCGCCGGCGAGCAGCAGGTCGACGACCATGTCACTGTGCGCACGCTGCTGCGCGAGCTCCACCTCGACCATGAACTGCCCACCCTGCCCAGCGACCGCGTCGACCGCGTGCTGCTGCATCCGGTGGCCGGCTCCGTCATCCTGGCCGTCCTGCTCTTCCTGCTCTTCCAGGCCGTCTTCTCCTGGGCCGAGCCGCCCAAGGACGCCATCGAGAGTGGCATGGCCTGGCTCGGCAACCAGGTCGGCCTGTGGCTGCCCGAGGGCTGGCTGCGCAGCCTCATCGTCGATGGCGTCATTGCCGGCTGCGGCGGCGTGCTGGCCTTCCTGCCGCAGATCCTGATCCTGTTCTTCTTCATCCTGCTGCTGGAGGAGTCGGGCTATCTGCCGCGCGCGGCCCTGCTGCTGGACCGGCTGATGGGCAGCGTCGGCCTGTCGGGGCGCAGCTTCATCCCGCTGCTGTCCAGCTTTGCCTGCGCCATCCCCGGCATCATGGCCACGCGCTCCATCTCCAATCCGCGCGACCGCCTCGTCACCATCATGATCGCGCCGCTGATGACCTGCTCGGCGCGGCTGCCGGTCTATGCCCTCCTGATCGGCGCCTTCGTGCCGCACCGCGAGGTGGCGGGCTTCGAGCTGCAGGGGCTGGTGCTGTTCGGCCTGTATTTCGCCGGCATCCTGGGCGCGCTGGCCGTGGCCTGGGTGCTCAAGCGCTTCACGAGCACGGGCCGCCTCGTGCGGCCGCTGATGATGGAGCTACCGAGCTATCACTGGCCGCATCCGCGCTCCATCGCCATTGGCCTGTGGCAGCGCGCCATGATCTTCATCAAGCGTGTCGGCGGCATCATCCTCGTGCTGACCATCGCGCTGTGGCTGCTGTCCAGTTTCCCCGGCCCGCCGGAGGGCGCGACCGGGGCGCCCATCCAGTACAGCGTCGCGGGTTATCTAGGCGCGGGCCTGGCCAAGATCTTCGCGCCCATCGGCTTCAACTGGCAGATCAGCCTGGCCCTGGTGCCGGGCCTGGCGGCGCGCGAGGTGGCCATCAGTGCGCTGGGCACGGTCTACGCGCTGTCGGCCACGGGCGACGATGCCGCCCAGGCGCTGGCGCCGCTGATCCAGCAGAGCTGGAGCCTGGCGACGGCCCTGTCGCTGCTGGCCTGGTATGTGTTCGCGCCGCAATGCATCGCGACGCTGGCGGCGGTGAAGCGCGAGACCGGCGGCTACAAGATGCCGCTGATCATGACGGGCTATCTGTTCGGGCTGGCCTATCTGGCCTCCTTCGTCACCTACCGCGTCGCGCTTTATTTGGGCGCTTGACGTCAGCGTATTCTGGGCCGAGCGCTGGGCCGCTCCCGAGCCGGCCCGCTTGGGCGTGTGCTTGTGGCTCAATGCCGCAAGCATCGCCGTCTCCTCGGGGGACCGGCTGGGCGCGCCCGCGTTCAGCGGGGCGAGACCGGACGAGGGGCTTCAGGGAGTGGGCCGCGTCGGCACCGACGCGCTGCAGATGTCGATATAGCCGGGGCTGTGCACGAACCAGCCGCCGCGAAAGCGCCTGGCATCGAGCAGCTGCGTCCAGGTGGTGGACTCGGTCCGCAGCACCTGCAGCGCGGGCCGCTCGGCGGCCGGCACCTCGGCCAGCAGGCGGATGCGCTGGATGCCGGTGCGCTGCTCGGGCTTGTCGTAGAAGCCCATGGCCGCGCCGCCGCGGGGCAGGCCGGACAGCAGCTCCATGCCCTTGAGCACGCGACCCACCACGGTGATGTTGAGATCCAACCCGCGCGGCGCCTGGCCGATGACGACATAGAGCTCGGTGCCGTTGCTGGAATCGATCGCGTCGCTGCGCCCGGCGCCGACCATGCCGTAGCAGTGGGCCAGCCAGGCCCTGCCGGCCTTGGGATCAGCGGCGACCGGGAAGCCTTCGGCAAAGCCGGTGCGTGGCGCCCAGCCTTCCACATCGGGCAGCCTGGTGAAGGCGGCTTCCTTGCCGACCTTGTCCAACGGCACGGAGAACTCGGCGGGCAGCTTGGCTGAGGCGCCGGCCGGCAGCGGCTTGGCCTTGGCGGCGTCCTCGCCATCGGGGTCGCCCCATTGGGTGACGAAGTTGTCCTGAACGCGCAGGATGGCCAGGCCATCCCAGTAGCCACCGCGGGCCAGGGCGCGGATGTTGGCGGCATGGGCCGGCGCAAAGCGCGGGGCCAGTTCGATGATGACCTGACCCGACGCCAACTCCATCAGCAGCGTGTTCTCGGGATCGAGCCCGCGCCAGTCGCTGGCCGGCGAGCCGGCGAGGATCTGCTGGGCGGTCTTCTTCGCGGCCGCCTTGACCGGGGGCTTGGCAGCCTTGAGGGGTGCGGCAAGGGCGGTGGACAGCAGGCCGGCAGTGGCCAGCGCGAGAGCGATGTGTTTCATGGGCGCGCAGCTTAACGGCGGAGGGGCTTCCTACAATGCGGCGATGCCCGAGACCGCTGTTCAAGACCTGCAAGACCTGCCCTATGTCCACCTGCGCATGCACACCGAGTATTCGGTGGTGGATGGCACCCTGCGCACCGATGACGCCGCCGACGCAGCCGCGGCGGATGGCCAGGTGGCGGCGGCCATCACCGACTTGGCCAACCTGTTTGGCGGCATCAAGTTCTACAGCGCGATGCGCAAGAAGGGCGTGCAGCCCATCCTCGGCGCCGACTGCTGGCTGGAGACCGACGCCACCGACAAGCCGCCGACGCGCCTGCTGCTGCTGGTGCAGAACAGCCAGGGTTATCTCAACCTCAGCGAATTGCTGTCGCGCGCGTGGATCGACAACGTGCAGCGCAACCAGGCCTGCCTGAAATGGGAATGGCTGACGGAGCTGGGTGGCGGGCTGATCTGCCTGTCCGGGGCCCAGCATGGCGGCCTGGGCCAGGCGCTGATGCAGGGCGACAAGGTGCGCGCCAGGGAATGGGCGCAGCGGCTGTCAGAAGTTTTTCCGGGGCGCTTCTACATCGAGCTGCAGCGCGCCGGCCTGCCCGGCCAGGAGGCGCTGGTGCAGGCCAGCGTGCCGCTGGCGGCGGAGCTGGGCCTGCCGGTGGTGGCGACACACCCGATCCAGTTCCTGGGCGAGGACGACTTCGAGGCCCATGAGGCGCGCGTCTGCGTGGCCGAAGGAGAGACTCTCGCCAACCCCAAGCGCATCAAGCGCTTCCTGCCCAGCCAGTATTTCAAGACGCAGGCGCAGATGCGCCAGCTGTTCAAGGACATCCCGAGCGCCATCCAGAACACCACCGAGATCGCGCGCCGCTGCTCGTTGACGCTGGTGCTGGGCAAGCCACAGCTGCCCAATTTCCCGACGCCGCTGCTGGACGACGGCACGCCGATGCCGATGGAGCAGTATTTCCGCGAGCTGAGCCACGAGGGGCTGGTGGGGCGGCTCAAGCATCTCTTCCCCAACGAGGCCGAGCGCGACAAGGAGCGCCCGCGCTACGTCGAGCGGCTCGAGTTCGAGCTGAACACCATCATCAAGATGGGCTTCCCGGGCTACTTCCTCATCGTCTCGGACTTCATCCGCTGGGCCAAAGCCAACGGCTGCCCGGTCGGCCCGGGCCGGGGCTCGGGTGCGGGCTCGCTGGTGGCCTATGCACTGCTGATCACCGACCTGGACCCGCTCAAGTACAACCTGCTGTTCGAGCGCTTCCTGAACCCGGAGCGCGTGTCGATGCCCGACTTCGACATCGACTTCTGCCAGGGCAACCGTGACCGCGTCATCGACTACGTCAAGGACAAATACGGCCGCCCAGCGGTCAGCCAGATCGCGACGTTCGGCACCATGGCCGCCAAGGCCGCGCTGCGCGACATCGGCCGCGTGCTGGGCATGGGCTTCGGCCATGTGGACAGCATCGCCAAGCTCATTCCCGCGCCGCCGGGCAAGACGGTGACGCTGGCCAAGCTGCCGCCCAACTTCGACCCCGACAAGGCCAAGGTCATATACGCCCGCCACGAGGCGCCGGAACTCGAGGAGCGCGAAAAGAGCGACGAGGAAGTGGCCGAGCTGCTGAAGCTCGCCGCCCGCGTCGAAGGCATGGTGCGCAACATCGGCATGCACGCCGGCGGCGTGCTGATCGCGCCGGGCAAGATCACCGACTTCTGCCCGCAATACCAGCAGCCCGGCTCAACCTCGGCCGTCAGCCAGTTCGACAAGGACGACGTAGAGGCCATCGGCCTCGTGAAGTTCGACTTCCTGGGCCTGGCGACGCTGACCATCCTGGAGCTGGCCAAGGACTTCATCGTCGCCCGCCACGCCGACCGCGCCGGCTTCGACTGGGCCAATGTGCCGCTGGTCGACAAGAAGGTGTTCGACCTCTTCGGCAAGGGCTACTCCGAGAGCGTGTTCCAGTTTGAATCGCCCGGCATGCAGCGCCTGTTGAAGGACGCCAAGCCGTCGCGCTTCGAGGACCTGATCGCGCTGGTGTCGCTGTACCGCCCCGGCCCGATGGACCTGATTCCTTCCTTCGTGGCGCGCAAGCACGGCAAGGAGACCATCGAGTACCCGCACCCGCTGCTGGGCCAGGTGCTGGAGGAGACGTATGGCGTCTTCGTCTACCAGGAGCAGGTGATGCAGGCCGCCCAGGTGCTGGGCGGCTACAGCCTCGGCGGCGCGGACATGCTGCGCCGCGCGATGGGCAAGAAGAAGGCCGAGGAAATGGCCATGCACCGCGAGATCTTCCGCAAGGGAGCCGCGGAGAAGGGCATCGACCAGGCCAAGGCGGATGAAGTCTTTGACTTGATGGAAAAGTTCGCGGGCTACGGCTTCAACAAGTCGCACGCCGCCGCCTACGCGCTGCTGTCGTATCACACGGCCTGGCTGAAGACGCACTACACGGCCGAGTTCTACGCCGCGAACATGACCATCGAAATGGACGACACCGACAAGCTCAAGGTGTTGCTCAACGACGCCAAGATCTTCGGCATCGAATTCCAGTCGCCTTGCGTCAACAAGGGCGTCTACCGCTTCGAGCCGATGACGAACCGCCTCGTCAACTACGGCCTGGGTGCCGTCAAGGGCACGGGCCGCGGCGCCATCGAGGCCATCATCGCGGCGCGCGAATCAGGCGGGCCCTTCCTGAGCTTCTATGACTTCTGCCTGCGCGTGGACCGCAAGGCCGTCAACAAGCGCGCGGTGGAGGCGCTGATCAAGGCCGGCGCCTTCGACAGCATCAACCCCGAGCGCTCCCGGCTGCTCGCCAGCGTCGGCCGCGGTTACACGCATGCCGAAACGCAGGAGGCCAATGCCGATCAGGGCGGCCTGTTCGACTTTGGCGACTCGCACGCGGCCTCGCATGTCGAGCCCGATCTGGTCGACGCGCCCGTGTGGAGCATCAAGGAGCGCCTGTCGCTGGAGAAGACCGCCATCGGCTTCTACCTGTCGGGTCACCTGTTCGACCACGGCGGCGCCGAGGTGCGGCGCATCGTCAAGCGCCAGATTGCCGACCTGGTGGACAGCCGCGAGCCGACCCTGGTGGCCGGCATCGTCAGCGACATGCGCGTCATCAACGGCCAGCGCGGCCGTGTCGCCATCTTCAAGATCGACGACAAGAGCGACGCCATCGAGGCCGTGGCCAACGAGGAACTGCTGAACGCCAACAAGGAACTGCTGGCCGAGGACGAACTCATCATTGCCCAGGGCAAGGTGCAGAACGACCGCTTCTCGGGCGGCCTGCGCATGAATGTGCAGGCGGTGTGGAGCCTGTCGGCGGCGCGCGCCAAGTTCGGCCGGCATCTGCTGCTGGGCAATGCCGGTGCCGCCGGGTTGGTCAAGGAGCTGGTCGAGCGCTTTCCGCCGCGCGAGGTCGAGACGGAGGAGGGCGGCAAGCGCAAGTTCGGCCTGCCCGTGCGCGTGTCGGTCAAGGCCGAGCCGGATGGCGACAGCGTCGGCGCGCGCTG
Source organism: Roseateles sp. P5_D6 (assembly GCF_054049415.1). Taxonomy (NCBI): domain Bacteria; kingdom Pseudomonadati; phylum Pseudomonadota; class Betaproteobacteria; order Burkholderiales; family Sphaerotilaceae; genus Roseateles; species Roseateles sp. P5_D6. The sequence goes on along the minus strand of NZ_JBFUMK010000008.1, from coordinate 149,964 downwards.
GCTGGTGGAACTTGGCGAGGCCAGCCGTTTCTGGCCCGCGGACGAGGCTTTAGCCAAATTGGGCACAGCGGCTGAGGTCATTTACGAAGCTGGATGAGCCCCGGCATCGGCGATGATTCCCGCCGATGCTGCAAGCCGTGCCCAAGCCCGCATCCCAGTCGATGGGGCTCAACCGTACGCCACCGGTCACGGGGTTGATCCTGACCGGCGGCGGCGCACGTGCCGCCTACCAGGTGGGCGTGCTGGCGGCCATCGCCCAGCTGCGCCGCGATGCCGGCGCGACGCAGCAGAACCCGTTTCCCGTGATCAGCGGCACCTCGGCCGGCGCCATCAATGCGTCGACGCTGGCCTGCCACGCGGACGACTTCGACGCCGCCGTCGACGGTCTGCTGCACCTCTGGCAGGGCCTGCATGTCGAGAACATCTACCGTGCCGACGCGTTCGAGGCGGTGAGGAGCGGCGCGCGCTGGCTCAGCATGTTGAGCCTGGGCTGGGCCATTGCACGCTGGACGCGCAGCCGCCCGCGCAGCCTGCTGAACAATTCACCGCTGCGCGAGCTGCTGGCCCGCTACCTCGACATGCCGCGCATCGAGACCATGCTGGACGGCGGCCATCTGCGCGCGCTGGCGCTGACCGGTTCCAGCTACACGTCGGGCCAGCACGTCACCTTCTTCCAGACCCATCACCACGTCGTGCCGTGGCTGCGCGAGCAGCGCATGGCGGTGCAGACCAAGCTGAGCCTGAGTCACCTGATGGCGTCCTCGGCCATCCCCTTCATCTTCCCGGCCGAGCTGCTGGAGCTGGAGGGCGTGGCCGAGTGGTTCGGCGACGGCTCGATGCGCCAGAGCGCGCCGATCTCGCCGGCCGTGCACCTGGGTGCCGAGCGCGTCCTCGTCATCGGCGCGGGCCGCATGAAGGAACCCGAGGGGCGCCGCGTCACCGCCACCGAGGCCCATCCCAGCATGGCCCAGATTGCCGGCCATGCGCTGTCCAACATCTTCCTGGATGCGCTGGCGGTGGACGTCGAACGGCTGCGCCGCATCAACCGCACGCTGGCCCTGTTGTCACGCGAGACGCGAGCGGCAACGGCGCTGCGGCCCATCGAGCTGCTCGTCATTGCGCCCAGCCGGCGCCTGGACGAACTGGCCGGCGAGCATCAGGCCAGCCTGCCGCCCTCGGTGCGCGCCATGCTGCGGGCCTTCGGCGTCAGCGGCAAGGGCAAGACGACCAGCGGCTCGGCGCTCGTGAGCTATCTGCTGTTCGAACCTAGCTTCGTCAACGAATTGATCAACCTGGGCATGAGCGACACGCTGGCCAAGCGCGCCGAGGTGCAGCGCTTCTTCGGCTGGCCGGCGCGGGCGCCGCAGATCGACCCGGCGCTGCTTCGCAAGAGCCGCTCAGCCGGGTTCGCTGCCGGCTGTTGAGAAGGCTTGGCCGGCCACGCGCAGGCCGGCGCTGGAGAGCTTGCGGGCGGTTCCCGCCTTGATGCCTGGCACACGGCGCATCAGGTCGGCCCAGTCCTTGAACGGCCGCGCGGCCAGCAGGCGCTGCACCAGGGCCGGGCCCAGGCCAGGCAGGGATTCGAGTTCCGCGCGGGTCGCGGTGTTGGCCTCGACCTCACTCTGAGCCAGGGCGGGAAGTGCCACCCACAGCAGCAGGGCCCGCCGCTTCATCGTCAGGCTTCGCCGAGCTGCGCCCGCACCATGGCCGCGTAAGCACCATCGCGCGCGATCAGCTCGGCGTGCGTGCCGGTCTCTACAAGCTTGCCGGCGCCGAGCACGTGGATGGCGTCCGCATCGCGGATGGTGGACAGCCGGTGGGCAATGACGATCAGCGTCTTGCGGCCCGACCAGGCGGCCAGGGCCTGTTGCACGGCGCGCTCACTCTCGGTGTCCAGCGCTGAGGTGGCTTCGTCGAAGATCCAGATCGGTGCGTCCTTGTACAGCGCTCGGGCAATCGCGAGGCGCTGGCGTTGGCCGCCAGAGAGCTTGCTTCCATTGGCGCCGACGTGGGTTTCGACACCCTCGGGCAGCGTCTGCACGAAGTCCCAAAGATGGGCGGCGCGCAGCGCGGCTTCGAGCCTGGCCTCGTCGCGCGGCTGCGCGTAGGCGATGTTGTTGGCCACGGAGTCGTCGAAGAGCACGATGTCCTGCGACACCACCGCGAACTGCCGGCGCAGCGAGAGCCGCGTCAGCGTGCCGATGTCGGTGCCGTCCAGCAGGATGCGGCCGGCGTCCGGCGGGCCGAAGCCCAGCAGCAGGTGGATGATGGAACTCTTGCCCGCGCCCGAGGCCCCGACCAGGGCCGTCGTCTTGCCGGCGTGAAAGGCGAGGCTGAGTCCGTCCAGAGCCGGTTGGGAGGCGCCGGGATAGGTCAGGCGCACGTCTTCCATCGTCAGCTCGCCGTGTGCGTGCGACGGCAGCTCTCGGGTGCCGCTGTCGGCCTCCTTGGGCGCATCCATCAGCTCGAAGCAGCCCTTGGCGATGACGGTAGCCCGAGTTAGCGGCGCGGCCAGGTCGGACAAATGGCGCAGCCGCGAGGTCAGCAGCAGCAGGGCCGTGACGAACTCGGCGAAGGCCTGCACCCCCGTGCCCTGAGCGCGCGCCTGCCACAGTGCCACGCAGATGATGAAGGACAGGCCGACGCTGGCGACCAGTTGCGACAATGGCTGGGCCAAGGCGCCGGCGGTTGCCGTCTTCAGGTTGTTGCGGCGCACGTCGTGGGCAACGGCAGCGAAGCGTTCGCGTTCGTGCGCGGCCGCGCCGAACTGGCGCACCACGCGCCAGGCGCGAGTCAGGTCGTCGACCTTGTTGACGAGCAGCAGCTGAGAGTCATAGGAGCGCGTCGCCATCAGCCGCATGCGCAGGTTGAGCTTCTTCATCACCAGCGCCATCAGCGGCGTGACGACCAGGCTGAGCAGCGTCAGCTGCCAGTTCAGATAGAAGAGGTAGCCCAGCATTGCCAGCGCCGGCAGGCCGTCGCGCAGCACGCTCACGCCGACATCGCCGACGAGCTGCAGGATCTGCTGCGGGTCGTTGACGACCTTGCTGACCGCCGTGCCGGGCTGCATGCGCGTGTAGACCTGGGCGTCCAGCCGCAGCAGTGCGTTGACGAGGGTGGAGCGGAAGTCCATCACGCTGCGCGTCAGCGTCCAGTTGAAGAGGTACTGGCCGGCAAAGCCGAAGACACCTCGCATCAGGTACAGGCCGATCAGCACGACCGGGATCATCCACAGCGGAAAGGCATCCTTGGTGAAGCCCTCGCCGAAGGCATAGCCGATCAGTTTGGGGATCATCGGCTCGGTGGCGGCCGCGCCGATGTAGGCCAGCACCGTCAACAGCGCGCCCCAACGGTGCGGGTAGATGTACTGGCCCAGGCGGCGGGCAGGATTGGCTTCGGCGGAGGTCGACATCGGGCGTGATTGTCGTGCGTGTTTGGAGGCGCTTCGCCAGCCGGTGCCGCCATGCCCGGCCCATAGAATCGCCGCCGCCCCCCGCTTCTCACGCCCGATGCATCCGATTCCGCCTTCGCCCGCGCCGGTGATCCCTTCCGCCGCGGACGGCCCGGCAGGCCCCGACACCCGCCCGCGCACCGTGGTCCTGCTGCAGTGGGTCGGCATGGGCGACCTGGTCTGGCATGTGCCGTACTTTCGACGCGTCGCCGAGACCAGTTTTGGAGGGCAGGTGTCGCTGATTGCCTCGCCGACCGTGTTCGCGCCGCAGCTGGTGGGCCATGAACCCTGGGTGCGCGAGATCATCGACTTCGACCGCCACCCGCGCCGCCATGAGGGCCGCCAGGGGCGTCACCGCGGCGTGCTGGGCCTGTTCCGCATGGGCGTGGAGCTGCGCGAGAAGCAGTTCGACCGCATCGTGCTGTTCACCAACTACACGAACCGCTCCCTGGTGGCGCTGGCCGCGAAGATCCCTGAGCGCCTGGGCTATGGCACGACCTGGCTGCAGCGCCGGCTGCTGTCGCATGGGCCATGGATTCAGCGCTACAGCGGGCCGGCGGTCGGCACCTACGAGGACGCCACGATGTTCGCCATCGCGCATGGCTGGTGCGATGCACCCATCGTGCCGAGCCTCGTCGTGCGCCCCGAAGCGCTGGAGCGCGTGAAGGCGCGGGTGCAGGGCCTGCCGCAGCCCATGCATGCGCTGTGCATCGGCTCGTCGGAGCCCTACAAGCAGTGGGGCACCGACAACTTCGCTGCCCTGGCCGCCGAGCTCGCCCGCGCCGGCCACGGGGTGCTGCTGATCGCCGGCCCGGCGGAGCGCGAGATGGCGCAGACCATCCTGCAGCGCATCGAGCCAGCCCTGCGCCCGCGCATTCTGGCCATCACGGACGGCACGGTCGCCGAGACCGTGGCGGCCATGTCGCTGATGCGGACCTGCCTGGGCAACGACACGGGCGGCGTGCAGATCGCCGCTGCCGTCGGCACGCCGACCTGGGTGATGCTGGGCCCACGTCCGCTGCTGGCGCATGACCCCGAAACGCTGCACATGCTGACCGCGCCCAGGCTGGCCGACATCCAGCCCGGCGACGTTGCCCGTATCGCGCTGGCGCAGGCCGCATGAGCCCGGCAGACACCCGCCCCAAAACGGCCGTGCAGCTGCAGCTCAACGGCATGGGCGATCTCGTGTGGCATGCGCAGTACTTCCGCTGCGTGGCCGAGCAGAGCCGCGACGGGCAGGTCAGCCTCATCGCCGCGCCCACCACGATGGCCCGCGAGCTGCTGGGCCACGAACCCTGGGTGCGCGAAATCATCGATTTCGACCGGCGCCCGCGCAAGAGCGAGCGTCGCCGCGGCCGCCACAGCGGCCTGGATGGCCTGTTGCGCCTGGGTGCCGAGCTGGCCCCCAAGCGTTTCGACCGCATGGTGCTGTTCTCCGACCATCCGGGTCGCGCCATCATCGTCTGCTGGCGCGCCGGCATCCGCACCGTCCTCGGCTTCGGCGAGACCTGGCTGCAGCGCCTGCTGCTGACCCGATCGCCCTGGATCAGTCGCTACCGCGGCCCCGCCGTGGCGGGCTACAAGGACGCGACGAATTTCTCCATCGCCCAGGGCTTCTGCAGCGCGCCCATCGTGCCGCGCATCAGCGTGCGCCCCGATGCGCTGGCGCGCATGGGCGAGCGCCTGGCGCCATTGCCGCGGCCCTTTCATGCACTGGCCATCGGCGCGTCCGAGCCCTACAAGCAGTGGGGCGAAGACAACTTCGTCGAACTGGCCAATCGCCTGGCCGCGCGTGGCCACGGGGTCCTGCTGCTGGGCGGGCCGGCGGAAGGCGTGCTGGCGCAGGCCATCCTGGCGCACGTCGAGCCGGCATTGCGCGAGCGCGTGGCCACGATGACCGACAGCAGCGTCGCCGAGAGCGTGGCGGCCTTGTCGCTGGCGCGGTCCTGCATCGGCAACGACACGGGTGCCGTCAACATCGCGGCCGCGGTGGGCACGCATGCCTTCATCGTGCTCGGCCCGCGCCCGCCGCTGGAGCACGACCCCGAGCATGTGCACTTGCTGCAGGCCGCGCAGCTGTCGGACATCCGCGCCGCGGACGTCGAGGCCCGTGTGCAAGACGTGATCGGCTAGCGCGCCAGCGCTTCCCGCCAGACCGCCAGCGTGCCGCGGGCCGTGGCCTCCCAGGTCCGCGTGCGCGCGTAGGCCAGTGCCGCTGCGCGGCGAGCGGGCGTCATCGCCACCGCGGCCGCAATGCCCGCGGCCAGCGCCGCGATGTCTTCCGGGTCTGCGATCGCGGCGTGGCCACCCGCCGCCTCGGGGCAACTGCCGCGGTCGCTGGCCAGCACGGGCGTGCCACAGGCCATGGCCTCCAGGATGGGCAGGCCGTAGCCCTCGTACAAGGACGGGAAGAGATAGGCCGCCGCGCCAGCGTAGAGCGCGGGCAGGTCCGTGTCGCTGACAAAGCCTGCGAAGTGCACGCGCGAGGCCAGGCCCAGCTCGGCAAGCCGTGCCGCCAGGGCCTCGCCTTGGGTGCGGGAGTGTTCGCCGCAGACCAACAATGTGTAGTCCTGGCCGAAGCGCCCAGCGGCGAAGGCCTCGATGGTGCGTGCCAGGTTCTTGTTGGGCGTGGAGCCGACGAACAACAGATAGGGCCCCGCCAGCCCATGGCGCGTGCGCACGGCCTGAATCTCGTCCGCCGTGTGCGGCCGGAACTCGGGTGCGACGCCCGGATGGACGACCTTGAGCCGCGCCGGATCACCGCCGACCAGGCGCAGGAAGTCCTGCCGCGTGTTCTCGCTGACGCACACCAGCCGCGCGCAGCTGTCGCGCAGATGTTCGTAGTGGCGCAGCTTGCGCTGGCGCTTCTTCTCGTCGGTGTAGTTGATGTTCAGCGCCGCGTAGAGGTCGTGCACGGTCGCGACGGTGGGCACGCGCCAGGGCGGCTGGCGTTCGTCGGGCACATGCAGCAAGGCACAGGCCGGGCGCGGCAGCGGCCAGACGGGGCCCCACCAACAGCGGCTGGACAGCCGGGGCCCCTGGGCCAGCCGGTCGCGTAGCTGCCAGCGCGAGCGCTTGCACAGCTGCAGCAGCTCGAATTCGTCCTGCGGTGGCACCTGCAGCGCCGACAAGGCTTCGATGAGCTGGCGCGTGTAGCGGCCGATGCCGGTGCCGCGTTCGTCGGTCAGGTTGGTGGCCTCGATCGCGAAGACGGGCGGGCGGCTCATGTCAGGCGATGCCCAGTGCGTCCAGCGCCTGCGGGAGGTCGAGGTAGTCCACGGCCGACGGGGTCGGCTGCCCGTTCTTCGCGAGAAGAACGCGGCGCCCGACACCTGCCGCCCGGCCAGCTTCGACGTCCGATGGCTTGTCGCCGAACATCAGCGAGCCGGCGAGGTCGATGTCCAGCGCTTCGGCGCTGCGCAGGATCATGCCGGGCGCGGGCTTGCGGCAGTCGCAGTCGAGCGCGTAGCGAGGCAACTGCGCGTCGGGCAGGTGGGGGCAGTACTCGATGGCGGCCAGCGTGATGCCCTGTTGCGCCAGGTGCTCCCGCAGCGCGTCGTGCAGATGCTGCACCGCCGCTTCGTCGTAGTAGCCGCGCGCCACGCCCGACTGGTTGGTCACGATGACGAGGGCGTAACCGGCAGCCTGCAGGCGGCGCAGGCCATCCAACGCGCCGGGCACGAAGCTGAAGTCCTCCCAGCGGCAGACGTAGCCGTGGTCGATGTTGATGACGCCGTCGCGGTCGAGGAAGGCGGCGGGGCGGCGCGCGCTCATCGGCCCTGCGCGCGGATGCGGTTGACCAGGGCGGTCGTCGAGTAGCCGTCGACGAAGGGAATGGCGCGCGCATCGCCCCCCCACGAACGCACGAGGCGCGTCTCTTCCAGCGCTTCCATGTCGTAGTCGCCGCCCTTCACGTAGAGCTGCGGGCGCACGCGCGCCAGCAGTGCGCAAGGCGTGGGCTCGTCGAAGAACAGCACCGCGTCGACCGACGCCAGGCCAGCCAGCACCAGGGCGCGGTCGACGTCGCGGTTCAGCGGCCGGTCCGGCCCCTTGCCGAGGCCACGCGCTGAGACGTCGGAGTTGACGGCCACGACGAGGCTCGCCCCTTGCTCGCGCGCCGCATGCAGGTAGGCCACGTGGCCGCGGTGCAGCACATCGAACACGCCGTTGGTGAACACCATGGGTCGGCCCAGCGTGGCCAGCCGCGCCGCCAGCGCGGCGTCGCCCAGCGCGGCGGCGTCGATGAGCTTGTCTTCCAGCATGCTCATGCCGCCAGCTCGTCGTAGCTCACCGTCGCTGTGCCGAACTTGCCGACGACGATGCCGCCGGCTTTGTTGGCCAGGCGCATGGCTTCGGGCAGCGGCACGCCGGCGCTGGTCATCACGGCCAGCGTCGCGATGACGGTGTCGCCTGCGCCGGTCACGTCGAACACCTCGCGGGCGCGTGCCGGCTCGTGAGTGACGCCGCTGGCTTCGAACAGCGTCATGCCTTCTTCCGAGCGCGTCAGCAGCACGGCGCCGACGTCGATGTCGGCGCGCAGCGTCTCGACCTTGGCGCGCAGCTCTTCCTCGCCGCGCCAGGCGCCCGCGACCTGGGCCAGTTCGCCCCGGTTGGGCGTGATGACGCTGGCGCCGGCGTAGCGCTGGTAGTCGCTGCCCTTGGGGTCGACCAGCACGGGCTTGCCCGCGGCGCGGGCCATTTCGATCATGCGCGGGATGTGCGTGAGGCCGCCCTTGCCATAGTCGGAGAACAGCACGACGTCGTGTCGGGGCAACTGCTCGGCGAAGGCCTCAAGCATCTCGCCCAGCGCCTCGTGGTCGGGCTCGTTCTCGAAGTCCACGCGCAGCAACTGCTGGGCGCGGCCAATGATGCGCAGCTTGACGATGGTGTAGAGCTGCTTGTCCTCGCGCAGCACGGTTTCGATGTCGCGCTCGTGCAGCAGTTCGCGCAGGCGGCGGGCCGGTTCGTCCTGGCCGACGACGGTCAGCAGCGTGGCCCGCGCGCCCAGCGTGCGGATGTTGAGCGCGACGTTGGCGGCGCCACCCAGGCGCTCCTCCTCGCGTTCGATGCGCACGACGGGCACGGGCGCCTCGGGCGAGATGCGCTCCACGGCGCCGTGCCAGTAGCGGTCCAGCATGACGTCGCCGACGACGAGGATGCGGCGGGAGGCGAGCAGTTCACGCGAGGGCAGGGCGCTCATTGGCCCACGCCCAGGTTGGCCTCGATCAGGCCGCACAGCGTGTGGCCGATCAGCAGGTGCGCCTCCTGGATGCGGGCGGTGATGCCGTGCGGCACGATGATGCTGTCGTCGCACAGCGCGCCCAGCTTGCCGCCGTCACGGCCCAGCAGGCCCAGCGTGTAGATGCCCATGGCCTTGGCGGCCTCGACGGCGCGCAGCACATTGGCCGAGTTGCCCGAGGTCGAGATGCCGATCAGCGCATCGCCGGCGCGGCCCAGGCCCTGCACCTGGCGGGCGAACACATCGTCAAAGCTGTAATCGTTGCCGATGCAGGTCAGCGCTGAGCTGTCGGTCGTCAGCGCCAGGCCGGCGAGCGGGCGGCGGTCCTTGATGAAGCGGCCCGTCAGCTCGGAGGCCAGGTGCTGGCTGTCCGCGGCCGAGCCGCCGTTGCCGCAGAACATGATCTTGCCGCCCGCCTTCAGCGCGTCGGCGAGCCGTTGGCCGGCCTGCTGCACTTGTGGGTCCAGCGCTCCCAGGAGTTGCATCAGTTGCAGGTGTTCATCGAGATTGCGCAGAAACAGGGAACTCATGAGGAGACCGGGGCTCTCACCCGCTTGCAGACCGATGGTTTCAAGTATCGGTGATGGGGCGGTGGTGCCAGCCGACTGACCCGCGCTGGAGGGGCGGTGCACTCGCGCACAGGCGGGGCACGCGGCCGAAGGGCGTGGTGACGGGACGCGAGAGTCCTCATGCAGATCGGGAGTTGCAGCCATTCTCCAAAGACAATGGCTGCAACTCCCGAAGATGCTCGAATCAAACCTGGAGATTAATATTCCTGGATGGAACTCCTGCCAAGCGATTCCAATTTGGAACTGGTCGGGTGCGCCAGTGGATTGGCTGGCACACCCTGCAGTTCAACGGCTGTGCTGAAGCGGAATATCAGTACTGCTGCTGCCCGCCACCGCCGCCGCCGCCACCACCACCACCGCCACCGCCACCGCCACCGCCACCGCCGGACGCGGCCGGGCCAACGCTGGGATCAGCCACCGGCGCGGCGCTCCACGGATCAATGCCCGGGCCTTCATACGGCGTGCAAAGGAAGGCGTTGTTGCCAACATGGACGCCGGTCATGACCCACTTTGGCGGGCATGCGTGCATATGTGCAGCTGATGTGCCGGGGCGGCCGGTTGAATAGTCGACGGTTTCGGCCCAGGTATGCAGGATCCGGCCGCTGGCCGGTGACGCGCACCAGATCTTGTTGTTCTGGACATGGAGGCCGGTCATGATGGTGCCCAACGGGCAGGCGAGCATCCCTTGCCGCACGGTGCTGGACTCCATGAAGGCAGGGATGGCGGACGATGCACCCTTGGCGCACAGCAGCTCATTGTTGATGACGTGCAGCCCAGTCATGTATCCGCCAGTGGACATCTGGACCAGATACTGGGACTGGCCGTTGTTTGTCGCCCAGTCCTGGTATGCGCTGCCGCCGCAGTTGTGATAGAAGGCGTTGAAGGCGTAACCCTGGATCGAATGCTTGTCGATATATTCGGCGTTGCCGTTCAGACTTGCGTAGAACTGATTCCATTGCCCGACGAACGGGCTCGGACTGGTTTGGGCCATGCTGCTGGCGGAACATACGAGCGCCGCTGCCGCAATCATGGATTTGGCGAATGACAGTTTTTTCATCTTACCCTTGCGTATATGTGACTTCTCTGATTTTCCGGCCCGAAATATATGGCCGTTCTAACTGAACAGAACGTGGATCTAGGCCGGCTTTGAGGAGCTTACGTTGGGGTTGTTTACCTGTTGATTACTGGCTGTGGCTCTTCCGTGCTTCGCGCGAACCCTAATATCGAGAGTGATGGGAGTTAGAGGTGCGCGGCGTGTCGCCGTGTGCTCGCGGCCGGGGCCGCAGTTGCGGCGAGCAAGGGCTTCGACGAAGCCAGGCAGGTCTGCAGCCGAGGTGGCTTTACTTGCTGCGGTCCATAAGCTGGACCAGGGCGCTGAAGGGCGACACGAGGCCGCGGCGCCAGTTGCGCTCGACGATGGCGCGGTCAGCGCTGCGCAGCTTGAGCACGGCGGGCAGCACGCGCGGGCAGGGCACCAGGGCCAAGCGAGCGTACAAGTGGCGATGACGCCAGCCGACGCCGGCCTGCCAGGCGAGAGGGCCGTCCTCGGCGCGCAGCAGCACGAGACGAGCGAGCTGGGGCTCGCAGTCCAGCAGCTCCGTTGCTGCAATCTGCATCAATCGATGGCGCTGGAGGTCATCGGGCAGCGCCTGGACGACGCGTGCATGCCGGCCATCGGTCTGCAGGCGCGGCAGCAGCGCCTCGGCGCCTTCGTCCAGCGCCCGGTCGAAGTCGGCAGCCAGCGCGGTCACGAAAGCCCCGCCAGGCACCGAAGCCATCAGCCAGTTCTCGATGATGGGCAGCTCAGGCCGGGTTGTGTAGCGGTCGATGTAGAAGCCGACATAGTCCGCGGCGCGGCGCCGGCGCGTCTCGTGCAGCCAGCCCAAGTCGCGGCTCAGCAGCATGGAGGCGTCCATCCAGACACCGCCGTGCCGCGCCAGCAGCTGGACGCGCAGCCAGTCGGCCTGGCGGTGGGGCGGCATCTCGTCGAAATCGGTTCGCAGCGCGGGCAGCCATTGCGAGACGCTGTCGCGGTCCAGCAGGCGCAGTTGGTGGTCGGGCGCGAAGCGGCGCCAGTTGGCCAGGCAGTCCTGGATGAAGGCCGGCGCCGGGCTGGGCTGCCAGTAGGTCCAGATGATCCTGGGAATCTCGTCCTGGCAGAGCGGCGCGTTGTCGCCCACCATGATGGCGCGGGTCTGCGTCGGTACGCGGGCCCTCAGCACGGTGGCCAGTTCGCGCAGGAACAGGCCGGCGACGATGAGGACGATGCCCGTGGACAACCAGGGCATTCAGGTCAGCCGGCGGTCTAGCTGGCGCTCAAGGATGGCGAGGGGGCTGGCCGTGCGGTCCACCTGGGCCTCGGCCGGCAAGTGCAGGGTCTGTTCCATCATGAACTGGCCGGACATGACCGCATGCGACGTCTGGTCGGAATAGCAAACCCAGGTCGAGCCAGGCGGGAAGGGCATCTCGACCTGCGGGCTGCTGCGCTGGTAGTCCAGGTCGCCCTTCATGCCGTCGTGTAGCTGCAGCATCAGGTGGTCGTATTCGGTGCGCAGCGACTTGGTCACGTGCAGCGCCTTCAGAGCCTTGGCCTGCCAGGCCACATAGGGCTTGGCGCGTGGCACGAAGCGGCGCGCGATGTCCTCGAAGGCCTCGCCGACACGCCAGATGCGCGGCTCGTCGTTGGGGTTGAGGTTGGTGAACACACGCAGAATGCGCTCGCCGCGGTTGGGGCGCGAGGGGAAGGCGTCCACATGCAGGCGGCGGTCATCGGCGCGCCAGGACTGCACGCGCGACTCGACCTGCATGGGCCGATAGCTCGTGGGTGCCAGGCGCAGCGCCGGCTTGTAGGTTGGCGCGATTGCGTCGATCAGCGAGCAGGCGCGGGCGCGGAAACGCCCGATCATGGCTGCCAGCCTTGCCCGCTCTTCGCCCTGCACGGCGGCGCCAGCGAGCACGCCGTCAAGGCGCAGGCTGATGTTGCGTGCCTTCTCGTCACGCACGTCGGGGCGCAGCAGCCCGGCTTCTTCTGAAGTCAGCTCGAAGCGCAGCTCGGGGAAGAACAGCACCCGACCGGCTTCCAGGTCGGGCACGAGACCATGCCTGGGCGAGGTCCAGTCGCGGCTGTCGACAGTGACGATGCGGTTGTCCATGCCCCTGGCCTCATTCACGCCAATGATCGGCGATCCACTTTGCCGGGCGGGCGTGACGCCAGTTGCCTTCCGAGCGGCCGACCAGCGCATCGGGTGGGTTCATCACGCCGTGGAAGACCAGCACGCGCGCGCCGGCCGGAATGAAGGGGTCGCGCCAGAAGCTGGTGGGCCACATCGGCAGGCAGTGGTACTTGTAGCTGGCACACCAGTCCGTGGGCCAGTAGCCCAGCTTGCCCTGGTCGTGCAGGAAATGGCTGAGATATTCCTGCTCGTTGCGGTACTTGGCGCGCACCTCGTCCTGGTGAGCGATGAAGTGGGCCAGCACGTCGGCGTGGGCGCCGATGCGGAAACGGTAGACCGAGGAGTTGCCCGTCACGCGCCAGGGGCGCTTCCAGTCCTTGATGATGAGGAAGTCGCCGGGCACAGCGAAGAATTCGGTCAGGTCGCCGACGATGACGACGTCCAGGTCCAGGAACAGGGCCGTGCCCTTCAGGCCGAAGAGGTCGGCCTGGTAGGTGCCGAGCTTTTTCCAGCCGCCATCGCGCTTGCCTTGGCTGGCGTGCGTCTCGGGCAGCGGCAGGCTTTCGACCTCGGAGCGGATGCCGTTGGCGTCATCGGTGAAGCAGACGAAGCGGAAGGGGCCGCGCAGGTGGCGCGCGGCCATGCCATACAGGCGGTTGACGTACTCGGGGCCGTACTTGGTGCCCCATTTCATGCAGATGACGAAGCGGTCTTCGGCTGCGCTGCTCATTTCAGTTGTTCCATAGTCATTGCGGGCCGAGCGCCGGGCCGCTCCCAAGCCGGCCCGCGCTGGCGATGTGCTTGCCGGTCAATCCGGCAAGCATCGCCGTCCCCCCGGGGGACCGGTCAGGCGCACCGCGTTCAGCGGTGTGCGGCTGGGCGAGGGGCTTCATCTACGCAAGCTCCTCAATGGGTTGCGGCGGATAGCTGTCCCAGTTGAGGCAGGCCGGGCATTGCCAGAAGTAGTGGGCGGCCTCGAAGCCGCAGGCGGCGCAGCGATAGCGCTGCAGCGGCTTGGCGGCCTTTTCCAGCGTCTGGATCATGGGAGCGGCCTCGTCGGCGGGCAACGCGCCGGCATTGAGCTTGAGCAGCTCCGTGGCAGCCGACAGGGCCGGCTGCTCGCGCAGATGGGCCGCGAGGCGCTCACGTTGCGGGCCAGGCTGCAGGCCTGCCAGTGCGCGCAGCAAATGCATGCTGGGCGAGCGGTGGTATTGCTCGCTGATCAGCGCGATGGCGCGCTCGGGCTGGCCCAGAGACTTGGCGGCGGCGGCGCAATCGGCGGCGACCAGGTTGAAGGCCGGCGGGTTGGCTGCGAGCAGCTTGGTGAAGGCGGCAAGCGCGGCTTCGGCCTGGCCGGCCTTCAGCAGCATCTGGCCCTGCAGCACATAGGCGCGGGCCGCTTCGGGCGCGCGGCGCTGCGCCTGTTCAAGCAGGGAGGGCACCAGGTCGACATGCCCCTGGGACTGGGCGACCAGGGCCTGCTCGCAGAGGTAATGCGCGATACGACCGGAGAAGGAGCCCGTACCTGCGGCTTCCAGTTCTGCGGCAACCTCGGCGGCCTTGGCCCAGTCGCGCGAACGCTCGTACAGCGACAAGAGGGCCAGGCGCGCCTCACGCTCGAAGGCGGTACCGCGCAGTTCGGCATAGGCCGCCTCGGCGCGGTCGAACAGGCCGGCCTTGAAGAAGTCCTGGGCCAGTTCATGCTGGGCGCGGTCGCGGTCGGTCTTGGGCAGGTCGCCGCGGCGCAACAGATGCTCGTGCACGCGCACGGCGCGCTCCGTCTCGCCACGGCGGCGGAACAGGCTGCCCAGGGCGAAGTGCAGCTCGGAGGTGTCGGGGTCGTTCTGGACGGCCTCGATGAAGGCATCGATGGCCTTGTCCTGCTGTTCGTTCAGCAGCAGGTTCAGACCCTTGAAATAGGCCTTGGGCGAATCACGCTGTTCCAGCTTCCACTGCTTGGAGTCGAGCTTGGAGGCCAGCCAGCCGAGGACGAAGACGACGGGCAGGACAAAGAGCAGCCAGCGCGGATCAAACTCCATCTTGGTGGGCGGCGTAAGGGGCTGCGGGGACTTCGGGTGTGGGTTGGGGCATGCCGGGCAGGGGTTCGACGCGTTGGGCGGCGCGGCGGTGGCGCCACCAGGCGGGCACCATGGCCAGCACGCCAAAGGCGGCGCCGAAGCCAAAGGCCAGCAGCACGATGATGACCTGCGGCGCGCGCCACTCGTGGCCGAAGAACCAGCGCACGACGGCTTCGTGGCTGTTGTTCAGCGCGAAGGCAAACAGCGTGAAGAAGAGCAGGGCTCGCAGGAGCCAGACGAGGGTGCGCATGGCCCGGGATTCTGACTCAGGCGGGGTCAGGCGTCCGTCACAGGAAGATGCTTGTCGACTGCCTCGCGCAGCGCCTTGCCGGGCTTGAAATGAGGAGCCAGTTTCTCGGGGATCATGACCTGCTCGCCGCTGCGCGGGTTGCGGCCCACGCGCGGCGGGCGACGGCTGATGGAGAAGCTGCCGAAGCCGCGGATCTCGATGCGGTGGCCGCGCGCGAGAGCGTCGCTCATCGCGTCGAGGATGGTCTTGACCGCGAACTCTGTGTCCCGCTGGGTCAATTGGCCAAATCGTTCGGCGAGGACGGCGACGAGGTCGGAGCGGGTCATAAGCGAGGCAGCTTGTCGGTCTTGGAATTGAAACAGGCCCGCTGGCGAGGCCGGCGAGCCTGTGGGGAGCATACCCGGCCTCCAGCAATTCGCTAGAGGACCGGGCAGTTCAAACAGGGCTTAGTTGCCCTGGTTGTCCAGCTTGGCGCGCAGCAGGGCGCCCAGGCTGGTGGTGCCGGCGTTTTCACGCTCGCTCGACTGGCTCAGGCGCGTCATGGCTTCCTGGTTGTCGGCGTTGTCCTTGGCCTTGATGGACAGCTGGATGTTGCGGGTCTTGCGGTCGATGTTGACGACGACGGCGGTGACTTCGTCGCCTTCCTTCAGCACGTTGCGGGCGTCTTCCACGCGGTCGCGGGAGATTTCCGAAGCGCGCAGATAGGCCATCACACCGTCAGCCAGCTCGATCTCGGCGCCGCGCGGGTCGACGGTCTTGACGATGCCGGTCACCGAAGCGCCACGGTCATTGATCGTGGTGTAGGCGGTGAAGGGGTCGCTGTCCAGCTGCTTGATGCCCAGCGAGATGCGCTCGCGCTCGACGTCCACGGCCAGCACGACGGCTTCGACTTCCTGGCCCTTCTTGAAGTTGCGAACGGCGGTTTCGCCGGTCTCGTCCCAGGACAGGTCGGACAGGTGCACCAGGCCGTCGATGCCTTGCGCCAGGCCCACGAACACGCCGAAGTCGGTGATCGACTTGACCGGGCCCTTGACCTTGTCGCCGCGCTTGACGTTCTCGGCGAACTCTTCCCACGGGTTGGCCTTGCACTGCTTCATGCCCAGGCTGATGCGACGCTTGTCTTCGTCGATTTCCAGGACCATGACTTCGACTTCGTCGCCCAGCGAGACCAGCTTGCTGGGGGCGATGTTCTTGTTGGTCCAGTCCATTTCGGAGACGTGCACCAGGCCTTCGATGCCCGGCTCGATCTCGACGAACGCGCCGTAGTCGGCGATGTTCGTGACCTTGCCGAACAGGCGCGTGCCGGTCGGGTAGCGGCGCGCAACGCCGAACCACGGGTCGTCGCCCAGCTGCTTGATGCCCAGCGAGACACGGTTCTTCTCGGCGTCGAACTTCAGGACCTTGGCGGTCAGTTCCTGGCCAACCGTCACGACTTCGGACGGGTGACGGACACGGCGCCATGCCATGTCGGTGATGTGCAGCAGGCCGTCGATGCCGCCGAGGTCGACGAACGCACCGTATTCGGTGATGTTCTTGACCACGCCGTTGACGATGGCGCCTTCGGACAGCGTCTCGAGCAGCTTGGCGCGCTCTTCACCCATGGAGGCTTCGACCACGGCGCGACGCGACAGCACAACGTTGTTGCGCTTGCGGTCGAGCTTGATGACCTTGAATTCCATGGTCTTGCCCTCGAACGGGCTCATGTCCTTCACCGGGCGCGTGTCCAGCAGCGAGCCGGGCAGGAAGGCGCGGATGCCGTTGACCAGGACGGTCAGGCCGCCCTTGACCTTGCCGGAGACGGTGCCGGTCACGAAGTCGCCGGACTCCAGAGCCGTTTCCAGGCTCAGCCACGAGGCCAGGCGCTTAGCCTTGTCGCGCGACAGGATGGTGTCGCCGTAGCCGTTTTCGATGGCGTCGATGGCGACGGAGACGAAGTCGCCGACCTGGACTTCCAGTTCGCCCTGGTCGTTCTTGAACTCTTCGATGGGCACATAGGCTTCGGACTTGAGGCCTGCGTTGACGACGACGAAGTTGTGTTCGACACGAACGACTTCGGCCGAAATCACTTCGCCAGCGCGCATGTCGGAGCGCTGCAGCGACTCCTCGAACATGGCGGCAAAGGATTCCATGCCGGAGGCTTGGGCGGTTTGGGTTTGGGACATGTGATGGATCCTGATGCGCCGGGGAACCCCGGACGCGGCGTGCAGACAAGCTGCGGGTTAAGTTGTTGACATCGCGACCCTCAGTGAACTGACGTTCGGAGGGAAGGGCCGCGGGCCGTGGCGTCTCAAGCCTGGACCTTCTCTGGCACCTCGTTCGTAACGAGGCGCGTCAAAAAGGCCTGCGCTGTTGCCACCAATCCAGCACCTGATCCACCGAGGCTTCGATGGTCAGCGCCGAGTTGTCGAGCAGCTGCGCGTCCTGCGCGGGTTCCAGTGGCGAGGCTGAGCGGTTCTTGTCCCGTTCGTCCCGCGCCTCCAGATCTTCGCGCAAGCTATCGATATTAGCCGAAATTCCTTTGGAAATCAACTGCTTATGCCTGCGCTCAGCGCGCGTCGCGGCGCTGGCGGTGAGGAATACCTTGAGGGAGGCGTCGGGGAAGATGGCTGTGCCCATGTCGCGGCCGTCGGCGACGAGACCGGGCAGGCGGCGGAAGTCGAGTTGCAACTGATGCAGGGCCTTGCGCACCTGAGGATGGACGGCGACCTGTGAGGCCAGCAGGCCGGTCGCTTCGGCTCGCAGCCGGGCACTGACGTCTTCCTGGCCCAGGAAGACATGGCCATCGCTGAAGCGCAGTTGCAGCGTCGGCACGATGGCGGCGACGGCGTCGCCGTCATCCAGGTTCAAGCCGGCGCGGCGCGCGGCCAAGCCCGCGACGCGGTAGAGCGCACCGGAATCAAGCACGGCAAAGCCGAGCGCCTTGCCCACCTCATCGGCCAGCGTGCCCTTGCCGGAGGCGGTCGGGCCGTCGATGGTGACGACCGGAATGTCGGCAGCGTTGGCCATCACGACGCCGAACAGCGTCTCGAAGTAGTCCGGGAAGGTCTTGGCGACGCAGTGCGGCTCGAGGATGCGCACCGGCACGGCGTGATCGGTGACAAGGCCGTTGAAGGCGGCCAGCGAGAAACACATGGCGACGCGGTGATCGTCGTAGGTGTGGATGGCCGCGGCCTTCCAGTCCTGCAGCGGTTCAACCCGGATCCAGTCCGGCCCTTCGTCGACCGTGGCACCCAGCTTGCGCAGCTCGGCGGCCATGGCAGCAATGCGATCGGTCTCCTTGACGCGCCAGCTGGCGATATTGGTCAGCGTGGTCGGGCCGTCGGCATAAAGCGCCATCACTGTCAACGTCATCGCCGCGTCGGGGATGTGGTTGCAGTCCAGCGTGATGCCCTTCAGCGGCCAGGCGCCGCGGCGTACTTCCAGCCAATTGGGCCCGGTCTTGACCTGCGCACCCATGGCGGCAGCGGCCTCGATGAAACGCACATCGCCCTGCAGGGATTCGCTACCGACACCTTCGATGCGGATCGGCGTATCGATCGCGGCGATGGCGCCGAGGCCGACGAAATAGGACGCCGAGGACGCATCGCCCTCGACGAAGACCTCGCCGGGCGAGCGATAGCGGCTTCCGGCCGGGATGATGAAAGCCTCCCAGCCTTCACGCTTCACCGCGATGCCAAAACGCTCCAGCAGGGCCAGCGTGATCTCGATATAGGGCTTGGAGATCAGCTCGCCGATGACCTCGATGCGAATGTCGCGCTCGGCCACCAGCGGCAGGGCCAGCAGCAGGGCCGTGAGGAACTGGCTGGACACGTCACCGCGCACGCGCACTGGCGTGTCCAGCGCGAGCTGGGACGGGCCGCGCAGGCGCAGCGGCGGGTAGCCTGCATTGCCGAGGTCGTCGATCTCGCAGCCCAGGCCGCGCAGCGCGTTGACGAGATCGCCGATGGGGCGCTCATGCATGCGCGCCACGCCGGACACCTCGAAGCTCGCCCCCTGCGTCGCGGCCAGCAGAGCGAGCGCTGCGGTCAACGGTCGCATGGCGGTGCCGGCGTTGCCGAGAAACAGTTTGGCGTCCTTGGCGCGAAGGCGGCCACCCAGTCCGTCGATGACGACGGCCTCGCCTTCGTTCCAGACGCCGCAGCCGAGCGCCCGCAGCGCATCGAGCATGACAGCCGTGTCGTCGGACGCCAGCAGGTCGCGCACGACGGTCTTGCCTTCGCTCAAGGCTGCCAGCAGCAGCACGCGGTTGGAAATGCTCTTGGAACCGGGCAGGCGCACGGTGCCTGCGGCGCCGCGCAGGGGCGGCAGGTCGAGAAAGGGGATCTTGAACATCACTTGCCGGCTGGTCGGCCGGGAGGAGGGGCAGGGGGCGGATTGCCCCAGGCCGAACGGCCTTCGGAGATGGGACGCAGCGCGGCTTCCAGGGCCGGCGCGTCACCGGATTCGATCAGCGCTTCGAGCTGATCCAGCATGGTGCGAAAACGCTTGGACTGGGCCAGCACCTCGTGCTTGTTGGCCAGCAGGATGTCGCGCCACACGGACGGCTCGCCGGCGGCGATGCGGGTGAAGTCGCGAAAGCCTGGGCCGGCCAGGCTCAGGTAGTCGCGCGCGGCCGGCTGCTCGGCGATGGCCTGGAAATAGGCAAAGGCCAGCAGATGCGGCAGGTGGCTGACTGCGGCGAAGGCCGCGTCATGGTTGTGCGGCCGCATCTTCAGCACCGTGGCGCCCAGGGCGGACCAAACGTCGGTTGCACGCTGCACCAATTGCGGATTGGTGAAGGGCTGGGGTGTCAGGATGACCTGACGGCCTTCGTAGAGATTCGCCTCGGCATGCTGGACACCGCCCGACTCCTTGCCGGCGATGGGATGGCAGGGCACGAAGCTGGAAGAGCGGTCACCCAGGGCGCGGCGCGCGGCCTCGATGACGTCGCACTTGGTCGAGCCGACGTCCATGAACAGGACGCCCGGATTGACGAGGTGGCGGATGGCCTTGAGCGTGCTCTCGGTGGCCGACACGGGTACCGCGATCAGCACGATGTCCGAACCTGACACCGCCAGCAGCGCCGATTCGGCGGCCACATCGATGACGCCCAGCTTCTTGGCCTGCTCCGTCGTGGACGGCGACTTGCTGTAGCCGACGACGCGTTTGACCAGGCCGGCTTTTTTCATCGCCAGCGCGAAGCTGCCACCCATCAGGCCGCATCCAATCACGCCGAGCTGTTGAAACATGGTTAGTTTTTCACCGGGTAGGCGCCCAGCATCTTGAAGAAGGCGCAGAGCTCGCGCAACTCAGCCAGCGCGTCGGCGACGTGGCGCTGCGTCGGATGGCCGTCGAGGTCGATGTAGAAGTAGTAATCCCACTGGCCGGTACGGGCCGGGCGGGACTCCAGGCGGGTCATGGATACGCCGTGCTTCTTCAGCGGCACCAGCAGATCGTGCATGGCGCCGGGCCGGTTGGGCACGGAAACGACCAGGCTGGTGCAGTCGCGCCCGGTGGCCGGCGGTGTGGCCATCGTCTGCGGCAGGCAGATGACGGCGAAGCGCGTGCGGTTGTATGCCTCGTCCTGGATGGCGTGCGCGGTGATGTGCAGGCCGAAAACCTGCGAGGCACGTTCGCTGCCCAGGGCGGCCCAGGCCGGGTTGGTGGCGGCCAGGCGCGAGCCCTCGGCATTGCTGGAGACGGCTCGGCGCTCGACGTCGGGCAGGTGCTTGTTCAGCCAGTTCTGGCATTGGGCCAGGGCTTGCGGGTGCGCGAGCACCGCTTCGATGCCGTGCATCGAAGGCTCCTTGCGCATCAGGTTGTGGCGGATCAGCAGGCTGACCTCGCCGACCACATGGCAGGGCGTGTGCAGGAACAGGTCCAGCGAGCGCGTGACGACGCCCTCGGTCATGTTCTCGACGCCGACGACGCCGAACTGCGCGCTGCCGCTGGCCGTCGCGTGGAAGACCTCGTCGAAAGTGGCGCAGTAGGTCATGTCGGCGGCGCTGCCGAAGTATTCGAGAGCGGCCTGCTCGCAGAAGGTGCCGATGGGGCCGAGCACGGCGACGCGCTGCGGCGACTCCAGCGCCAGGCAGGCGGACATGATCTCGCGCCAAATGGCCGCGACGTGCTCGGACTTCAACGGCCCCGGGTTAGCGGCACGGATCTTGTCGATGACCTGGGCGACGCGGTCCGGGCGGAAAAAGGGTGTGCCCTCGGCGCGCTTGATCTCGCCGACTTGCTCGGCGACGCGGGCGCGCTGGTTCAGCAGGTCCAGCAGCTGGCGGTCCAGGCCGTCGATCTGGTCGCGCAGCGCGAGCAGTGCCTGGGAGGCGACAGGTTCAGCCATGGCGGGCCTCGAAGTCCTTCAGGAATGACACCAGCGCCTGCACGCCTTCCAGCGGCATCGCGTTGTAGATGGACGCGCGCATGCCGCCCATCGACTTGTGACCCTTGAGCTGCAGCAGGCCAGCGGCCTTGGCCGCGGTCAGGAAGCTCTCGTTGAGCTTTTCATCCTTCAGGAAGAAGGGCACGTTCATGCGTGAGCGGCAGCTGGCGTCGACGCGGTTCTCGTAGAAGCCGGAGGCATCCAGCGTCGCGTAGAGCAGGCCGGCCTTGTCGATGTTGCGCTGCTCAATGGCGGCCAGGTCGCGCTTGCCGGCGTACTCAAAGCCTTTCACCCACTGGAACACCAGACCCGCCACATAGATCGCGAAGGTTGGCGGCGTGTTGAACATGGACTGGGCTGCCGCTACGGTTTCGTAGTTGAAGGCCGAAGGACAGATCTCCAGTGCGCGGCCCAGAAGGTCTTCGCGCACGAAGACCAGGGTCATGCCGGCCGGGCCGATGTTCTTCTGCGCGCCGCCGAAGGCCAGGCCGATGCGGCTCCAGTCGATGGGGCGCGACAACAGGTGGGAGGAGCAGTCGATGACCAGCGGCACGCCGTTGCCGATACGGGGCAGGTCATGGAATTCGACGCCGTCGATGGTCTCGTTGGTGCAGACGTGGACATAGCTCGCGTCGCTGCGAAGTTGCCAGTCGCCGGGGATGGCATGCCCGCTGCCGATGTCGGCGGCGATCTGCACGTCGGCATAGCGGCGCGCCTCGGCGGCGCTCTTGCGCGACCAAGAGCCCGTCACGACGACATCGACCTTGCCGCCACGGCTCAGGTTCAGCGGCACGATGGCGTTTTCACCCAAGCCGCCACCCTGCATGAAGAGGATGCGGAAGTTGGCCGGCACGGCGAGCAGCTCGCGCAGATCCCGCTCAGCCGCTTCCGCGATGGAGATGAACTCCTTGCCGCGGTGGCTCATCTCCATGACGCTCATGCCACTGCCGTGCCAGTCCAGCATCTCGGCCGCCACCTGTTGCAGCACCGGTTCAGGCAGTGTGGCGGGGCCGGGGGCGAAATTGAACGGGCGGGCTGTGGTCATCGAGATCCGGGAGGCTACTTCTTGGGCGCGGAGGCTGCGGGCTTGGGCGCGGCGGCCGGCGGAGGCTGCAGGCCCAATTGCTTGGCCAGCGTGGTCTGCAAGGCCTTGAGACGGCCTTCCAGCGTGGGGCCGGCCTCGGCCATCACCTTTTGCGCGACGGCCTTCTGCAGTTCGACGCTGGCAAGGCCGAATTTCTGGCTGACCGGCGATTCTGCCCAGGCGACGACCTGCTTCAGTTCGTCCTCGTTGAAGCGTTCGTCCAGCAGGGCCGAAGCCGTGGGCCCAATCGCCTTGGCGATCTTGTCCTTCAGGTAGGGCACGTTTTCCTCGATGAACTTCTTCAGCTCGGCGTCCATGGCCTTGGCCGTCGCGTCGCGCTTCTCGGGCGGCACTTGCTGCAGCGCGGCGCGGCCGCCTTGCGTCAGCTGCGGCAGGGGTTGCTGCACGATGCTGGCCGCCATGCTGTCGGCCATGCCCTGCTGCTGCAGCGCCACGATCTTGTCGATCAGAGCCTTCTTGGCCGGCGACGGATCGGCCAGGGCGGTGCCAGTGGCCAGGGCCAGGGCGAGGGCCAGGCCCAGGTTGCGAGAGGTCATGTGATCAGTCCTTGGGGGCTTCGGAGGAGTCATCGGTAAGGCCGGCCTCGCCATCTTCGGCAGGGGCATCGGTCTCGTTGGCGTCGTTCTCGACGATGCGCTGCAGGCCGGACAGCTTGCTGCCGTCGTCCAGCGCGATCAGTGTGACGCCTTGCGTGGCGCGGCCGAGTTCGCGGATCTCGCTGACGCGGGTGCGCACCAGCACGCCCTTGTCGGTGATCAGCATGATCTCGTCCTCGGGGCGCACCAGCGTCGCGGCGACGACGCGGCCATTGCGCTCGCTCTGCTGGATGGCAATCATGCCCTTGGTACCGCGGCCGTGGCGCGTGTACTCAACGATGGACGTGCGCTTGCCGTAGCCGTTCTCGGTGGCGGTCAGCACGCTCTGGGTTTCGTCTTCGGCCACCAGCATGGCGATGAGGCGCTGGTCGGGCTCGAGCATCATGCCGCGCACGCCGCGGGCGGTGCGGCCCATCGGGCGCACGTCGTCCTCGTCGAAGCGCACGGCCTTGCCGCCGTCGCTGAACAGCATCACATCG
This sequence comes from Roseateles sp. P5_D6, assembly GCF_054049415.1. Lineage (NCBI taxonomy): Bacteria > Pseudomonadati > Pseudomonadota > Betaproteobacteria > Burkholderiales > Sphaerotilaceae > Roseateles > Roseateles sp. P5_D6. Next base: position 126,657 of record NZ_JBFUMK010000008.1, on the reverse strand, counting down.
TGGTGGCCGTCGGTCAGTGCGGCGCCGATCAGGTGGTCGCCCTCGTCCAGGTCGACGGAGATGATGCCGGCCTTGCGGGGATTGCTGAAGTCCTTCAGAGAGGTCTTCTTGACCGTGCCCATGGCCGTGGCCATGAAGATGAAGTGATCTTCAGGGAAGCTGCGGAACTCGCCGGTCAGCGCCAGCACGACGGTGATCTTCTCGTCGGCCTGCAGCGGGAACATGTTGACGATGGGCTTGCCGCGCGAGTTGCGCGAGCCCTGCGGTACTTCCCAGACCTTGAGCCAGTAGACGCGGCCGCGGTTGGAGAAGCACAGCAGCCAGTCGTGGGTGTTGGCGATGAAGAGCTGGTCGACCCAGTCGTCGTCCTTCGTCTGCGTGGCCTGCTTGCCGCGGCCGCCGCGCTTTTGAGCGCGGTATTCGCTCAATGCCTGGCTCTTGATGTAGCCGGTGTGCGAGAGCGTCACGACCATGTCGGTCGGCGTGATGAGGTCTTCGGTGCCGAGTTCCTGGGCGTTGTGCTCGATGACGCTGCGGCGAGCGCCCAGCTTGGTCTGGCCGAACTCGTTCTTCAGCTGCACCAGCTCGTCGCTGATGATGGTTGTCACCCGGGCAGGCGTGGCAAGGATGTTGAGCAGATCGGCGATCTCCGCCATCACTTCCTTGTACTCGCCGACGATCTTGTCCTGCTCCAGGCCAGTCAGGCGTTGCAGGCGCATCTGCAGGATTTCGCCAGCCTGCGATTCCGACAGGCGGTACAGGCCGTCGGCCTGCATGCCGTACTCGGGCTCCAGGCCTTCGGGACGGTAGGCGGAGGGGCCACCGGCCGACAGCGTCTCGGTGCGCGACAGCATCTCGCGCACCAGCGACGAATCCCAGCTCTTGGCCATCAGGGCAGCCTTGGCGACGGGCGGCGTCGGCGAGGTCTTGATGGTCTCGATGAATTCGTCGATGTTGGCCAGCGCCACCGCCAGGCCTTCCAGCACATGGCCGCGCTCGCGGGCCTTGCGCAGTTCGTAGATCGTGCGGCGGGTCACCACCTCGCGGCGGTGCTCCAGGAACACGATGACCATGTCGCGCAGATTGCATAGCTTGGGCTGGCCATCGACGAGGGCGACCATGTTCATGCCGAAGCTGTCCTGCAGCTGCGTCTGCTTGTACAGGTTGTTCAGCACCACCTCGGGCACTTCACCGCGCTTGAGCTCGATGACCACGCGCATCCCGGACTTGTCGGACTCGTCCTGGATGTGGCTGATGCCCTCGATCTTCTTTTCCTGCACCAGTTCGGCAATGCGCTCAAGCAGGGTCTTCTTGTTGACCTGGTAGGGGATCTCGTCAACGATGATCGACTGGCGCGAACCCTTGTCGATGTCCTCGAAATGCACCTTGGCGCGCATGACGACGCGGCCGCGGCCGGTGCGGTAGCCATCGCGCACGCCAGCCAGGCCGTAGATGATGCCGGCGGTCGGGAAGTCCGGCGCCGGGATGATCTCCATCAGCTCGTCAACGGTGCATTCCGGGCTCTTCAGCGCGAACAGGCAGGCGTCGACAACCTCGTTGAGGTTGTGCGGCGGGATATTCGTGGCCATACCCACGGCAATACCCGAAGCGCCATTCACCAGAAGATTCGGCAAACGGGTCGGCAGTACCAGGGGTTCCTTATGGCTGCCGTCATAGTTCGGCCCGAAATCGACGGTTTCCTTGTCGATGTCAGCCAACATTTCGTGAGCGATTTTGTCGAGACGAATCTCGGTGTATCGCATTGCAGCGGCGTTATCTCCGTCGATCGAGCCGAAGTTGCCTTGACCATCGATCAGCATGTGGCGCAGGCTGAATGGCTGCGCCATGCGGACGATGGTGTCGTAAATGGCCGAGTCGCCGTGCGGGTGGTATTTGCCCATGGTCTCGCCCACCGCCTGCGCACTCTTGCGGTACTTGGCGTTGTAGGTGTTGCCCATCTCGTTCATCGCGTACAGCACGCGACGGTGCACCGGCTTCAGGCCGTCACGCGCATCGGGCAGGGCGCGTCCCACGATCACGCTCATCGCGTAGTCGAGATAGGAGCGGCGCATCTCCTCCTCGAGGCTGATCGGGAGGGTTTCCTTGGCGAACTGGGTCATGCGGCAGGATGACGCACGCGCTACACGGCCGCGGCGTCCTCAGAGGTAGGTGAAAGGCGCGAATTCTATGCGGCCCGCCCCCCTGTAGCAGCAGCGCAACATCGTCACCATGGCCTTGAACGTAGGCCGCCACAATGCGTTGGTCTCGGTGCCCCCATGGCACAATCGTCGGGTCCCTAGGAGAAACCCTAAAGTCTCTCCTGAGGTTAGAGGTTGAGTACTGACTCTCGCAGGGCAACTGCGGCATTCCTTGAGAGGAGAATCATGAAGAAACTGAATCGTGTGGCGTCGCTGTTTGCGGTGGCCGCGGTCGCCGTTGCTGCGTCTGGCGCATCGGCCCAAGCTATCGACAACTGGCGCGCAACCGACGGCACCGTCTGGAAGAACGGCACCAACGAATATTGCTGGCGCGACAATTTCTGGACACCCGCTACGGCCGCCAAGGGCTGCGACGGCGAAATCAAGCCGGCACCCAAGGTTGAGCCGCCGGTACCGGTTGCTCCCCCGCCTCCGGCCCCGGCTCCCCAGCCTCCGAAGCCGGTTCCCCCGCCGCCGGCTCCGGTCAGCGAGAAGGTTACCTTCGCCGCTGATGCCTTCTTCGACTTCGACAAGTCGACGCTGAAGCCCGAAGCCACCGCCAAGCTGGACGACCTGGTCAGCAAGACCAAGGGCATCAACCTGGAAGTCATCATCGCCGTTGGCCACACCGACTCGGTGGGCAGCGATGAGTACAACCAGAAGCTGTCGATCCGCCGCTCGGAAGCCGTCAAGGCCTACTTGGTTGGCAAGGGTGTCGAGCCGAACCGCGTCTACACCGAAGGCAAGGGCGAAAAGCAGCCCGTCGCCGACAACAAGACGACCGAAGGCCGCGCCAAGAACCGCCGCACCGAGATCGAAGTCGTCGGTACGCGCAACAAGTAAGCTCAGCGCCCTCGGGCGCTTTGCGCAAAGCCCCGCACGGTCCGCCGTCGGGGCTTTTCTACTTTCTGGATGTCATGACGATCAACGCCGATCCGCAAGAGCTCGCCAAATTCGGCGAACTGGCCCACCGCTGGTGGGACCCCGAGAGCGACTTCAAACCGCTGCACGAGATCAACCCGCTGCGCCTGGGATGGATTCAGCAGCTCTGCCCTTTGGCAGGCAAGCGTGTGCTGGACGTCGGTTGTGGCGGCGGCATTCTGAGCGATTCCATGGCGCGTGCCGGCGCCCAGGTGCTGGGCATCGACCTGTCGACCAAGCCGCTGCGCGTCGCAGAACTGCACGCCATGGAGGCGGGGACCGAAGGCGTGGAATACCGCGAAATCGCTGTCGAAGCGTTGGCCACTGAACAACCGGCCAGCTTCGACGTGGTTACCTGCATGGAGATGTTGGAGCATGTGCCCGACCCGGCCTCGGTCGTGCGGGCGCTGGCGATGCTGGTCAAGCCCGGCGGCTGGGTCTTCCTGTCAACGCTCAATCGCAACGCCAAGTCGTTTTTGCTCGCCATCGTTGGTGCGGAGTACGTACTGCAGATGCTGCCCAAGGGCACGCACGAATACGCGCGCTTCCTGAAACCATCGGAGCTGTCGCAGTTCTGCCGCGACTCCGGCCTGGAGCTACAAGGCAGCCGCGGCCTGACCTACAACCCGCTCACGCAGCGCTACAGCCTCGGCAGCGACACCGACGTGAACTACCTGCTGGCTTGCCGCCGTCCCGCTTGAAGCTCCCTGCGCCTTGGTCGCATTTGCGGGCCGTGCTGTTCGACCTGGACGGCACGCTGATCGACAGTGCTGCTGACCTTGCGGCGGCGGCCAATGCGATGCGCGCCGATCATGGTCTCACCCCGCTGCCGTTGCCGCAATATCGGCCGCATGGCGGCTCCGGCGCGCGCGGCATGCTGGGCCAAGCCTTCGGCGCGGCGCCTGGTCAGTCGGGCTATGAGGAACTCAAGCGTGAATTCCTGGATCGTTACGAAGCGCTGATGTATGACAGCACGCGCGCCTTTGTCGGCATCGAGGCGGAACTTCTCGGGCTCGCGGATGCGGGCCTGGCATGGGGCATCGTCACCAACAAGGCCGAGCGCTTCGCCTTGCCGTTGGCCAAGGCGCTGGGTCTGGCGGCCGGCGCCATCGTGGGCGGCGACACGACAGGGCACACCAAACCGCACCCCGCCCCGCTGCTGGAAGCCGCACGCCGCCTGGGCATGCCACCCCGGTCCTGTCTCTACGTCGGGGATGACGAACGCGACATCCTGGCCGGTCGCGCTGCCGGCATGGCAACGGCCGCTGCAGCGTGGGGCTATCTCGGCCATAGCGGTGAATTTCGTCATTGGGGCGCCGACCTGGAGCTGTCCGCGCCGGGTGAGCTCTTGAAAGCGCTCGGTCTGGCCTAAGATGCGAGGTCTCTGGGGCCGACTTGGTTTCGACGTGGGTGCGGATCCGGAGTAGGGCATGTCGAGCACCAGTCCGCTCGTAAAACCACTGGAAACAAAGTAACTGCAAACGACTCTACGTTCGCACTCGCCGCTTAATTGCGGATGAGCTTCTCAACGGCAGGCCGATGGGCCGGGCTGAGTTCCGCAAGGGGCAAGGCTGAGAAGTCACTCACATCGGCTGGCGTCGCACCGGGTCACTCGGTGGGGCGTGAGATCAAGTGACTGGCGGGAAAGCTAGCGTGCCACTGCGCGAATTGACCGTGAGATTCAAATCAGCCGGCTAAACATGTAGATCTGCCCGGTGATGGCTTGCGGACGGGGGTTCAATTCCCCCCGGCTCCACCATCCAATTGAGAAGGCCCGTGTCGGTGACACGGGCCTTTTTTCATCTCGAGTGCGCCGGGGTCAATTGAACCCCTGTCCGCGAATCAGCCCAACAGCCAGGCCCTCGATGCTGAAGCTCTCGCTGTGCTCATCGACGCGGATGGGCTCGAAATCGGCGTTCTCGGGCAGCAACTGGATGCCATCAGGCCCACGCTTGAAGCGCTTGACCGTGACCTCGTCGCCGACCCGAGCCACGACGATCTGGCCATTGCGCGCCTCCTTGGCCGACTGCACAGCCAGCAGGTCGCCATCGAGGATGCCGATGTCCTTCATGCTCATGCCCTTGACCTTGAGCAGGTAGTCGGGCTTCCTAGCGAACAGGCCGGGCTCGACCGTATAGGTCTGCTCGACATGCTCCTGCGCGAGGATGGGCGCGCCAGCGGCGACGCGGCCGATCAGGGGCAGGGTCAGCTGGGCGAAGTGGGGAATCGGAAGGTTGAATTGGCGGGCGCGGTTGACGGCGCTCAGCGCATCGGACTTGAGGCGAATGCCGCGCGAGGTGCCGCCGACGAGTTCCAGCATGCCCTTGCGAGCCAGGGCCTGCAGATGCTCCTCGGCCGCGTTGGCGGACTTGAAACCCAGCTCGGCGGCAATCTCGGCGCGGGTGGGTGGCGAGCCGGTGCTTTCGATCGCGTTGCGGACCAGGTCGAAGATCTGCTGCTGTCGGGCGGTAAGCTTGGGTCGGTCTTGCACGGGGCGGCCTTTTCGTCAGGGCTGGAAATTTGTCCAGCACCTGTATTTTCATCCAGGAATCCAAGAAATTGCAAACCTTTGACCGTCTGATCGTCATTCTGGGCACCGGCGGCACGATTGCCGGCACTGCCAAAACCGCCAGCGACGGTGTGGGCTACACGGCGGCGCAATTGAGCGTTGAGGATTTGCTGGCGGCAGTGCCCGCGCTGTCGGGCCAGAAGCTCGAGGCGCAGCAGGTTGCCCAGCTCGACAGCAAGGACATGGATTTCGCGACCTGGCAGCGGCTCGCAGTCGCCGTACAGCAGCACCTCGACCGGCCTGAAGTCGCTGGCATCGTCATCACCCATGGCACGGACACGCTGGAGGAGACCGCCTACTTCCTGCAGCGCGTGCTGGCACCTGTCAAGCCCGTCGTTCTGACGGCCGCGATGCGGCCGGCGACGGCGCTGGCGCCCGACGGGCCGCAAAACCTTTTCGATGCGGTGCAGGTGGCAGCGACGCCCGATGCGGCGGGCGTCGTCGTCGCATTCGCAGGCCGTGTGCACGATGCGACCCAGGTGCGCAAGACACACAGCTATCGCGTTGACGCCTTCGAGTCGGTCGACGGGGCGCTGGTGGCGCGGGTGGAGGAGGGCGTCGTGCGCCAGCTTGGCCGCTGGCCCGTGGGCGATGGCCTGGGGCTGGCGCGCATCGCCCGGCCGGCCGCACGCTGGCCGAGGGTCGAGATCGTCATGAACCATGCCGGTGCGGATGGCGTTGTCGTGCGGGCGCTCTGCGCGGCAGGCATCGACGGGCTGGTCGCCGCTGGCACGGGCAACGGCACGCTCAGCACCACGCTGGCTGCCGCGCTGCACGAAGCCCGGGCCGGCGGCGTCAAGGTCTGGCGCAGCACGCGCTGCGACGCCGGCCCGGTCATGGACTTGCCCGGGCTGCTGCCCAGCGCCGGCGCGCTGAGCCCGGTCAAGGCCAGGATCGAACTGATCCTGAGCCTGCTGGGCGACTGAGCCTCAGCGGCTGCGGCGCCGGGCCACGAAACCGACCAGGCTCAGGCCGGCCAGCAGCAGGGCATATTGGCTGGGTTCAGGCACGGCCGCGATGGCTTGGTTGGTCAGATTGCCGTCGAAAGCGAAGACGTAGAACTGGTTGCCGTAGGCTGCCGGCGCGCTGCCGCCGTTCGGGATTGCCGTGGCCAGGAAGTCGTTGTCGTTGGCGAGATACAGCGTGTGCATCGTTTTGCCGTTGACGATGACATCCTCGCCGAAGGCAATGCCTTCGAGCTTGGCCGGTATCAGCGCGTCGGAAATGCCGGCGGCGTTGAGCGCGGCCTTGATGTCGAGGAATCGCGTGCCGACTATTGCCGTGCCGGGTTGGGTGCGCAGGTCAGCGATGCCACTGACCTCGGCGGCACCGGTCAGGTCGATCTTGACGAGCTGTTTCACCGCCGCCTTGGAGCCGTCGCCCATGCCCTTGCCGTCGCGCTCCAGCACGATGAGTTCGTGGTCGTTCAGTGCCAGCAACTCGCTGCTGTTGTAGGCCTTGCCGTTGATCTGGTTGTCGAAAGCGAACTGGCTGGTGGCTCCCGTGGCGACGTCGATCTTGACGATGCGGTTGTAGCGGCCGCCGTCGCCGCCGTCCTGGGCCAGCGGGCTCTGCACGAAGCCGAACAGCGTCTTTCCGTCGGGCGAGATGGCCAGGCCCTCCATGCCCTTGTTGGCGACGCGGCCTGCCGTGTTGCCAGAGATCTCGGCGGCGCCGGAAGAGCTGACGTTGCCAACGGCGAAGCTGCTCGGCAGGCTGAAGGTGCGGATGCGCTCGCCCGTCGCGCGGTCGAACTGGTAGACGTAGGGGCCGTACTCGTCGGAGATGAAGACGCTCTTGCCGTCGTTGGAGACGCGGATGCCTTCGGGGTCCAGGCGCGCGTTGGCCGGGTTGGTCGACAGGCCGGCGGCAAAGTTGTCGGAGCGGCCCGAGAAGTAGTTCTTGCTGCCGGCGAGGACTGTGCTGCTGTCCACGATGCCGCTCAGTGTCGCGGCCTTGGGGCCGTAGTTCAACGCTGTGGAACTGGACAGCAGCGTGGTGGCCTGCAGCGTCGGCGTCAGCGCGTAGGGCAGGGCGGAGCCGGCCGCGTTGGCGGTGAGGCTGAGCTGCACCGTCTGGAAGCGGGCGATGAAGGACGTCGTGTTGTCGAGCTGCGGCGCGCCCCAGTCATTGGCGTTCGGACCGCGGTCCGGCAGCGCCAGGAAGGTGTTGCCGCCGGCCCAGGCCAGGCCCGAGCCCATGCCGCCGAGCAGGTTGGCCGCGAGGCCGCTTTCGAGGGAGTAGTTCAGGCCGGAAAGGTCGCTCAGCGAGCCGCTGAGGTTGCCCATGCCGATCAGCACCGGTTCGGCCGCGCGGGATGGAGCGGCGAGGGCCAGCAGGGCGCTGGCGATGGCGGTGGTCAGGAAGAGGCGCATCGCGGGTCTCCGGGTGTGATTGGAAAACCCGCGATGCTGACCGGCGCGCGTGACGCCGGCGTGACGCCCATTCAGACGACGGTTAGACGACAGTCAGCGAGACGTCGACGTTGCCGCGCGTGGCGTTCGAGTAGGGGCAGACCTCGTGGGCGGTCTTGACCAGAGCCTCCAGGGCGGCGCGGTCCATGCCGGGCACGGAGATCTTCATGTCGACCTGGATGCCGAAGGCCCCGGGCTTGTTGGCGTGCGGGCCGATGGCGACGTCGCTGGTGATCGAGACCTCGGCAGGCAGGCTGATCTTCTGCTTGCCGGCGACGGCTTTCATGGCGCCAATGAAGCAGGCGGAATAGCCGGCCGCGAACAGCTGCTCGGGGTTGGTGCCCGGGCCGCCGGCGCCGCCGAGTTCCTTGGGCGTGGACAGCGTCACGTCGATGGCGCCGTCAGACGACTTGGCGGTGCCGGCGCGGCCACCGGTGGCAGTGGCGGTGGCGGTGTAGAGGGCTTTTTCGATGGCCATGGTGGCTCCTTTGGGGTGGTGGGGGAAGAAATCAGGCAGCCGTGTCGGCGGCCCGGTTGAGTTGCTGGCGCAATTGCGTGAGCCGCTGCGTCAGCGCGATGACCTCGTCCAGTTCGCAGGCGCTGGCGCAGGCGAGGTGGCCGGGGATGTCCAGTGCCTGCTCGCGCAGCTTGCGGCCCTGCGGCGTCAGGAAGATGTCGACACGGCGCTCATCGTCGCTGGCGCGGCGGCGCTCGATGTGGCCCAGGGCTTCCAGGCGCTTGAGCAGCGGCGTCAGCGTGCCCGAGTCCAGCGACAGGCGCTGGCCGAGTTGTGAGACGCTGGGGCCTTCGACCTCCCACAACACCAGCATGACGAGGTATTGCGGATAGGTCAGGCCCAGCGGCGCCAGCAGGGGCTTGTAGATGCGGGTCATGGCCAGCGAGCTGCTGTACAGCGCGAAGCAGAGCTGGCGGTCCAGCTGCAGCCATTCGCCGCGGGGATCGGCGTTGGGGGGTGGGGTCTTGCTGCGTGCCATGGCCATTAATGTAGTTCGCAATTCAATTGCGTACAAGTTAAATGGTCTTTCATGCGACACCGGACGCTAGGGCGATCTGAGACGATGCGCCACCCCCAATCACAAAAGACGAGGAGAAACGATGCAGATGGTCGCAATCGTGCTGTCGGCGCTGGTGGCGCTGCTGCACCTGTATTTCCTGGTGCTGGAAATGTTCTTCTGGACCAAGCCGCTGGGCCGCAAGGCCTTCGGGCTGAAGGCGGACTTCGCCGAGCAGACCAAGGCACTGGCGGCCAACCAGGGGCTCTACAACGGCTTTCTCGCCGCAGGCCTGGCCTGGGGCCTGATGCAGGGCGCCGCAGGCGCGGGCAAGCCCTGGCTGGTGTTCTTCCTGGGTTGCGTCGTCGTGGCCGGCGTGTTCGGCGCGGCCACGGCCTCGAAGAAGATCCTTTTCGTGCAGGCGCTGCCAGGCGCGATTGCCCTGGCAGCGGTGCTCGCGATCTAGGCGTTCAGCGCCTCGATCTGCTCACCCAGCTCCAGCCAACGCGCCTCGTCGGCTTCGAGCTGGTCGCTGATCGCCTTCAGGCGCTTGCCCATCTCGGCAATGGCCGAGGCGGCAGCGCCCTCGGCGAGTTGGGCCTCGATCTCGGCGCGCTCCGAGGCGAGGGCGTGCAGGCGCTTGTCGATGGCGTCCATCTCCTTGCGCAACGGGCGTGTCTGGTCGGCCAGCTTGGCGCGTGCCTGGCCTGAGGCCTTGCGGTCCTCGCGGGGTGCCGGTGCCGGGGCCGCCGCAATCACTGGCGCAGGCGCCGCAGCGGGTGCGGAACCCTTCTTGGCCGCACGGGCGGCTTCCTTGCTTTGGTCGAGCAGCCATTTCTGGTAATCGTCCAGGTCACCGTCGAAAGGCTTGACGACGCCGTCGGCCACCAGCCAGAACTCGTCGCAGACCTCGCGCAGCAGCGCGCGGTCGTGGCTGACCAGCATGACGGTGCCCTCGAACTCGTTGAGCGCCATCGACAGCGCCTCGCGGGTGTTCAGGTCCAGGTGGTTGGTGGGTTCGTCCAGCAGCAGCAGGTTGGGGCGTTGCCACACCAGCATGGCCAGCACCAGCCGCGCCTTCTCGCCGCCAGACAGGCTGCCGACTTGCTGGTTGACCATGTCGCCAGTGAAGCGGAACTGGCCGAGGAAGTCGCGCAGTTCCTGCTCGCGGCCGGCTGGGCCGACCTCGCGAGCCAGCCGCACCATGTGCTCCAGCGGGCCTTCGTCCAGGCGCAGCACGTCCAGTTCCTGCTGGGCGAAGTAACCGATGGACAGGCCCTTGCCCTGCGTTAGCCTGCCCGCCAGCGCTGGCTGGGTACCGGCGATGGTCTTCACCAGCGTCGACTTGCCCTGGCCGTTGGCGCCGAGGATGCCGATGCGCTGTCCGGCCAGCACCGAGCGGTCGATGTCGCGCACGATCGTGGTCGTGCCATAGCCGGCCGACATCTCGTCGAACATCAGCATCGGGTTGGGCAGATTCAGCGGCTCGCGGAACTCGAAATTGAAGTCGGCAGACGCCAGCACGGGCGCCAGCCTTTCCATGCGCTCCAGCGCCTTCACGCGGCTTTGCGCCTGCTTGGCCTTGCTGGCCTTGGCCTTGAAGCGGTCGATGAACTTCTGCAGGTGGGCCACGCGGTCCTGCTGCTTGGAGAAGGCGGCCTGCTGCAGCACCATGCGCTCGGCGCGCTGCGTCTCGAAGCTGGTGTAGTTGCCGCCGTAGCGCACGAGCTTGCCTTCGTCCAGATGCAGGGTGACCTTGGTGATCGCGTCAAGGAATTCGCGGTCGTGGCTGATGATGATCAGCGTGCCGTCGTAGCGCTGCAGCCAGGCTTCCAGCCAGACCAGGGCGTCCAGGTCCAGGTGGTTGGTGGGTTCGTCCAGCAGCATCAGTTCGGCCGGGCACATCAGCGCGCGGGCCAGCTGCAGGCGCATGCGCCAGCCGCCGGAGAAGCTGTTGACGGGAGCGTCGAGCTGCTCGGTCTTGAAGCCAAGGCCCATCAGCAGCGCCTGGGCGCGGGAGCGGGCGTCGAAGGCGCCAACGTCGGCCAGCAGCGCGTGGGCGTCGGCCATCGCATGGCCGTCGTTGGCGGCTTCGGCGGCTTCTAGCGCGGCGCGGGCAGCAACCAGCGGCAGGTCGCCTTCGAGCACGTAGTCGGTCGCGCCGTCCTCGGTCTCGGGCATGTTCTGGGCGACCTCGGAACGACGCCAGTGCTTGGGCACCTCGACCTCGCCCTTGTCGTTGCCCAGGCGGTGCGTCAGCAGCGCAAACAGGCTGGATTTGCCCGCGCCGTTGCGGCCGACCAGGCCGATCTTTTCGCCGGGCTGCAGCGTGGCGGAGGCGTTGTCCAGCACCACCTTGACGCCGCGGCGCAGCGTGATGTCGCGCAGCGTGATCATTGCAGGGCCTCCTTGGTGACCAGGAGGACTTGGTCGGCACCGGAGGAGGTCTCCATCCAGACGACTTCGAGCGCGGGGAAGGCCGCCTCGAAGTTTTCACGCTCGTTGCCGATCTCCAGCACCAGCACGCCGTCGTCGTTCAAGGCGGCAGGCGCGGCGCGCAGCAACTCGCGGATGAAGTCCATGCCGTCGGCGCCGCCGGCCAGGGCCAGCTCGGGCTCGGCCAGGTATTCGGCGGGCAGGGCGGCCATGCTCTGGCTGTTGACGTAGGGCGGGTTACAGAGGATCAGGTCGTAGGGTCCTTGCGCTCCGGCCAGGCCGTCGCCCTGCAGCAAGCGCACACGCAGGGCCAGGTTGTGGCGCTCCACGTTCAGCTTGGCCACGGCGAGGGCGTTGATGTCGATGTCCAGCGCATCCACCTCGACGTCGGGCCAGGCCATCGCCGCCAGTACCGCCAGGCTGCCGTTGCCGGTACACAGGTCCAGCACGCGGCGGCTGCTCGGATGCAGCCAGGGGTCGATGCTGGCGTCGGCAATCAGCTCGGCAATGAAGCTGCGCGGCACGATAGCGCGCTCGTCGATGGTGAAGGGCACGCCTTGCAGCCAGGCCTCGCCGGTCAGATAGGCGGCGGGCTTGCGTGTTGCAATGCGTTGGTCGACGAGTTCGGTGACGTTGGCCAGTTCGGCCTCGTTCAGTTCACGCTCGGCGTGTTCGTTCAGCGCGTCCAGCGGCAGTCCCAGGCGCCACAGCACCAGCCACGCGGCCTCATCAAAGGCGGTCGAGGTGCCATGGCCAAAAAACACGCCCGCCTGGTCAAGGCGGGCGGCTTGGGTTTCGATACAGGTGATCAGTTTCAAGAGCCGCGGACGTCCAATGTGATTTCTGTGAAGCTGGCGTCGTCGCCGGCCTTTTCTTCTTTGCGCGGCGCCGTGACCAGGCGTTGGCCCGGCGCTTCGTTCTGCAGCCGCCACAGCAGGTTGGTCGGCGAGTCAGCGAACGCCAGGCCTTCCTCTCGGGTGATGGTGCCTTCGGTGATGAGCTTGGCGAAATGCTCTTCGTAGGTCTGCGAACCCTCGGCGATGGACTTTTCCATCGCCTCCTTCACGCCGGCGAAATCGCCCTGCTCGATGAGCTCGGACGTCAGCTTGGTATTGAAAAGGATCTCGACGACGGGCACGCGCCCGCCCGTCGTGGCGCGCACGAGGCGCTGCGACACGATGGCCTTGAGGCCAGCCGCCAGGTCGTTCAGCAGCGCCGGGCGGGACTCGGGCGTATAGAACGACAGGATGCGGTTCAGCGCGTGGTAGGTGTTGTTGCCGTGCAGCGTGGCCAGCACCAGGTGGCCGGACAGTGCATAGCTGATGGCCGCCGTCATGGTGTCGCGGTCGCGGATTTCGCCGATCAGGATGCAGTCGGGTGCTTGGCGCAGCGCGTTCTTCAGCGCGATCTGCAGCGACGCCGTGTCGCGGCCGATCTCGCGCTGGTTGACGACCGAGCGCTTGTTGCTGAACAGGTATTCGATCGGGTCCTCGATGGTGAGGATGTGCCCGGTCATCGTCTGGTTGCGCATCTCCAGCATGGAGGCCAGCGTGGTGCTCTTGCCGGTGCCGGTGGCGCCCACCATCAGGATGAGGCCGCGCTTTTCCTTGATCATCGTGCCCAGCACGCCCGGTAGCTGCAGGCTCTCCAGCGTCGGGATGTCGTGCGGGATGTGGCGGAACACGCCCGCGATCGAGCCGCGCTGGCGAAAGCCCGACAACCGGAAGCTCCCCACGCCACGCACCGACACCGCCATGTTCAGCTCGCCGGTGTTGTCCAGTTCGGCCAGCGATGCCGGGTCGATGACCTCGGCGATGAGCTGGCGCGGCTGGGGCGGCGTCAGCAGCTGGTCTGACAGCTGCACGGTCTGGCCATTGATCCGGATCAGCACCGGCATGTTGGCTGACAGATAGCAGTCCGAAGCACCCTTGTCGGCCATCAGCCGCAGGATGCGTTCCATGTTGCCGGCGCCGGGGCTGCTCATGATCAGGCCCGCAGCAGTTCGTTGATGCTGGTCTTGGAGCGCGTTTGCGCGTCGACCCGCTTGACGATGATGGCCGCGTACAGCGAGTAGCGGCCGCCATCCTTGGGCAGGCTGCCCGAGATGACGACGGAGCCGGCCGGGATGCGGCCGTAGCTGACGGTGTCGGTGGCGCGGTCGTAGATCGGCGTGCTTTGGCCGATGTAGACGCCCATCGAGATCACCGAGTTCTCCTCGACGATGACGCCTTCGACGACCTCGGAGCGGGCACCGATGAAGCAGTTGTCCTCGATGATGGTCGGGTTGGCCTGCAGCGGCTCCAGCACGCCGCCGATGCCGACGCCGCCGCTCAGGTGCACGTTCTTGCCGATCTGCGCACAGGAGCCGACGGTGGCCCAGGTATCGACCATGGCGCCTTCATCCACGTAGGCGCCGATGTTCACGTAGCTGGGCATCAGCACGACATTCTTTGCCTGGAAACTGCCGCGGCGCGCGACGGCCGGGGGCACGATGCGCACGCCGCTGGCGCGCAGCTGCTCGTCGCTCCAGCCCGCGTACTTGGTGGGCACCTTGTCGAAGAAGGTCAACTCCTTGTCGCCCATGATGCGGTTGTCGTTCAGCCGGAAGGACAGCAGGACCGCCTTCTTGACCCACTGGTGCACCGTCCACTGGCCGACGCTTTCGCGGGTGGCCACGCGCAGGCGGCCGGCGTCCATCTCGGCGATGACGTGCTCGACGGCCTGGCGCAACTCGGGCGCGTTGGTGGGATCCAGCGCCGCGCGGTTGTCCCAGGCGAGGTCGATCAGGCTTTGCAGTTCAGCGGTGTTCATGGGAGAGATTTCGTGAAGGAGACGATGCGGCGGGCGGCTTCGAGGCATTCGGCCTCGTCGGCCACGAGAGCCAGGCGGATGCGCCCGGCGCCAGGGTTGCTGCCATTGGCTTCGCGCGCCAGCAGGCTGCCCGGCAGGACGGCGAGATTGTATTGAGCGAGCAGCTCCTGGGCGAAGCGCACGTCGTTACCGCCTGGAACAGCCGCCCAGAGGTAGAAGCCGGCGTCGGGCAGGGCCACGTCCAGAACGTCAGCCAGCAGGGGCGTGACTTCGGCGAACTTGTGGCGGTAGCGGGCCCGGTTTTCGACCACATGGGCCTCGTCGCCCCAGGCCGCGATGCTGGCCGCCTGCACGATGGGGCTCATGGCGCTGCCGTGATAGGTGCGGTAGAGCAGGAACTTCTTCAGCAGGGCCGCGTCGCCGGCCACGAAACCCGAGCGCAGGCCCGGTACGTTGGAGCGCTTGGACAGGGACGTGAAGGCGATCAGGTTGCGGAAGTCGGGGCGGCCCAGCCTGGCAGCGGCCTCAAGGCCTCCCAGGGGCGCCTCGTCACGGAAATAGATCTCCGAATAGCACTCGTCCGACGCGATGACGAAGCCGTGGCGATCGCTCAATTCGAACAGGGCCTGCCATTCCGACAGCGGCATCACCGCGCCGCTCGGGTTGCCCGGCGAGCAGACATAGAGCAGCTGGGTGCGCGCCCAGGTCGCGTCATCGATCTGGCGCCAGTCGACGGCGAAGTTGCGCGTCGGATCGGAATTGGCGTAGGCCACCTCGGCACCGGCCAGCAACGCGGCCCCTTCGTAGATTTGATAGAAGGGATTGGGGCAGACGACGGTGGCGCCGGGTCGGCTCGAGTCGACGACGGTCTGGGCGATGGCAAACAGCGCCTCGCGGGAGCCATTGACGGGCAGAACCTGCGTGGCCGGGTCCAGCGTCAAACCGTAGCGACGCGCGATCCAGCCAACGATGGCCTCGCGCAGGGCCGGCGTGCCGGCAGTGGCCGGGTAGCCCGCCAGGCTCTTCATCGAGTTGCTGATGGCCTCCGCGATCAGGGCCGGTGCGGCATGGCGCGGTTCGCCGATGCCCAGCGAGATGGGCGCGAGGTCGGGATTGGGCGTGATGCCGGCGGTCAGCTCGCGCAGGCGCTCGAAAGGATAGGGGTGCAGCCGGTCGAGCCGCGGATTGACGGGAAAACTCATGCAGGCATGATAGGGCGCGGCCCGTGATCTGCAGCCTGGGGAGGCATGTGACGAAACGCTGTTGGCTGATCTGCGCGCTGCTTGCCGCAAATGGCGCAGCCCTGGGCCAGGCAGCCTGCCAGAAGGTCGTCGTGACGGCCGATCCCGAGTACCCGCCCTATGCCTGGTATGACGGCCAGACGCTGCGGGGCGCCAGCGTCGATGTGGTGCTGGCCGTGCTGCAAGCGATCAAGCTGCCCTATGAACTGCGCTATGTCGGGCCGTTCGTGCGCGTGCTGCAGAACGCGCGCGTCGGCGAGGTGGATATCGTCACCGAACTCAAGCGCAATGCCGAGCGCGAGCAATACCTGGCCTTCGCCGACACGCCCATCTTCACCAACCCTTCGTCGGTGTTTGTGCGAGCCGGGCAAAACCTGAAGTTCACCAAACGCGAAGACCTGCGCGGGTTGCGCGGCGGCGTCACGCATGGCACGCGGTTCGGTGACGGGCTGGACGAGTACATCGAGGCCAATCTCAATGTCGAGGCAGGGCCGGGCATCAAGGAGAACTTCCTGAAGCTCGACGCCGGCCGCATCGACTACTTCATTTCGCCACATTACCCGGCACTGTCCCATCTGATCACCAGCGGCAACGAGGGCAAGTACGTTGCGCTCAAGCCCTATGCGGCTGAGGCGCTGAACTATGTGGGCTGGTCACGCCGAAGCGCCTGCCTGGGGCGGCTGCAGGAGTTCGATGCCATGCTCAAGCGCTATCTGTCCACCTTGAACGCCGGCCGCATCGTCGATGACAACCAGGACGCGTGGCGGCGCAACCCCATCATGAAACGCTGATCAGCCTAGCATCCCCGACTCAAACCCATGGGCCGGCAGGTCCACGCGCTGCGCGGGCGTCCAGCCGGGCTTGCGGTGCTCGGCCACCACGTTGGTGTAGATGCCGCCGCGCACATACCACTTGGCCGTGATGCGGATGAAACGCGGGTCGGTGACCTTGATGATGTCGTCGAGGATGGTGTTGGTGACCTTCTCGTGGAAGGCGCCCTCGTTGCGGTAGCTCCAGAAGTACATCTTCAGGCTCTTGAGCTCCACGCAGAGTTCGTCCGCAATCATGTCGATCGTGAAGTGGGCGAAATCGGGCTGGCCGGTCAGCGGGCAATGGCAGGTGAACTCGGGCACCTGGAACTGGATGACGTAGTCGCGTTCCGGGTTCGGATTCGGAAAGACCAGGATGTCCTTGCTGGGCTTGGTGGGCGGGTTCTTGGGCACCTCGCGCATCTTGGGTTTCTTCTTGGCGGCGGGGGCGGAGGCGGACTTCTTGGTAGCCATGATGCAGGGTCAATCAGAGAGGGTGCGAATGCTATCATCCGACCCCGTTGAAGCGCCCCTGAAAGGCGCTTTTCTTTAGCCAAATCAAGGGCTTACGCGCAAGCTTCATGCGGCTGAACTCGATCAAGCTGGCCGGCTTCAAATCCTTTGCTGAACCCACGACCTTCCAGTTGCCCGGGCAACTTGTCGGCGTCGTCGGGCCCAATGGCTGCGGCAAGTCCAACATCATGGACGCGGTGCGCTGGGTGCTCGGAGAGAGCAAGGCGAGTGAGTTGCGTGGCGAGTCCATGCAGGACGTCATCTTCAACGGCTCGGGCAACCGCAAGCCCGCGGGGCGCTCCAGCGTGGAGCTGGTGTTCGACAACCAATCCGCCCGCGCCGGCGGCCCGTGGAACCAGTTCACCGAGATCGCCGTCAAGCGCGTGCTGACGCGTGACGGCACCAGCAGCTACTTCATCAACAACCAGCCGGTGCGCCGCCGCGACGTGCAGGACGTCTTCCTGGGCACGGGCCTGGGGCCGCGCGCCTACGCCATCATCGGCCAGGGCACCATCTCGCGCATCATCGAGAGCAAGCCGGAAGAGCTGCGCCTGTTCCTGGAAGAAGCGGCCGGCGTGTCCAAGTACAAGGAACGCCGCCGCGAGACCGAGAACCGGCTCAAGGACACCCGCGAGAACCTGACCCGCGTCGACGACATCCTGCGCGAGCTGAACGCGAATCTGGAGAAGCTGGAACGCCAGGCCGAGGTCGCGGCGAGCTATCGCAGCCTGCAGGACAGCGGCACGCTGAAGCTGCATCAACTGTGGTTCCTGAAGCTGCGCGACGCCGGCAACGAGGCGACGCGCGTCAAGGCGGCACACGCCGAGGCGCTGAATGCGCTGGAGTCGCGCACTGCCGAGCTGCGCGCCGTCGAGGCCACGCTGGAAGAAGTTCGCCAGGCCCACTACGCGGCGGGCGACGAGTTGCACGCGTCACAAGGCCGCTACGCCGAGGCCCAGCTCGAAGTGAGCCGGCTGGAAGAGCGCATCCGCTTTGTCGTCGAGAGCCGCAACCGCGCGCAAGCCCGCCTGACCGAGTTGCACACGCAGGACGGCCAGTGGCGCGAGCGCGTCGAACAGGCCAAGGCCGAGCTGGAAGGCATTGCCGAGCAGATTGCCGGCGCCGACGAACAGAGCGAGATCCTGGCCGCCCAGGCCGAGGAGCAGCAGGCCCAGCTGCCGCAGAGCGAGGACGCCGTGCGTGCCGCCCAGGCCCGAGCCAACGAGCAGCGTGCCCTGGTCGCCCAGGTGCAGCAGCAGATCCAGGTGCTGGCGGCCGAGAGCCGCAGCGTGGACGAGCAGGCGAGGGCGCTGCGCCAGCGCGAGGACAAGCTGACGGCCGAGTCGCGCGCCCTCGGTGCGCCCGATCACGAGGCGCTGGAAGCCCTGCGGGAGCGCAGCGCAGCGGCCGACGAGGCGCGCGATCTGTCCGACGCTCGCCTGCAGGAATTGGCCGAGCAGGTGCCGCAACTCGAAGAGCAGCGCCGCAACGCCCAGCAGGACACCAACGCCCAGCTCGCCCGGCAGTCCGACCTGACCGCTCGGCTCGAAGCGCTAAAGGCCCTGCAGGAGAAGGTGCAGACCGAGGGCAAGCTCAAGCCCTGGCTGGCCAAGCATGGCCTTGATGGCTTGCAAGGCCTGTGGACCAAGCTGCACATCGCCCAGGGTTGGGAGAACGCGCTGGAAGCCGCGCTGCGCGAGCGCATGGGCGCCTTGAGCGTCGGCCGGCTGGACACGGTGCGTGCCTTCGAGGCCGACTCGCCGCCAGCTCGCCTGGCTTTTTATTCGACGCCGAGCGGCTCCATCGCCAACACGCACGAGACGCTGCCCAAGCTCAGCGAGTTGCTGCGCCTGAACGACGCGGGCCTGTCCGCGCTGCTGAATGACTGGCTGGAAGGCGTCTACACCGCGCCGACGCTCGATGACGCGCTGGCCGCGCGCGGCAAGCTGACGCACGGCGAGCTGATCCTGACGCCGGCCGGCCACGCCGTTGGCCAGTTTTCGGTCACCTTCTACGCGCCCGACTCCGAGCAGGCCGGCCTGCTGGCACGCGCCCAGGAGATCGAGCAGCTGACGACGGCCCAGCGCGCCCAGAACCTGATCGCCGACGAGGCTCGCCTGTCGCTGAGCCGCATCGAGCACCAGTTCAACGACGCCAATGGACGGTTGACGACGCTGCGCCGCGAGGCCAGTGAGGCGCAGACCCGCGCCCACCAGATCCACGTCGAGCTGCTGCGCCTCTCCCAACAGGCCGAAGCCAGCCAGCAGCGCCGCAGCGTGCTGGATGCCGAGTTGGCCGAGATCGCCGCCCAGCAGGAAGGCCTGCAGGAGCGCCGCGCCGTCGGCGAGGCCCGCTTCGAGGAACTGGACATCCAGCTCGGCGACGCGCAGCAGCGCCACGCGGAGCTCGAAGACGGCACCATCGCCGCCGAGCGCAAGCTGGCTGATGCGCGCGAGCAATTGCGCGCGCTGGAGCGCCGCTCTCAGGAAGCGCGCTTCGCAACCCAGACGCTGGCTGCCCGCCGCGGCGAGCTGCAGCGTGGCATCGAAACTGCAGAGGCGCAGATCGCCACCGTCGCAACCTCGGCCGCCAGCCTGCAAGGCGAGTTGGACACGCTGAACGACGCCGCGGCGCAAGCCGGGCTGCAGGACGCGCTGGCCGTCAAGGTCGAACGCGAGCAGGCCTTGGCCGCCGTGCGCACCAACTACGACGATCTGAGCTTGCGCCTGCGCAAGGCCGACGAGCAGCGCATGGGTTTCGAGCGCAGCCTGGACCCGCTGCGCGAGGCCATCACCAAGCTGCAGCTCGAGGAGCAGGCCGCCCAGCTCGGCGGTGCGCAGTACCGCGAGCAACTCGAAGCGGCGGCCGTCGACCTGGAAGTGCTGGCCAAGTCCATCGAAGACGGCGTCGTCAAGCTCTACGGCCTGCAGGGCGAGATCGATCGCATCAACCGCGAGATCGCGGCCCTGGGCGCCGTCAACCTCGCCGCACTCGACGAGCTGACCACGGCCCGCGAGCGCAAGACCTTCCTCGACTCGCAGTGCGCCGACCTGAACTCGGCCATCAAGACGCTGGAAGACGCGATCCACAAGATCGACCTGGAGACGCGCGACCTGCTGGGCTCGACCTTCAACCAGGTCAACGACCACTTCGGCCGCATGTTCCCCGAGCTGTTCGGTGGCGGCGAGGCGCGCCTCGTGATGACGGGCGACGAGATCCTGGACGCCGGCGTGCAGGTCCTGGCCCAGCCGCCGGGCAAGAAGAACAGCACCATCCACCTGCTGTCGGGCGGCGAAAAGGCGCTGACGGCCATCGCGCTGGTGTTCGCGATCTTCCAGCTCAACCCGGCGCCCTTCTGCCTGCTGGACGAAGTGGACGCACCGCTGGACGACGCCAACACCGAGCGTTATGCGCGCCTCGTCACCAAGATGAGTGCGGGCACGCAATTCCTCTTCATCTCGCACAACAAGATTGCGATGGAAATGGCTGAACAACTGATTGGCGTGACCATGCAGGAGCAGGGTGTGTCGCGCATCGTGGCCGTCGACATGGACAAAGCCCTGGCGATGGCGGAGGCGGCATGAACGTTTCGTTGACCGAACTTCTGGCCATCACGGGCGGCGTGGTGCTGATCGGTGTCGTGGCCCAGGGCGCCTGGGCCGCCCGCAAGGCGGGGCCGAAGCGCGCCGTGCCGTCGTTGGAGGAGCCGCATTTCGACGCGCCGCCCGTGACGGCGGAGGCGACTGCCGAGGCCGAGGCGCTGGAAGCGACGCTGCCCGCTGTGGCCCGCCCGCTGCGCCGGCCGTCGGCGCGGATCGACGCGCTGATTGACGCCATCGCGACCATCACCGTCGAGGCTCCCATCTCTGGCGAAATGGCCCTGCAGCACCAGCCCGGCAGCCGCCGCGCCGGCACCAAGCCGCTGCAAATCGAAGGTCTGAATGCCGCAACCGGCGACTGGGAACTGCCCGCGCCCGGCCAGCGCTACAGCGAATTCCAGGCCGGGCTGAAGATGGCCAACCGCAGCGGCGCCCTCAACGAGATCGAGTACTCGGAGTTCGTGCAGAAGATCCAGGCCTTTGCCGACGGCGTTGGCGGCTTCGTGCAGTTCCCCGACATGCTGGACGTCGTCGCCCGCGCCCGCGAGCTGGATCAGTTCGCGGCCAGCCATGACGCCCAGCTTGCCCTGCTGCTGCGTGCCAAGGCCGCGGCCTGGACGCCAGGCTTTGTGCAGCAGGCCGCGGGTCGCCACGGCTTCGTCGCCGGTGCGCTGCCGGGCCGCCTCGTCATGCCGTCGGCAGAAGAGGGCGCGCCGCCGGTGCTGACGCTGCAGTTCGATGCCCAGGCTGCGCTGGCTGAAGACCCCGAAGCCCTGTCGCTGCGCGAGCTGACGCTGGCGCTGGACGTGCCGCAGACGTCGGCCGATCAGGAGCCGTTCGCGCTCTGGCAGGAGTCGGCCCGCGCACTGGCCCGCGATCTGGAGGCCGAGGTTTGCGACGACCGTGGCCAGGTGCTGGGCCTGCATGCCTTCGCGTCCATCGACGTTGAGCTGAAGAAACTCTACGAAGCTTTGGCGGAGCGTGATCTGGCCGCCGGCTCGCCTGCCGCACGAAGGCTGTTCAGCTGATCGCGTGACATTGGCCGCGCAAACGCCGCGGTCTGACTGACAGCCCACGGGGCGGCGGGGGGCAAAGCTTCTAAAGTCTGCGCGTTACACGGCCCTTCAAGCCTGATGCGCAGCGGCGGCTTCCTCCAAGTTTTCAGTCCCATCCTTCGTCCAGCCACCCAGTTCTGGCTGGTGGGTTGGCTGTTGCTGCTGTCGCTGCTCGCTGGGCCAAGCCTCGCCGCCCCCACGCTCGCCCAGCAGATCGAAGCCATCGAAGCCAGCCATGGCAGCGAGCCGCCCGAGGTGGTCGCGCGCCTGCGGCCGCTGGAAGCGCAGGCCCGCGCTCTGGGCGGCGACAACCTGCGCGTCTTCCTCGCCGCCTGGGGCTATGCCCACGGCATGATGGACCAGTTCACGGTGGTCGATGCGGCGACGGCCGAGCTCATCGACCTGGGGGAGCGCGAAGGCAACGCCGCGGCCATGGCTTCGGCGCTGGCACTGCGCGCGACCGTCCTGCAACTGTCGGGCCGCCTGAGCGTCGCCTACGACTGGGTGAACGCGTCCCTGCCCTGGGTGGAAAAGACCCAGGACGAGCCTCTGCGTTACTGGGTCTTCATGACAGCGGGCAATCTGAGCCTGGCGACGGGGCATTTGCAGGAAGGCCTGCGCAGCTACGCGGCGGCGAGCCGGTCGGCGCAGGCCCAGTCCAACCCGCGGCGCGGGGCGCAGGCCCATATGGCGCTGGCGCCCATACGCCTGGTCCTGCACGACATCGACGGTGCCCGTGCTGATGCGCAGCAGGCCTTTCGCCTGGCCGAGTCCGCGGGCAGCCTGCCCCTGCAACTGGCGGCCAAGTTGATCGAATCCTTGGCCGAGGAGGAGGGCGGACGCGGCCCGGCGCGCGACCAGGCCCGGGAGCAGGCCCATCGGCTGGCCGCCCAGATCGAGCCCACGCTGGCCGCCAGCGCTGCCGCCGTGAATCCTGCTTCAGGCAGCGCGACCTGGTTCAACACCCAGGCGGAGGTCGTGCAGGAACTGGCCGACCTGCACCTGAGCGCACGCAACTTTGTGGCCGCGCAGCGCTATGCCGAGACTGCGCTGAAGTTGGCCCGACAGGAAGGTGACGAGGACGCTGTGGCCGTGGCCACGATCAGTTCCGGGCTGGCGCGACTCGGCTTGCGCCAGACGGCCCCCGGCGACCAACTGGTGAACGAGGGCCTGGCGTCGCTGGAGAAGCAGGGCCGCAAGGTGCGCCTGCTGGAGCAGTTGAACCGGCATGCCGGCCTGCTGGAAGCCCTGGGCGATGCGGCGGGCGCGCTGCGCCAATCGCGCAAGGCACTGGGGCTGGAGGCCGAGCTGGTGCGCAACGACCGTGTCAGCACGGTGCTGGAACTGCAGCGCCGCTCCAGCTTCGAGCAGAACCAGCGCGCCCTGGAGAGCCTCAAGCATGACAACGAGCTGCAAGCCAGCCAGCTCGAGCGCCACAGCAGCGAAAGGCGGCTGACCCTGGGCCTGGCCCTCGCCCTGCTCATCGTCGTGCTGCTGACGGTGACCCTGTATCGCCGCGCCCGCAAGGCCAACCGCACGCTGCAGGCCCACAACGCCGAGCTGGCTTACGTCGGCCTGCATGACCGCGTGACCGGCCTGCCCAACCGGCGCGCACTGGAGCGGCGGGCCCGGGAGCTCGGCAACGAGAGCTTCATCGGCTTGGGGATAGCCATCAATCGCTTCAGCCGCATCATGGGCAGCCTGGGCCATGCCGCCGGTGACGACTTGCTGTGCCAGGTGGCAGCTCGGCTGAAGTCCGTCGTCGAGGGCGCCGGCGGCCGGCTCTACCGGATGGACGGACTTTCCTTCGGTGCCATCGTGCCCGCACTGGGCGATGACGCCGCCCTGCGCAGCCTGCTGGAGCAGCTGCTGCAGGTGATGCAGCCTGTCTTCGAAGTGCAGCGCCAGCAGCTCGCGGTGACCTTGAGCATCGGTGCCGCTGAATACCCGCGGCACGGCGCGCAGACCTCCGACGTGGCCAAGGCCATCCAGCTCGCCATGCGACAGGCGCAGGGCCAGCCGGGCAACAGCGCGGTGGTTTTCACGGCAGGCCTGCTGGCCGACCAGCAGGACCGGCTGCAACTGGAAGCACGGCTGTCACAGGCCCTGGAGCGCGGTGAACTCGAACTCTTCTACCAGGCGCAGTGCGATCTGCGCACGCGCAGGCTGTCGGGCTTTGAGGCCCTGCTGCGCTGGCGCAGCCCCGACGGCCTGATTGCGCCGGACCGCTTCATTCCGCTGGCCGAGGAATCCGGTCTCATCGTGCCCATTGGCCGCTGGGTGCTGCAGCAGGCCTGCCGCCAGGCCAGGATCTGGCATGACAGCGGGCTGGGCCGGCCCGTGATGGCCATCAACATCTCGCCGCGGCAGTTCCAGCATCCCGAGTTCATGGCCACGGTGCGCGAGGCGCTGGAGAGCAGCGGCATGGACCCGCACTTCATCGAGCTGGAGATCACCGAGGGCGCCATGATGGACGACGCCGAGTCCACCATCACCAAGATGGCCGAGCTGCGTGCGCTGGGCCTGCACCTGGCCATCGATGACTTCGGCACCGGCTATTCGAGCCTGGCCTATCTGAAGCGCTTTCCCATCAACCGCCTGAAGATCGACCGCGCCTTCGTGCGAGACCTCGGCCAGGACGAGGGCGGTGCGGCCATCGTGCAGGCCATGATCCAGCTGTCGCACAGCCTGGGTATGACGGTGGTGGCCGAAGGCGTTGAGGATGCCAGCCAGGAGGCCTGCCTGCGCAACTGGCATTGCGACGTGATGCAGGGCTTTGGCTATGCGCGCCCGCAGCCCGTGCGAGAGGCGACGGCCTTCCTGGAGCGGTGCAGCCGTGAGGGCGGGATCGCGGAATAAACTGAAGCTCCATTCAGACCTCGGACTCGGCGCTTGACCACCAGCCTGCTGCTGATTGCCCTCCTCATCGCCGCCAGCGCCTTCTTCTCGATGGCCGAGCTGTCACTGGCGGCCTCGCGGCGGCTCAACCTGCAGCAGCGCGCCGACTCCGGCGATGCCCGCGCAGCCAAGGTGCTGGCTGTGCAGGAACACCCGGGCGACTACTTCACCGTCGTGCAAATCGGCGTCAACACGGTCGCCATCCTGGCCGGCATCGTTGGCGAGGGTGCGTTCACGCCGCATTTCGAAGCGGCGCTGCGCCTCGTCGTTTCACCCGAACTGGCCGCGACGCTGGGCTTTGCCGCGTCCTTCATCAGCATCACATCGCTCTTCATCGTGCTGGCCGACCTGGTGCCCAAGCGCTTGTCGATGAACGAGCCGGAGCGCGTCGCCATGACGCTGGTAGGCCCCATGCTGGCCCTGTGCCGCGTGCTGAAGCCCCTGGCCTGGTTGTTCAGCGGCATCACCGAGGGCTTGATCCGCGTGCTGGGCCTGCCGGCCAAGCGTGACGAGACCATCAGCTACCGCGACATCCTCGCGCTGACCGAGGCCGGCTACCAGGCCGGCGTCGTCGCGGACGAGGAGCAGCAGGTCATCGCCAACGTGTTCGAGTTGGACACGCGCACCGTCGAGACGGTGATGACGGAGCGCGAGCGCATCGTCTTCTTCTCGCGCGACGACGATGACGTGCTGATCCGCAACCGCATCGCCGACACGCCCCACTCGACTTACGTCGTCTGCGACGGCGACGTCGACCAGGTCGTCGGCTACGTGGACGCAACCGACCTGTTCCAGCGTGTGCTGCGCGACGAGAAACTGTCGCTGCGCGAGGACGGCGGCGTGCTGGTCAAGAAAGTGCTCATCGTGCCCGACAGGCTGACGCTGTCCGAGATGCTGACCCAGTTCCGCGACGCGCATGAGGACTTCGCCGTCGTCGTCAACGAGTACAGCCGCGTGGTGGGCGTCATCACGCTGAACGACGTGATGAATACGGTGATGGGCAGTCTCGTCGCGCCGCACGACGAGGAGCAGATCGTGCGCCGCGAGGACGGTTCCTTCCTGGCCGACGGCATCACGCCCATCCCGGATGTCGAGCGGTCGCTCGGCATCGAGGGCTGGCCGCATGCCGGCACCTACGACACCTTGGCCGGCTTCCTGATGGTCATGCTGCGCCGCATTCCGCGGCGCACCGATGTCGTCGAGTGGGAAGGCTGGCGCTTCGAGGTGGTTGACGTGGACAGCTACCGCGTGGACCAGGTCATGATCACCCGACGTAGCGCATGAAGCTACTGCGCGGGCACATCTGGGGCCTGTGCTGCGCGCCGTACGGGTGTACGGCTGTGCTGCTCGACCCCACCTGAGCCCGCTCGCGACGCTTCCTGCGCCACGTCGGAGCGTCGTCTCTCAAGGTTTGAAGTTGCCGTCGCTGCGAGCCTGCGAACCGCTGGCGCAGCTCGTGAACTCGCGGTTGCCGCTGCCGGTGGCTTGATTGCTTTCCCAGACGGCCGACGAGCCGTTCCACTTCACATACTTGTATTGAATCGCCGTGCCGGCGGGCAGGCTGACGGTGCCCGTCCACGGCACGTTGGCGCCTGAGCCCTGGATGGTCAGCGCGAAGCCCGAGCCCGGTGCCCAGGCACCGAGGCCGCTGACGTTGCCGACGACGCGCAGGTTTTCGCCCATCACCGTGTTGGCGTTGGCGATCGTGAAGGTCACGGCACAGCTGCTGCTGCCGCCGCCGCTGGTCTTCTGCCCGGTGTAGATGGCCACGGCCGGCGTGGGGCTGCCGCTGTTGGCCGGCACCGTGATGCTGGCGTTGCCGCTGGCATCCACCGTGATCGAGTCGGCCGTGCAGCCAGTACCGGCGGCGTTCTTCGTGCCGTTGATGACGTTGCAGTAGGTGCCTGCGGAGAGACCCGTGGCAAACGTGCGCGTCCAGGCACTGCCGCTGTTGTTCAGCGCGACGAAGCCGACATTGCCGCGGCTGAAGGCGACCTGGTTGCCGTTGTTGCCGACGATCCAGTTCTGCTGCGCCTGGCCGAGGCTGGCATTGCGGAAGGCCACCATGTTCGCCAGCGGCGTCCAGCGGTGGGCGAAGTCCCAGACGACGTTGATCTGTGGCGCGCCGCCGCTATAGGGGCTGGCGCTGGGGCGGTCGGCACCGGTGTCGGTGAACTTGAAGCCCGAATAGAGCTGGGCCTCGCCATAGCCCTGGGCCAGCATGAAGACGTGCGCCAGCGTGTAGCGCTGCCCGGTCGCATCGGCGCCGCCGTTGTTGTTGATGTTCAGCGAGCCGCCGTTGCGCTCGGTGTCCCAGTTGGTGATGAAGACGGTTGCGTTCTGCGGCTGGATGAAGCCCCAGCTGCCGCCCCAGTTGCCCCAGGTGCCCATGACGCTCGGGATGCTCGCGAGGTTCAGGCCGTTGTTGTTGCGGAAGACATCGCGCATGGCCGACGTGAACTGGAACTCGTTGAGCGTGCCTACGGGGAAGTAGCTCGGCCGGTCCACCTCGCCGTCGTTGATGATCTCCTGCGTGACCCAGATCGGCTCGCCCTGCAGCGTCGTCGGGTAGGCGGCCTTCACGGCGTTCATGATCGACGTCCAGGCGCCGGCCGGCATGTGCTTGGACGCATCGATGCGAAAGCCGTCCACGCCAATGGCCAGCAGGGCCTTCAGGTAGTTGACGATCTGGCCCTGCACATAGCTGCTTTCGGTAGACAGGTCAGGCAGGCCGCCGAGGCGGCAGTTCTGTACCGCCCAGCGGCCCGACGGCGAGTTGTAGTCGCTGTCGGCGATGTTGCAGTTGGCGTGGAAGTCGCTGGCGCTGAAGAAGGGGTAGGCGAGCGTGCCGGCGTTCCAGGTCGAGCCATCGGTGGCCGTGCCGCTGCCGTCGGCCATCTGGTTGACGACGATGTCCGCATAGACGCGCACACCGGCCGTGTGGCAGGTGTTGATCATGGTCTGTAGCTGCCCGGGCGTGCCCATGCGGCTGGTCAGGTTGGTGTAGTTGACGGGCTGGTAGACGCCCCACCAGCCATTGGCGTTCTTGGACGCGCCGGGCGGCGAGATCTGCACGCCGCCAAAGCCCTTGGGGCCCAGCCATTGGGTGCATTCGGTGGCGATGTCGGGCCATGACCACTCGAACATCTGGACCGATGTCGAGTTGGGGTTCAGCGCGTGGGCCGGTGAGGCGAGGGCGGCGCTCAGTGCGAGCGCGAACGAGAGAGAAGGGGCGAGTCGGAAGCTCGCGGGCAGCAGCGATGGCATGGGTGTGTCTCCGTCATGTGGTCGACCGCCGCCCTCGTCATGGGGCGGCTGGGTTCGGCCAATCGACTGCTTACCCTGGCCGCCTTTCCCGTTCAGGAAAGTGCTGCGACTCTAGACAGACGGCGGTAATTTAAATGTAGGAAAACTACCAATCAACGAGCAAAATCCCTAGAACATTCGGCGGCGGCGAGGTGACTCAGAGCGATTTCCGACGCGATGCCATCTCTTCTCCAATATTGGAGAGGGACGCTTTGTCCAGATTGGACTGGGCGATGGGGAATGCTTGATCGTCTTCGGCTGCCAAATGGGCCTGATAGAGAGTTGTGTAGTTAAGTAACACGTTGGCATCAAGAGGCGCGGTTCTTCCGCCGGTCCATGCGAGCAGAGGCTCGCGCAACAGCGCCCACAGTCGCCCCATCTCGACGTGGTCGGCGTGCAGTCGATCGGCCAGATCCGTCAGGCCAGCCCTGCGCAGCCGCGGCAGCACATGACGCTCCTCGTCTTCGTGGTGAGCCGGGCCGGCGCGGTCGAAATAGCGCAGCACATCGGCCGCAGCGTCGCGCGCCTGGGCGTCCACGCCATGCTGCTGGACATGTGCATGCAGGCGCTGCAGCAGGTCCAGGCTGCGGCGCACGCGCTCGTGACAGGCGGCCAGCATCTCGAAGGGCTGGTCGAAACCGACGGCGGGGCCGGCGTGCAGGAAATCGACACGGGAGCTCATGCGACGGATTGTCCGACCGCGACAAAATGCCCCCATGACCGCCGCCCCCGCCTCCCGCGCCGCCGATCTGCGCGCCCAGCTGAACCATCACGCCCACCAGTACTACGTGCTCGACGCGCCCGAACTGCCGGACGCCGAGTACGACAAGCTCTTCGCCGAACTGCAGGCCATCGAGGCGGCCCACCCCGAGCTGCTGACGGCGGACTCGCCCACCCAGCGCGTCATCGGCGCCGTGCTGCCGGGGCTGACGCCGGTGCGCCATGTCGTGCCCATGCTGTCGATCACGACCGAGACCGACACGACCGAAGGCGGAGCCATCGCCTTTGACGCCCGCGTACGCCGCGAGTTGGGGCTGAAGGAGGGCGACGCACTGGTCGACTACAACGCCGAACTGAAATTCGACGGCCTGGCCATCAACCTGCGCTTTGAAGCCGGCGTGCTGGTGCAGGCCGCCACGCGCGGCGACGGCGAGACGGGCGAGGACGTCACGCACAACGTGCGCACCATCGGCCAGATCCCGCTGCGCTTGAAAGGTGACGCCCCGCCGGTGCTGGAGGTGCGTGGTGAGGTCTATATGCGACGCGACGCCTTCGAGGCGCTGAACGAGCGCCAGCGCGCCAAGGGCGACAAGACTTTCGTCAACCCGCGCAACACGGCCGCCGGCGCCATCCGCCAGCTCGACTCGCGCCAGGCCCGCGACAAGCCGCTGAGCTTCTACGCCTATGGCATCGGCGACGTGCAGGGCTGGGCGCTGCCGGCGACGCAGTCGGGTCTGCTCGATGCCTTGGCCGACTTCGGCGTGCCCGTCAACAAGCTGCGCACGGTCGCAGCCGGTACGGCGGGCCTGGTCGAATTCCATCAGCGCGTGGCGGCTGCGCGTGACGACCTGCCGTTCGACATTGACGGTGTCGTCTACAAGGTCAATTCCCGCGAGCTGCAGCAGAGGCTCGGCTTCAAGACCCGCGAGCCGCGCTGGGCCGTGGCCCACAAATACCCGGCCCAGGAGCAGGTGACGACGCTGCTGGCCATCGACGTGCAGGTGGGTCGGACAGGGAAGCTGACGCCGGTGGCGCGGCTGGACCCGGTGTTCGTCGGTGGCACGACCGTCAGCAACGCCACGCTGCACAACGTCTTCGAGATGCGCCGCAAGGGCGTGCGCGTCGGCGACAAGGTCATCATCCGCCGCGCCGGCGACGTGATTCCCGAGGTCGTCGGCCGCGTGCCCGGCGAGCGCGCCAGCTACGTCCCCAACTTCCACATGCCGCGCGCCTGCCCCGTCTGCAAAAGCGAGGTCGTGCGCGAGCGCGGCGGCATGGACCACCGCTGCTCGGGCGGCGTGTTCTGCCCGGCCCAGCGCAAGCAGGCCATGCTGCACTTCGCCGGCCGCCGCGCGATGGACATCGAAGGCCTGGGCGACAAGCTGGTCGAGCAACTCGTGGACGCCGGCATCGTGCTGAGCCTGCCCGGCCTCTACAAACTCGGTGTCGCCAAGCTCGCGGCGCTGGACCGCATGGCTGAGAAGAGCGCGCAGAACATCGTTGACGCGCTGGAAAAGAGCAAGACGCCCACGCTCGCGCGCTTCCTGTTTTCGCTCGGCATCCGCCAGGTTGGCGAGACGACGGCCAAGGAGCTGGCGCGGCACTTTGGCACGCTGGACAAGCTGATGAACGCCAGCGTCGAGCAATTGCTCGAAGTGCCTGATGTCGGCCCCATCGTCGCGGCCAGCATCCACACGTTCTTCGCCCAGCCGCACAACCGCGAGGTCGTCGAGCAGCTGCTGGCGGCCGGCGTAAGCCCGAAGGAAAGCGCCGGCGAGGCCGACGACCGGCCGCGGCCGCTGCTGGGCAAGACGCTGGTGCTGACAGGCACGCTGCCAACACTCTCGCGCGACGAGGGCCAGGCCTTGATCGAGGAGGCGGGCGGCAAGGTCAGCGGCTCGGTGTCGAAGAAGACGAATTACGTCATCGCCGGCGAGGAGGCCGGCAGCAAGCTGGAGAAGGCCCGCAGCCTCGGCGTCCCCGTGCTCGACGAGGCCGGCCTGCGGGCCTTGTTGGAGACGGGCGCCTGAGCAGCGCCCGCCCGCTCACTGGCTGACCTGGATGACCCGGCCGTTGAGCGGCTGCACGGGTCGGGCGTTCATTGCATAGACGCGGCCGAAGCGGGCGATCTGCTCGGCAGACACCTGCACCGGCGTCTTCAGCACGAACCAGCTGACGCCTTCGCTGCAGGGCGGCGTCGTCAGCGAGCCGGCGAAGCTGTAGTAGGCGCGGTTGTCGGGCAGCAGGGCGTTCAGGTCGATGCCAAGGCCGGCGACGCTGGACTCCTGCTCCTTGGCCTTGGGCAGGTTGTCGAACACGGCCTGGATCAGCGGCAGCCTGGCACCCTTGTCCATCAACACCGCCACGACGGCCAGCTTGCCGTCCTCGCTCTTGTGAACGAGATGAGCCACGAGCGGATAGGCCTTGCCGTTCACCCGTTCCTCACTGGGCTTGTGGAAGTGGAACTGCAGCAGCTCGTAGCGCTTGTCGCCGACGGTGATCGAACTGCCCGGCGCGATGTTGACCTGCACGGTGTGGCCGTTGTCGATGATCTTCAGCGGCGTGGGCTTGTAGTCGAAGCTGATCGCGGGCAGGGCAGCCGACTGGACGTCGGTGGTGCGGATGTCGATGGGCGACTGGGTCTGCCCCATCGCGCAGGTGCCGAACTTCTCGTCGACGCTGGCCCATTTGGCCGGCCCGGTCACGCCGCTGTAAGTCCAGTGGGCCGGGTGCTGGCCGGGGTGTGCGGTCGCCGTTTCGGCGCAGAAGCCGGCGGCTGGCAGCAGGGCTGCCGTGAGCGCGATGGCGTTGAGCTGGGAAATCCTTTTCATGTGCGGCTCCTTGAGTCTTGGAAGTACGCCGCCGCGCGGGAGGCGGCGCCGGTCATTGTGTGACGAGAGCCGCCGCCCTGGCGACAGCTTCCGGACAGCCGGTGGATGAAGAAATGCAAGCGCCCCGTGGCGGGTTTTTACAAGACCCCAAACCGACCGCTGCGGACACTGGGTTCCATCGATTCACCTCACCTGGAGCCCACCATGACCGCTGCCATCCGCCCCTTCCACATCGACATCCCGCAAGCCGCCATCGACGATCTGAAGCAACGCCTGCGCCAGACGCGCTGGCCGCAGGCCGTGGCGCAGGACTGGAGCCGCGGCCAGCCCGTCGCTTTCGTCCGTGAACTGGCCCACCAGTGGCTGAACGGCTTCGACTGGCGCCAGCAGGAAGCCGCGCTGAACCGCCACCCGCAGTTCACAACCGAGATCGACGGCCAGACGATCCACTTTCTGCACGTGCGCTCGCCTGAGCCGCATGCGCTGCCGCTGATCCTCACCCATGGCTGGCCCAGCACGGTGGCCGAGTTCCTCGACCTGATCGGCCCGCTGAGCGACCCGCGCGCCCATGGCCTCGACCCCGCGCAGGCCTTTCATCTCGTCATCCCGTCGCTGCCTGGCTTCGCGTTCTCGTCGCCGCTGGCGGGGCCCGGCTGGGACGCCGCCCACACTGCCGCCGCGTGGGATGTGCTGATGAAGCGCCTCGGCTATGAGCGCTACGGCGCTCAGGGCGGCGACGCCGGCGCGCTGGTGACCCGCGAGCTGGGCATCCTGAATCCGCAAGGGCTGGTGGGCGTGCACCTGCAGCAGATCTTTGCCTTCCCGAGCGGCGCGCCGGGCGAGATGGAGAAGCTGTCGCCTTTCGAGAAGGCCGGCCTGGGCAACCTGGCGCGCTTCCAGAAGTACAACGGCTACGCCGAGATCCAGTCCAAGCGGCCGGCGACGCTCGGCTTCGGCCTGGTCGATTCACCGGTCGCGCAGCTGGCCTGGAATGCCGAGCTCTTCTTCGGCTTCGAGGGCGAGGCCGCCACCACGATGGATCGCGAGCGTTTCCTGACGCATGTGTCGCTGTACTGGTTCACGGCCACCGGCGGCCAGGCGGCCGAGTTCTATCTGGAGAACGCCCGCACCGGCGCCGGCTACCGCGAGCTGCCCAACGCGGCGCCCACCGCGGTCGCCTCCTTCCCGAACGACTTTCGCTCCGTGCGGGCCTTTGCCGAGCGTTCGCACAGCAACATCCGCCAGTGGACCGAGATGCCGGAGGGCGGCCACTTCGCCGCAACGGATGCGCCGCAGTTGCTGATCGATGACATCCGCAGCTTCTTTGCCCAGGTGAACTGAGCACGAGGCCGGCCTCGCGCTTCATCGCTCGCATCGAACAGGTCGAGTACGCCGCCCCGGCGGTGGAGGTGGCGCGGCCGGCCGGCGCCTGATCAGGGCTTGCGCCGCGGCGTCGCGTCCGGCCCCAGCACGCCCTTCACATGCGCCCATTCGGGCACGGTCTCGAACAGGTGGTCGATGAAGGCGCGCGTCTTGGCCGGCATCAGCCGGCGGCTGGCCGTCAGCAGCGTCACGGGCAGGGGCTCGTAGCTCCACTCGGGCAACACAGGCACCAGCGTGCCCGCGGCGATGTCCGACGCCACCATGCCGAAGGGAAAGCTGCCGAGCCCGCCGCCGGCGCGGGTCAGTGACAGCACCAGGCCGATGGAGTTCGCTTCCAGCGGGCCAACCGGATGCACCTCGGCCGTCTGCTTGCCGTTCTGCAGCGTGCGGTACATGCCCTTGCCCTGGGTCAGCACGACGAAGTCATGCTCGGCCAGGTCTGCAGGCGTCTGCGGTGCGGGCCTGGCCTGCAGATAGACCGGGCTGGCATACAGGCCTCGCTCCAACAGCATGTACTGGCGCGCCACCAGGTCGGGCTCGTCCACCGGGCCCATGCGCACGGCCACGTCATAGGGCTCGTTGAAAAGGTCGACACGGCGTGGCGTCGTGTCCACCTCCAGCTCCACCTTGGGGTAGCGGCGTACGAAGCGCGCAAAGCTTTCCGCCAGCACCAGCATCGCGAACTCGGCCGGCACGGACACGCGCAGTCGCCCTGTGGGTGTGGCATCGCGTGAGGCCAGCCATTCGCGCGTCTCGGCGATGTCCTCTTCATGGCGGGCAGCGCGTTCGGCGAGTTGCTCGCCCAGCTCCGTCAACGTCAGCCGGCTGGCGCCGGGCACAAAGAGGCGGGCGGCTACCGAGGTCTCCAACGCCGTGAGGCGCCGGCTCAAGGTTGCCTTGGGCAGGTCGAGCTGGCGGGAGGCCTCGGACAGCGATCCCGCCTTGTGAACCTGGGCCAGCAGCAAGAGGTCGTCGATCTTCATGGCGTCGTTTATCTCGCTGTTTCTCGTTTGGTTTCGTTTCGTTTCCGGAACGGTGAGTTTGAGTTTTGTGGCTATTCGCCATAAATGGAACTCTCTACAGTCGCGGCCATCATGTCAACCGCCCGTCTTCTCCAGCCCCAAAGGCACCGCATCGGCGCCGGCTTCCAGGCCGAGGGTTGGCGCGAGCCGCTGGCGCTGCTCGACCCCTTCATCATGGTCGACCACTTCCGCATGACCGAGCCGGCGTTTGCGCCGCATCCGCATGCAGGCTTCTCGGCGGTGACCTATCTCTTCGACGACTCGGCCACCGGCATGGTCAGCCGCGATTCGCTGGGCGGCGAGCATGAAATCCTGCCGGGTGGCCTGCACTGGACGCTGGCCGGCCGGGGCGTCATGCATGACGAATTTCCCATCGAGGCGGGCCGCGAAGCCCATGGCCTGCAGATCTTCGTCAACCTGCCCGCCGAGCAGAAGCTGCGCGCGCCTACCGTCATGCGGCTTGCTGCCGAGCAGATGCCGCGCCGCGTGGGTGACGGCTGGCGCGCCATTCAGATCTTCAGCGCCGACACCGGGCTGGACCTGCCTTGGTCGACCTCGCTGGTGCTGGTCGACATTGACGCCGGCGCTGCCTTCGATTTCGTGCTGCCCGAGGGCGAGCAGGGTTTTGCCATCCCCATCCACGGCAGCGGCCACACCGGCGAGCTGCCACTGACCACCGGCCGAGCCCTGAGCGTGTCCGTCGGTGGCGGCGCCCGCATCGTGGCCGCTGAGGCGCTGCGCCTGGCCTGCTTCTGCGGCCGGCCGCTTTTCGAGCCCGTCGTGCGCCACGGCCCCTTTGTCATGAGCAACGAAGGCCAGGTTGTGGCCGCGCTGCAGCGATTCCAGTCTGGCGGCATGGGCCGCCTCAGCCCTAGAACAACCTCAAGCAACAACAAGGAAACCCTGTCATGAATGCACCGCAAGACAACACCGTTGCCCCGAAGCCTGCCAAGAGCGGCCCGCCCGTGCCCCTGCTCATCGTCGGCGCGATCCTGCTGATTGGCGGTATCGGCCTGGGTGGCCGCATGTGGTGGCGCGCACAGCATCTCGTCGAGACCGAGAACGCCTTCGTCGCCGGCCGCCTGCACCCCGTCGCCACGCGCGTGGCTGGTGTCGTCACCGAGATGCGCATGCAGGACAACGCTGTGGTCAAGGCCGGCGACGTGCTGCTGCGCCTGGACCCGGCCGATGCGGCCGTGCAGATCGAGCGCCTGAAGGCCCAGATCGCCCAGGCCGACGCGGCCATCGCAACGACGGCTGCGCAGATCGCCCAGTCCAAGGCCCAGGCCGCGGTGACGAACTCGCAGGTCGCCCAGGCTGAGAGCGTGCTGGCCCGCACCGAGCTGGACGCCAAGCGCAGCCAGGCACTGTTCGGCGCCGAGTTGCGCGCCACGAGCAAGCAGGAACTGGATGCCGCCCTTGCCGCTCGCGATGTCGCCCGTGCCGACCTGACCGCCCGCAAGGCCGGCGCCTCGGCGGCCAAGGAAGCCATCGCGGCTGCCGAGAGCGCGCGCCAGTCGGCCAACGCGCAAAAGAGTGCGACGCAGGCCTTGCTGAAGGACGCTCAGAACCAGCTTGGCTATGTCGAGCTGCGGGCGTCCAGCGACGGCCGTGTTGGCAAGCGCACGGTCGAGGTCGGCCAGCGCGTGCAGGCCGGCCAGCAGTTGGCGGCCATCGTCGAGCCCGAGGTCTGGATCACCGCCAACTTCAAGGAAACCCAGCTCGCGAAGATGAAGCCGGGTCAGAAGGTGCACGTGAAGGTCGACGCCTTCCCGGGCAAGGAACTGGAAGCCCATGTCGACAGCTTTGCCCCAGCCTCGGGCGCCAGCTTCGCGCTGCTGCCGCCGGACAACGCGACCGGCAACTTCACCAAGATCGTCCAGCGCGTGCCCGTCAAGGTCGTGTTCGAGCCCGAGAGCCTGAAGAGCCTGGGTGAAGCCGCGACACGCATCGTGCCGGGCCTCTCGGTGCAGGTGGAAGTCGAAATTTCCGAGTAAGCCTGACATGGGCAACGAGAACTACCTCCCCCCGCCGCCCGACCAGAAGGTCAGCGGCCGCACCTGGCTGGCCGTGCTGGCCAGCCTGCTGGGTGCCTTCATGGCGGTGCTGGACATCGCCATCACCAACTCCTCGCTGCGGGACATCCTCGGTGCGCTGTCGGCCACGCAGGAAGAGGGCTCCTGGATCTCCAGCGCCTACCTGGTCGCCGAGATCGTCGTCATCCCGCTCGCGGGCTTCCTGTCGATGGTGTTCTCCACGCGCCGCTACCTGGTCGTCAACGTCGCGCTGTTCCTGCTCTTCAGCACGCTGTGCGGCATGGCCTGGAGCCTGGAGTCCATGATCGCCTTCCGCGCGGCCCAGGGCTTCACCGGTGGCGTCATGATCCCGATGGCGATGACGCTTGTCACGCGCAAGCTGCCGCTGAACAAGCGCCCCATCGGCCTTGCGCTGTTCGGCATGACCGCCACGCTGGCACCGACGCTTGGCCCCACCGTCGGCGGCTACCTGACCGAGTTGTATGGCTGGCCCAGCATCTTCTACATCAACTGGGCACCCGGCATCCTGCTGATGCTCGGCGTCAGCATCGGCCTGGACAAGGAGCCGATGAACTTGCGGCTGCTGCGTGAAGTGGACTGGTGGGGCGTCGTCTTCATGGCCATCGGCCTTGGGTCTCTCACCGCGATGCTCGAAGAGGGCAATGCCAAGGACTGGTTCGCCAGCCCCTTCATCATCACGGCCGCCGTGCTGGCGGTGGGCGGCATCTATGGCTGGGCCTGGCGCGGCCTGACGCGCAAGAACACCTTCATCGACCTGCACATCCTCGGCCGCCCCAGCTTCTTGATCGCCGGCGTCATTGCGTTTGCGACCGGCATGGGCCTCTACGGTTCGGCCTTCATCCTGCCGCTGTACCTGGGCCAGATCGCCAGCTACACGCCGATGCAGATCGGCATCGTCATCATGTGGATGGGCCTGCCGCAGCTCTTCATCATGCCCTTCGCGGCCAAGCTGTCCACCAAGCTGGACAACCGCGTGATGATGAGCGTGGGCCTGGCGCTGTTCGCCACCTCGTGCTTCATGAACACGCACATGAGCGCCGACACGGCCGGCCCGGAACTGTTGTTCGCGCAGATCGTCCGCGCCCTGGGCCAGCCGCTGATCATGATCACGCTGACCAACTTTGCGGTGAACGGTGTCCCGCCCAACCTGCTGCCCAGCGCCTCGGGCATGTTCAACATGATGCGAAACCTCGGTGGCTCCGTCGGCATCGCCACGCTGGCCACGCTGCTGACCAACCGCGAGCACCTGCACAGCGCCCGCGTCGGCGAGTCCATCAGCCTTTACGACCCCGCCACGCAGGCTCGCCTGGACACGCTGGCGCAGAACTTTGCGTCCAAGGGCGCCGACCTCGCGACCGCCCAGGACATGGCCATCAAGGCCCTGGACAACGTCGTGCGCCGCGACAGCTTCGTCATGGCCTACAACGACGCCTTCCTGATCCTGGGCATCGCGCTGATCAGCTGCGTGTTCATCGTCTGGATGAGCAAGAAGGTGCTCGGTGGCGCAGGCGCCGCCGAAGCCGCACATTGATGGCCCACCCCCGTTGCGCTTCGCGCTCCCCCTCAAGGGGGCGCAGCCAGTGGCCCGGCAAAGCCGGTTCCACGGCTGCCGCTTGGTCATGCACTCCCGTTCGGAGATAGAGATGAATGCAAAGTTCTCGTTTTCGCTGCTTCTGACAGCTTCGCTGGCCGCCTGCACGACACTCGGCCCCAACTACCAGGCCCCGGCCCCCAACGCACCTGCGGCCTACCGTACCGCCGCACCCGTGGCCGGCGCCGAACTGCAGCGCGACTGGTGGTTGATGTTCGGCGACGCCCAGCTCAATGCGCTTGAAGCGCAGGCCCTGCAGGCCAGCCCCACGCTGGCGGCCGCGGCCGCGCGGGT
This sequence comes from Roseateles sp. P5_D6, assembly GCF_054049415.1. Lineage (NCBI taxonomy): Bacteria > Pseudomonadati > Pseudomonadota > Betaproteobacteria > Burkholderiales > Sphaerotilaceae > Roseateles > Roseateles sp. P5_D6. The sequence goes on along the minus strand of NZ_JBFUMK010000008.1, from coordinate 88,976 downwards.
CGAACGCGCCCGCGCCGTGTATGGCGCGACAAAGGCGGACGAGCTGCCGCGTGTCGACGTCGGCGGCAGCGTCACCAACCTGCGCACGTCCGCCAAGTCGGTCACGACGCCGGTGCTGGGCGGCCAGGCCATCACCTTCGACGGCACCCAGACCGGTGTGCAGGCCTCCATCGGCTGGGAGCTGGACCTCTGGGGCCGCGTGAAGCGCCAGGCTGAAGCTTCGCAAGCCCAGCTGGATGCCTCCACGCTCGACGCTGCCGCCGCCCGCGTCGCGCTGACCGCCGACGTCGCCGCCGCCTACTGGCAGTGGCGCGCGCTGGCCGACGAGGCCGCAGCGTTGCAACGCCTGCGCGACAGCCGCGCCAACGCCTTCAAGGTCGCGCAGACCCGCTTCGACGCGGGCTCCTCGACGACGCAGGACCTGGAGCGCGTGCGCGCCGAACTGGCCTCGGCCGACGCCGACGTGGCCGACCTGCCGCGCCGCCAGGCGCTGGTGGCCAACCAGATCGCCGCGCTGACCGGCCAGGCCGCGGCCGAGCTGAAGCTGCGGGCGTCACCGATGGCGGCACCGCCGCAGATCCGCGCCGGCCTGCCGTCCGAGCTGCTGCAACGCCGTCCTGACCTGGCACAAAGCCTGGCGCAGCTGCATGCCGCGACGGCCCAGGTCGGCATTGCCGAGGCCGCCTTCTACCCGTCCATCCGCCTGACCGGCAGCTTCGGCTACCAGAGCAAGGAGTTGGACTCGCTGATCTCCGCGCCAGCGCGCCTGTACAACATCGGTCCGAGCATCTCGCTGCCCATCTTCGAAGGCGGCCGCAACAAGGCCAACCTCGCCGGCGCGAGGGCCTCGGTGGACGAGTCTCTCGCCGCCTTCCGCAGCCGCATGCTGCAGGCCTTGCGCGAGGTCGACGACGCGCTGGCCGAACTGCAGGGGCGCGCGACCGTCGTGGACGCCCAGAACCGCACGCTGGCGTCCAGCAGCCAGGCGTTGAACGTGGCCAAGAGCCGCTATGACAAGGGCGCCGTCAGCTATCTGGACGTGACCGAGGCCGAGCGCACGCCGCTCGCCACCGAGCGCGCCCTGGCCCAGCTGCGCGGCGCGCAATGGGCGGCGACGGCGCAACTCGTCAAGGCGCTGGGCGGCGGCTGGACCCAGGGCAGTTGATCCCGGGGCTCAGCCCCTGTTCTCGTCGAACTGCTCGGCGCCCGGGACGGCCTGAAGCCAGGGCTCGCGGCGCTTGACCCAGAGCTCGTAGCTCGGCACGAGGGGCGTGGGCGCCTGCGACAGGATGCCGAGCTTGATCTCGGCCTCCTGGTCGTCGAGGGAAAACAGCCGCGAGCCGCAGCGAGGGCAGAAGCGCTGGCCGCGGAACTCGGCGGTGTCGCCTTGATGCTCGAACTGGCCGGCTGGCCAGACGGCGTAGAAGGTGAAGGCCGAGCCGCTCTCCTTGCGACAGTCCATGCAATGGCAGATGCCCACGCGCAGCGGTTCGCCTCGGGCGGCCAGCTTTACCCGGCCACAAAGGCATTCACCGGAATAGGTCGTCATGGCCGTCAGGGAATGATTGAAAGCAGGGCCGCCGCCATGCGGGCGGCAGCCCCTTGGTGCGCCCGGGAGAAGGCTTGCGCCCGTGCCGCCATGGTCTGCCGTGACACAGTGTCCCCACAAAGTGTCAGGCCCTGGGCGACGGCGTCGGACAGATCGGCACAGCGTCTGGCCGCACCCGCTGCAATGGCCAGCTCGGTCGCCTCGGCGAAATTGAAAGTGTGCGGCCCCGCCAGCACCGGGCAGCCGCAGGCCGCGGCCTCGATGAGGTTCTGGCCGCCCAGCGGCGCGAAACTGCCGCCGAGCAGCGCGACGCTGGCCAGGCCGTAGTACAGCGGCATCTCGCGCATGGAGTCGCCCAGCCAGACGTCGACGGTGAGGGCCTCGGGCGGCGGCTCATCGCCCCACTGGCTGCGGCGCGCCAGCGTCAGGCCGGCAGCCTGAATGAGCGCCGCAATCTCGTCGAAACGCTGCGGGTGGCGGGGCACGATGGCCAGCAGCGGACGAGGGGCGGGCAGCTTGACCCACTCGTCGAGCAGCGCTTTTTCCTCGCCCTCGCGGCTGACAGCCAGCATCAGCACGGGGCGCCCGAGGCGCTGCGCCCAGGCCTTGCCGCGGGCGATCAGGGCCGGGTCCATCGCGATGTCGTACTTCAGGTTGCCGGCCACCTCGACACGGGCCATGCCCATCGCGCGGATGCGTTCGGCGTCGGCCTCGGTCTGGGCCAGGGCCAGCGTCATGCGGCGTGCCGCCGGCCGCATCAGTGCCGCCAGGCGCCGGCCCTGGCGCAGGCTTTTCTCCGACAGGCGCGCGTTGGCCAGCACCATGGGCACCCGGGCCCTTTCGGCTTCACGCTGCAATGTCGGCCAGACCTCGGTTTCCATCAACACGCCGACCTTGGGCTGCCAATGGCGCAGGAAGCGGCGCACGGCGCCGGGTGTGTCGTAGGGCAGCCAGGCCTGGGCATCACCCTCGCGCAGCAGGGCTTGGCCGGCTTCGCGGCCGGTTGCCGTGGAATGGGTCAGCAGCAGGCGCAGGCCGGGCTCGCGCCCGCGCAGGGCCGTGATGAGGGCGCTGGCCGCGCGCGTCTCGCCCAGTGACACGGCATGGATCCACAGCCGGCCAGGTTCGGCCGAGCCTGCGTAGAAACCAAGGCGTTCGCCGAGGGCGTGCCGGTAGAGCGCCTCCTTGGCGCCGCGTCGCCACAGCCGCAGCAGATAAAAGGGCGTCAGCAGCCGCAGCGCGGTTGCATACAGGGCCAGCGCGAGGCCCTCAGGCATCAACCACCTTTGCGTGCCAGCTCGTGCGCGGCCTTGAGCCGACGCATGACCGGGTCATTCAGTTCGCGGCTGACAGGATTCCAGAGCTGGACCTGGCGATCGATCTCGGTCTGCAGGCGGGCAGCCGTGGCGGCGTCGCCGGTGGCCAGGGCCCAGATCGAATACTCGGCATTGGCCTCGAAGCTGCCGAACCGGCGCACTGCTGCTTCGAAGTTCTCGCGGGCCTCGGCCTGCCGGCCCGTGCCGGCGAAGCAGCGTGCAAGCAGCAGCAGGACCTGGTCGGGACGGTAATCGGGCCGTTCGGCCTTGAGTACTTGCAGATGGCTCAGCGCCGGGTCGAAGCGCTGGCACTCCACGTGGGCGCGCACGGCGCCGAAGCGCAGGTCGGGGTCGCTGGCAAACGGCCCCTTCAGTGCGCCCTCGTACAGCTCGGCGGCCTCCTTGGCCTCGCCGGCATTCAGCAGCGCCTCGGCCAGCCGCATCTGGTTCTGGGCCGAGGGCGACACGTCGTAGACGATGCGTGCCTCCCGCACTTCACGACCGGGATCGAGGGCCCGCGCGGCCGCGGACACCGCCTTGCGTGCGCCTTGGTCCAGCCGCGAGTTGGGCAGGTAGATGGCGAAGAAATAGACCGCGCTCCCCAGCAATGGGAAGGCGAACAGGATGAAGAGCCAGTACAGCTGCTGGCCGCTGCGCACGACATGGACCGCGCAGAACAGCGCGATCAGGATGTGCAGGCCTCCGATCAATGGCATGTCGTTCTCCCTGTGATTGGTCTTGGGCGGCTCTGTGGCCGCTTCGGAATCAGTGGCCCGCTGCGAACTGGGCGTCCGGCTTCACGCGCTTGAGTTGCTCCAGCACGTCGTGCTGGATGCGTTCCAGCGCCTCGGGCGTATGGCCTTCGAAGCGCAGCACCAGCACGGGCGTCGTGTTGGACGGGCGGATGAGACCGAAACCATCCGCGTACTCGATGCGCAGGCCGTCGATGGTGATCAGCTCGTTCGCACCGGGGAAGTCGGCCAGCGTCGTCTGGGCCTTCAGCGTCTTGACGACTTCGTGGTGCTCGCCTTCGGCGCAGGGCACGTTGATCTCGGGCGTGTTGAAGCTGTTGGGCAGGGCCTGCAGCACGGCGCTCGGGTCCTTGGCCCGCGACAGGATCTCCAGCATGCGGCCGGCCGTGTACATCGCGTCGTCGAAGCCGTACCAGCGCTCGGCAAAGAAGATGTGGCCCGACAGCTCGCCGGCCAGCGGTGCGCCGGTCTCCTTCAGCTTGGCCTTGGCCAGCGAGTGGCCGGTCATCCACATCAGGGGCTTGCCGCCGTGCTTCTTGATCCAAGGCGCCAGGCGCTGCGTGCACTTCACGTCGAAGATGATCTGGGCGCCTTTCTGGCGCTTCAGGATGTCGGCCGCGATCAGCATGATCTGGCGGTCCGGCATGATCATCTCGCCGTCTTTGGTGACGATGCCGAGGCGGTCGCCATCGCCGTCGAAGGCCAGGCCCAGCTCGGCGCCGGTCGCGTGGACGACGCGCTTCAGGTCTTCCAGGTTCTCGGGACGGCTCGGGTCCGGATGGTGGTTGGGGAAGTCACCATCGACCTTGGAGAAGATGTCGATGACTTCGCAGCCCAGAGCGCGCAGGATGGCCGGGGCCGAGGCGCCGGGGATGCCGTTGCCGCTATCGACGACGATCTTCATCGGGCGGGCCAGCTTGCAGTCATTGACGACCCGGTGGGTGTACTCGGGCACGATGTCCATCTTGGCGCCGCGGCCCTTGCCCTTGGCGTAGTCCTCGGCTTCGATGCGCTGGCGCAGGCCCTGGATCTGCTCGCCATAGACGGCGGCGCCCTTGAGCACCATCTTGAAGCCGTTGTAGTCCTTGGGGTTGTGGCTGCCCGTGACCATGATGCCGGAGCTGCAGCCATGCGCGCCGCGTGTGGCGGCGACGTAATAGAGCATGGGCGTGGTCACGGCGCCGATGTCGACGACGTCCAGGCCCGTAGAGCGCAGGCCACGCATGAGTGCTGCGACCAGGCCGGGGCCCGACAGGCGGCCGTCACGGCCGACAGCGACGGCCTTTTCGCCCAGGGCCTTGGCCTCGGTGCCGAAGGCACGACCCAGGTGCTCTGCGAGCTCCTCGTTCAAGGTCTGGCCGACGACGCCACGGATGTCATAGGCCTTGAAGATGGATGCGTGAACCTGCATGAAATGCCCTCGAATACTGGGTTTTGAAAACGCGCCGGATTGTAGGCACGGCCCGTGGCCGACCATCCGTCGCATCGGCTGTCGATTCGTCACTCATGCAAGGGGCATGCCGCCGCGGCTTCCTACACTCGCGCCCCATGACATTCACCGAGGAATTCGCCCAGGCCCTGCGCCACCAGCGCGTGCTGATGAAACATCGGCCGGACCGGATGCGCTTTCGGCTGCTGATCTACCTGATCTGGACGCTTGGTTTCGGCACCGTTTTTTCCGTCATGGCCGGCCTGCAACAGGGCAATCTCGGTTCGCTCTTCTGGTGGCAGGCCCTGATGCCAGGCAACATGCTCGTCAGCCTGTGCGTGTCGATCGGCTTCTTCTCCATCTTTCGCGCCTTCGAGCGGCTGGCGCCGCAGCGCTGGCTGGACACCGTCATGGGTTGGCGCGACTGGCGCTCGGGCCTGTTCTTCTCTGTGTTGTCCATCAGCTGCGCGCTGCTTGGCGTGGTCGTTGGCATGTGGCTGGTCGACCGCATCTGGATGGGCAACGGCAACACGTTGCAGCTGCTGGGTAGCTTCGGTTTCTGGCGCCAGTTCCTGCTGATCTCGGTGTTCATTTCCGTCGTGGCGAGCTTTCGCTACCGCGCGCGGTGGCGCCAGGAGATGCTGCAGGCCCGGGTGACCGAGGCCCAGCTCAAGCTGCTGCAGGGCCAGATCGAGCCGCATTTCCTGTTCAACACGCTGGCCAATGTGCAAAGCCTGATCGACTTCGACCCGGCGCGGGCCAAGCAGATGCTGGAGCGCTTCACCGATTACCTGCGCGCCAGCCTGGGCCAGTTGCGCGGCGACACGACGACACTGGCCCAGGAGTTCGCGATGCTCGACGCCTACCTCGCGCTGATGCAGTTGCGCATGGGCGAGCGGCTGCGCGTGCGGTTGGAGCTGCCCGCTGAGTTGAACGGCATCGAATTGCCGCCGCTGCTCGTGCAGCCGCTGGTGGAGAACGCCATCCACCACGGCCTGGAGCCCAAGATCGCCGGCGGCGAGATCGTCGTCAGCGCGCGGCGTGAGGCCGACACGCTGGTCATCGATGTCGACGACGATGGCCAGGGGCTGGACGCCCCGAAACGGCGAGGTGGCAACGGCGTCGCCCTCGACAACATCCGCGAGCGGCTCAAAGCCCGCTGGGGCCTGCGCGCCACGCTCGAACTTCAACCCCGCGAAGGCGGCGGCACCCGCGCCCGCATCTGCATTCCCTTTTCTGCCTGAACACCATGACGACAGCCCTCATCGCCGACGACGAACCCCACCTGGCCCAATACCTGAAGGCCCAGCTCGCCCAGGCCTGGCCCGAGCTGCAGATCGTCAGGATCGCCGCCAACGGCGTCGAGGCCGCCGAAGCCATCGCCGACCTCGAGCCCGACCTGGCCTTTCTGGACATCCAGATGCCCGGCCTGACCGGCCTGGAGGTGGCCCAGGGCATCGAGGGTGCAACGCGCGTTGTCTTCGTGACGGCCTACGACCAGTACGCTGTCGAAGCCTTCGAGGCCCGCGCCGTCGACTACCTGCTCAAGCCGCTGAAAGCCGAGCGCCTGGCCGCGTGTGTGACGCGTCTGCGCCAGGAGGCGCCACCGCCGGCTGGCGACGATGCGTTGGCCGAGACGCTCAAGCGGCTGCTGCCCACCGCCGCATCGGCACGGCTGCGCTATATCCGCGCCGCCCAAGGGGAGCTGATGCACCAGATTCCCGTCGATGAAGTGCTGTTCTTCCACGCAGACGACAAGTACACCGTCGTGCAGACGGCCACTGCCGAACACCTGATCCGCACGCCCATCTTCGAGCTCGGTGGCCAGTTGGACCCCGACCGCTTCTGGCAGGTGCACCGCTCCACCATCATCAACCTCGACCACCTCGCCGGCACGCGCCGCGACGAGCAGAGCCGGCTCTTCGTGCGCATTCGCGGCCAGGCTCGCGAGCTGCCTGTCAGCCGCGCCTACGTTCATCTGTTCAAGGCGATGTAGAACGGCCTTCACCCGGCTTAGAGTCGGGGCATGCTGTTGTCCCGCCGCTGCCTGCTGTTCGCCCCGGCTGTACTGCTGGGCACGGCCCAGGCCGCGCCGCCATTGGAGTGGGTGGCCGGGAATCTGCCACCCTTTGCGTGGGAGGCGAGCGGTGGCCCACGCGGCTTCGCCCACGAGCTGGCCGTTGCCATGGCCCAGCGCCTGGGCAGGCCGGCCCTCGTCAGCTACGTCCCCTGGGCGCGCGCGGTGCGCACGGTCGAGCAGGGGCGGCACTACGGCATTTTTCCGCTGGCGCGGACGCCGGACCGCGAGGCCCGCTTCCAGTGGTTGGTGCCGCTGATGACGGTGCGCTACGGCCTCTACACCCTCGCGACCGAGTCGCGCCTGGAGCTCGACCAGTTGCGTGCGCTGCGCGTCGGCGTGCTGCGCGGCTCACCCATTGCGGCCAATCTGCGGGCCGAGCGCTTCAAGACCATCGTCGAAGCGAAGGACTACCGCGACCTGTTGCGCCTCCTGCGCGAGCAGGCGCTGGATGCCGTCTACGCCGGCACGCCCATGCTGGAGGCCGCAATGGACGAGTATGGCCAAGCCCGCATGCTCTTCGTGTTGCAGACGACGCTCGGCGAAGCCACGCTCTACATGGCCGCGTCGCTCGGGCTCGATGCCGCCGAGGCACGGCGTTGGGTCGCGGCCTACCGCCAGCTTGAAGAAGACGGCACCGTCGCCCGCATCCGCCGCCGCTACCTCCAGTAAGTTCTGGGGGCATGTCCGAAAACTGCCAGGATCTGGCAGGGGCCCGTCCTAGACTGGCTGCATGTTGTCCGAGACCCTCCCTCCCGATGCCGCCTACGCCGTCCTGCAGTCGCACGACGCGCGCTTCGACGGGCGGCTCTACGTGGGCGTCACGTCCACCGGCATCTACTGCCGCCCTGTATGCCGGGTGCGCCTGCCGCGGCGCGAGAACTGCCGCTTTTTCTCGACGGCGGCCCAGGCCGAAGCCGCCGCCTTTCGCCCCTGCATGAAATGCCGGCCCGAGCTGGCACCGCGCGCCCTGCCGTGGACGACGATGGACGCCTCGCGAACGCTCGCCCAGCAGGCCGCCGCCTGGCTGGATGCCTGCGATGACGCCGAGGCCAGCGTCGAAGACCTGGCAGCCCATCTCGGCATCACGAGCCGGCATCTGCGCCGCATCTTTCAGGCCGAGCACGGCGTGTCGCCCTTGCAATACCTGCAGACGCGCCGCCTGCTGCTCGCCAAGGCCCTGCTGACCGACAGCACGCTGCCCGTCAGCGAGATCGCCTTCGCGGCCGGCTATGCGAGCCTGCGGCGCTTCAACGCCGCCTTCGTCGAGCACTACCGCCTGCAGCCCACAGCCCTGCGGCGCGAGGGTGGCGGTGCGGCTCCCGTGTCGCGGCTGCGGCTGAGCTACCGCCAGCCCTATGACGTGGTTGGCGTGCTGGCGTTTCTTGCGCCGCGTGCGATCACGGGGGTTGAGCGGGTGGAGGAGGGCGGCGTCACACGCTCCCTGGCGCTGACTCACGCCGGCCGGCGCCATGCCGGCTGGCTGCGCGTGAGCTTCGCCAAGGCGGGAGAGGTCGGCGTCGAGCTGTCCCCCACGCTCTGGCCTGCCGTCGGCTCGCTATTGCCGCTGCTGCGCCGCTGGCTGGACTTGGACGCCGAACCCGAGGCCATCGCCGCTGCGTTGGGCGAGGCGGCCGTCGCAGGCCAGCGGCTGCCGGGTTGCCTGGACCGCTTCGAGCTGGCGGTACGCGCCGTGCTGGGCCAGCAGGTCACCGTGGCCGCCGCTCGCACACTCGCCGGCCGTTTCGTCGAGCGTTTCGGCGAAGCCTTGTCCGACGCACCCGAAGGTTGCCAACGCTTGTTCCCCACACCCGAGCGCATTGCCGAGGCGACGCGCGACGACATCGCGTCACTCGGCATCATTGGCCGGCGTGCCGACAGCCTCATCGCCCTGGCCCAGGCCTGGCCGACGCTGGCCTTTGCCCGCCACGAGGGTTCACCAGAAGCCGCTGCCGCCGAGCTGACGGCCATCCCCGGCATCGGCCCCTGGACAGCCGGCTACATGTTGATGCGGGGCTGGAGCTGGCCCGACGCCTTCCCCCCCGGTGACGTTGTCTTGCGCAAGGCCCTGAGCCGCGAAGGCCCGTTGCTGTCGCCCAAGGCCTATCTCGAAGCCGCGGAGCACTATCGCCCCTACCGCAGCTACGCCGTCCTTCATCTCTGGAGAAGGGCTTGACCCACCCCGTACGCGCTTCGCGCGCCCCCTCAAGGGGGCACTGCCAGCGGCCTGGCAAAGCCAGTTCCGCGGCAGTCGCGCGGCCAATCAGAAAGATCGGAGTTACTCGATGAACCATCACGTTTTGCAACGCAGGATCGAAACCCCACTCGGCCCGCTGACGGCCGCACGCAGCGCCACGGGCCTGTCGGGCCTGTGGTTTGACGGGCAGAAGCACCATCCCGGCGCGCTTGACGCGCCTGAGGACGACGGCAGCGACGCCGTCCTGTCGGCCACCGAAGCCGCGCTGACGGCCTATTTCAGCGGCAAGTCTTTCGACCTCCCGCCGCTGGACCCGGCCGGCACGGCCTTTCAGCGCGAGGTCTGGCAGGCGCTGCTGGCCATCGCGCCGGGGCAGCCCTCGACCTATGGCGCGCTTGCTGAGCGGCTGGGGCGCGCCAGTGCGGCGCGGGCGCTGGGCGCCGCAGTAGGCCGCAACCCGATCTCCGTTCTCGTGCCCTGCCATCGCGTCGTCGGCGCCGATGGCTCATTGACTGGCTATGCCGGCGGGTTGGAGCGCAAGCAGGCCCTGTTGAGCCTGGAGGGTGCTACCGCATGAAGGCTTTCGACATCGGCGAGCTGGTACTGCTCGCCGCGCTCTGGGGCGCCTCCTTCCTGTTCATGCGCCTCGGGGCCCATGAGTTCGGGCCGATTGCGTTGGCGGCCGTGCGCGTCGGCCTGGCCAGCGCCATGCTGATCCCGCTGCTGGCAGCGCGCGGCAATCTGGCTGACCTGCGCAAGCACTGGAAGGGCTTGCTGCTCGTCGGCGCGCTCAACAGCGCCATCCCGTTTGCGTTGTTCTCCTTCGCGGCCCTGTCCATCACGGCCGGCCTGTCCAGCATCGTCAACGCGACGACGCCGTTGTGGACGGCCGTCGTCGCCTTCGTCTGGTTGCGCCAGGGGCTGACACCATGGCGCGTGCTCGGCCTCGTCATCGGCTTTGCGGGCGTGGCCTTCCTGGCCTGGGACAAGGCCGGCTTCAAGCCCGGCGAGGACCATTCGGGCTTCTGGGCCGTGCTGGCCTGCGCGACGGCCACCCTCTGCTACGGCATCGCGGCGAACGCAACCAAGCGCTATCTCGCCGGCGTTTCTCCTCTCGCCGTGGCCACTGGCAGCCAGTTCGCCGCCGCCGTGCTGCTGGCGCTGCCAGCCGCCTGGCTGTGGCCGGCCGCCATGCCGAGCAACGTCGCCTGGGGCTCGGCGCTGGCGCTTGCCGGCCTGTGCACGGCGCTGGCCTACATCCTCTATTTCCGGCTGATGAGCCGAGTCGGGCCGACGAACGCAGTGTCGGTGACCTTTCTGATCCCGCTCTTTGCCATCCTGTGGGGGGCGCTCTTCCTGCAGGAAGCCATCACGTCCCAGATGGTGGCTGGCGGCGCCATCGTGCTGGTCGGCATTGCGCTGGCGCTGGGCCTGGTGGGCCCCAAGCCGCGCTGAAGTCACGCGGCGGATCTCCAGGCGCCTCGGCGCGGCGCAAACAGTGATAGCGTGCGCGCCATTGCAATTGGTAGCGCTACCGTCAGGCGCCTGGAGACCGCACGATGTCCTTGCTCCCATCCCGCCGCTGGATCGGCGCTCTCGGCTTGCTGGCCGCACAGATCCTGGCCACCACCGCCATGGCCCAGCCCTCGGGCGGCCCTTATGGTCCGGTGCCGCAACGCTACGCGGTGCCCAAGGCGCCGCACGTCTATTTCGTGGCGCCTGACGGCAAGGCCGAGGCTTCCGGTGCGTCGATCAACGAGGCAACGTCCATCGAGGAAGCGGTGACGCGCGTCGTCACCGGCGACGCCATCGTCATGCGCGGCGGCACCTACCGCACCGGCGGTCTTCAGCTCAACCAAGGCATCACCATCCAGCCTTATCTGGATGAAGTGCCTGTGCTCAAGGGCACGCGCGTGGCGATCGAGTGGCAGAGCCTGGGCAACAACGTCTGGCGCACGAAATGGGCCACGCTGTTCCCGGCCCAGCCGCTGGGCTGGTGGCAACGGGAGCGTGAGGGCATGAAGACGCCGCTGCACCGCTTCAACAACGACATGGTCTTCATCGACGGCGAGCCGCTGCAGTCCGCGGGCTGGGAAGGCGAGGTCAGTGCCAAGGCCTACTACGTCGACTACGCCAAGGGCCATGTCTACATCGGCGCCGACCCGGCCGGTCGCCTCGTCGAGATCACGGCGCACGACATCGCCCTCCACCGCCCCTCGCGCGAAGTCCACGGCAAGCCGTCGGACCGCAAGGGCCCGACTCTGCGCGGCATCACCTTCACGCAATACGCCTACCGGGCCATCGACATCGAGGGCAAGAAGCCGTCGACGCTGGTGTCGGAAGAACCGACCGACGATCCCGTCGGCCCGTCACCTGAAAGCGAGCACGGCAAGGAGGTCATGGGCACGCTGCTGGAGAACGTCACCATCAGCCATTGCTCGCGCGTGGCCGGCTACTTCCGCGGCGACGGGCTCGTCATCCGCAACTCCCTCATCAGCGACACCGGCACCGAGGGCATCTATGTCATCGGCTCGTCGGACGTGCTGCTGGAGCGCAACCTCATCCGGCGCAACAACGTGGAGAAGTTGACCGGCTATTTCCCGGCAGCGGTGAAGATCTTCAACCAGTCCTACCGCGTCACCGTGCGCGACAACCTCATCGTCGAGCAGCCGAACTCCAATGGTGTCTGGTACGACGTGGGCAATGTCAGCGGCGCGTTCGTCAACAACCACGTCGAAGGCACGATGGCGGGCCTGTTCTTCGAGATCTCGAAGGGCATCGTCGTGGCCGGCAATGTGTTCGTGAACAACGTGCAGGGCATCCGCATCCTGAACAGCTCGGACGCCCGCATCCTCCACAACACCTTCGTCAATTCGCCGGCCCTGATCGACCGCAACGAGCGCAGCGCGCAGGGCGACCACTTCGGCTGGCATCCGCAGACGGGGCCGGACGTCAACGAGCGTGTCGGCCATGTGTTCGAAGGTAATCTGCTGGTGGCGGATGCCGCGGTGAAGGGTCCGCTGCTGCGCGTCGAACAGGCGGCGGTCACCTGCGGCAAGGTCACGCAGACCATGATGAGCCGCGTCGACGGCAACGTCTATCTGCGCGCGGGCAGTAGCCAACCGCTGATCAGCTGGGCGCCGCTGCCGGAAGCGGCTTGCCAGGCCCACTTCGCCAGCCTCGACGCCCTCCGCCAGGCGGTGCCGGGTGCGGAGGCAAGGGGCCGGGCGCTGCCGGCCTACGCAGGGGCGGTGTTTCGTAGCCCGGAGCTGCGGCGGTTTGAGCTGGCGCGCGTGCCGGACGGGGTCCAGCCGCTACCGATACCGGCCGAGGTGCGCAAACTGCTGGGCTGGGAGGCCAGCCACCAGCCGGGCGCGCTCCCCGCGGCCCGCTGAGCTGATCACGCAGAAGCTCAGCAGCTCCGCGATCACCAGGTCGGTCCCAACGTGGCATGGGAGAAGGCCAGGCTGGGCATGGGAAGCCGGTCGACATACAGGCCATTGCTAGCCAGCCATGGGGCAGCAAAGCGGCGCGATCGTCGGCCAGCGTGTCGGAGTCTTCGCCGGCAACGCTCGCCGAACTTCACCGAGGGAGCCGTTGTGGGCGCCGTCCTCACCTAACGCCGTTGCAGATCATCCGCCGTCAAGGTCTGCAGGAAAGCCACGATGTCCGCCTTCTCTGCGTCAAGCAGAATCAAAGGCCGCCCGCTGGTACGACTTCGGTAATACACCTCTAGGTCGACCGCCTCGGCCAGCGTTGGCACGCTACCGTCGTGCATGTACGGAGCCGTCAGGCCGACGTTACGCAGACTGGGCGTCTTGAACCGACCGATGTCCTTGGGTTCTCGGGTCACCACGAAACGGCCAAGCTCGGCAAGTTCAGGTTCCCTTGCAATGACCAGCCCGGCGTCCGGCTCTTTGTCAGCCAGGCTCAAGAAGATCCGCACCAGCTCGTCTGAAGATTTCGCGCCGTTCTTGCTCGGGACGACGACGTCGTGGAATGCGTGGACGGCCACCAATCGCTTGAAGGAGGTGACCGACCCCAACAGCAAATTGGTGATCTCCAACACGTACGAAGTCGTCAACATCCCTGCGGGCAGCTGCAGCTCTGGCACCAGCAGCCCCGCGCTGAACAACTACGAGACCGGCCGCGTTAAATCCCAAACCCTGGCCGACGGCTCGACCTTCAGTTATTGGTACTCCACCACGGCGACCCAGCCGCCTTGCGCTGGCGGCGCAGTGACGCTGCCCGCCTCCTTGCAGACCGACCTCATCGACCGCCGCACCATCGGGCGGCGCGTGCAGTTCGACGCTCGCGGCAACGTCATCAAGAACATTGCGGCGATCGGGCAGCCCGAGCAGCAAACCACCACCTTCACATACACCGACAACCTGCTGACCAGCCTCACTGATCCGCTGAACCGGCAGACCACCTTCGGCTACGACACAGTCGGCAACCTCAAGACGCTCACGCGCCTGGCCGGCACCGCGGATGCCGTCGTCACCAGCGCCACCTACGACACGGTCTTCAACCAACCCCTGACCGTGACCGACCCGCTGGGCCACACGCACACCTTGCGCTACGACGCCCGCGGCAACCTGCGTAGCGTCACCGACCCGCTGGGCCACGTCACCACCTTCGCCTACGACGACCAAGGCCTGCTCATCAGCACGAGCGACGCCCTGGGCAAGACCAGCCTGTTCAGCTATGCCAGCGCCGACCCGCTCAGCGCGACCGACCCACTGGGCCGCACAGCCAAGCAACTCACCGATGCGGTCGGGCGCGTTACCACCACCACTGACCCCCTGGGCAACACCACCATCAATACCTGGGACGCCATGAACCGCCTCACGCAGGTCACGGACGCGCTGGGCGGCCTCACCACATTCAGCTACGACAACAACAGCCAACTGCTCAGCCACACCGACGCCAAGAACCAGACGACCGGCTACACCTACTGGCCCACCGGCCAGGTCAAGGACAAGACGGACCCGCTGGGCAAGGTGGAGAGCTACTTGTACGAGCCCGGCGGCCGGCTCAAGCAGCGCACCGACCGCAAAGGTCAGCTTAGCGGCGTCACCTACGACAACCTGGGGCGGGTCAAGACCATCGGCTTCGGCGCCACGGCGGCCAACCCCACCGCCTACACCAGCACGGTGACCCTCACCTGGGACAACGCCAACCGCTTGACGCAGATCGTCGACACCCAGGGCGGCGTGAGCAAGACCATCACCCGCACCTACGACACGCTGGACCGCCTGACCCAGGAGACCACCGACCAGGGCGAGGTCAACTACACCTACGACAAGGCCAGCCGGCGCGCGACCGTGACTCTCAAGAACGGTCCGGCAGGCAGCCAGGTGGCCCAGCCCACGCTGACTTACACCTGGGACAACGCCGACCGGCTCACGCTGATCACCCAGGCAGCCGGGGCCAGCAACGGCAACCAGGCACAGACGGTGGCCTTCCAGTACGACGACGCCAACCGGCCCACCAAAACCACCTACACCGGCGGCATGAGCGTGAACACCACATACACGGATGCGGGCGAGGTCAAGACGCTGAAGTACCTCAAGGCCGATGGCAGTGTGATTGCGCAGGGTGGCTACACGTATGACCTGGCGGGCCGCCGCACCGGCGTCAGCGGCGACTTGGCGAATTTCATCGGCACGCAAGGCCCCGACATCACGGACGCCAGCTACAACGCGGCCAACCGCTTGCTCACCTGGGGTGGCAAGACCTTCAGCCATGACCTGAACGGCAACATGACGGGTGACGGAGTCACGACCTACACCTGGGATGCGCGGGACCAGCTCGTTGGTGTCAACGACACGATGACCAATGCCGGCTTCAAGTACGACAGCCAGGGCCGGCGCGTCTCGCGCACGCTCGGTTCAGCGACAACGGCTTTTAACTACGACGGCGACAACTTCATCCAGGAGTTGGATGCGCTGGGCAGAAGCGGCAACATCCGAGCCAACCTCATCACCGGCGGCATCGACCAGCACTTCATGCGCCAGACCACCGTCAACGCCCAGCCCAGCCTGAGCTGGGTCATGGCCGAGGCCAATAACAGCACCGTGGTGCAGGCCGACGGCGCGGGCAATGTGCAGAAGAGCTTTCAGTACACGCCGTATGGCAGCCCCATTGCCACCACCGGCACCAGCACCGACAGCCAGCGCTACACGGGGCGCGAGGACGACGGCACCGGGTTGTATTACTACCGGGCGAGGTATTACCGGCCAGATTGTATGAGGTTTATCTCGGAAGACCCGATCGGTTGGGCGTCGGGTCAAGTTAATAACTATGCGTATGTCGGCGGCAACCCAATTTCTTACTTGGACCCAAGTGGCCTGTACTGCATGTCCGAGGAGGCCATCGGGACAATAGGTGGGATCGCAGGTGGCGTTCTATCGGGTGCGATAAATGGATTTCAACGAGGGGGCTTTCCCATGGCCATCGTAACGGCTGTGACCGGCGGTGCTATGGGCGGTCTTGCTGGCTTCATCGGCTCGTCAACGGTTGGAAATTCTTCGCTGGGTGGCGCCGCCGCAGCGGTTATGGGTTCAGGCGGGGTGCCGGTTCGTGATGGATTTGGAGGACTCGTCGGCGGAGTGTTCGCCTATGAACTCGCGCAGGATGGGATGCGTGATTCACACGCCGCAATCGTCGGTGGGGGAATTGGCGGAGGCGTCGCTGGCTTCGTTACGGGATTTATGACAAACGGCGTGGCAAAAAATGTGGTGATGGGCGGACTCGGCGGAGTAGCGGGCGCCGCACTCGGCAGCGCCATCGTCGAAGGTCTTAGGTTTGGGAATTCTTGTGGGCAATAGGCATGAGAAAATACTTGCGGCTGTCGCTGTATGTTTTTGTTGGGGTGGCTCTAATGGTTACAGTTGGGGTCGCCAGTGTTTTTCTTTGGAAGCATTTGGCCAACATCGGACGCGCGCCACCTGCAATTGTTTTCGGAGTAATCGCAATCGCTTTGGTATTTGCAATTTACTCGAAAATAAATGCAATTTGTCTGAACGAGGTGCAGCGGCTTCGCAGATCGAAGGAATTATCTGCAACCAAAGCTCATTAGAAGCTTAATTGGCTAAACAGATCAGGTCACTCGCCTCCTAGTCTTTGGAGTGCAACCAATGCGTTACTTCGATCGACCCATTGTTAGGCCGCTGATAGTTGGGTTTCTAGGATTCATCCTTGCGGCAATTGGGGCGGGGCTCGCATATGTTCTGGATCTAGATCGTGGGATGGCACTTGCCGCATGCTTTTTTCTGGTCGCCTGCGGAGTAGCCGTTGGTTTCTATGGCATAGGCAAGGGTTGGGTCGCGTGGGCTGCGTTGTTGAGATCGATCTCCCGCTCTCGATGAGCTTAACGGCGGCTGGCACCCGCAGACCGGGCCGGGCGTCAACGAGCGCGTCGGCCATGTCTTCGAGGGCAATCTGCTGGTGGCCGATGCCACCGTGAAGGGGCCACTGCTGCGCGTCGAACAGGCGGCGGTCACCTGCGGCAAGGTCACGCAGACCATGATGAGCCGCGTCGACGGCAATGTCTATCTGCGTGCGGGCAGCGGCCAACCGCTGATCAGCTGGGCGCCGCTGCCAGGTGCGGCTTGCCAGGCCCACTTCGCCAGCCTCGACGCCCTCCGCCAGTCAGCGCCAGGTGTGGAAGCCACCGGCAAGGCGCTGCTGGCCTACGAAGGGGCGGTCTTCCGCAGCCCGGAGCTGCGCCGCTTTGAACTCGCTCGTGTGCCGGAGGGCGTTCAGCCGCTGCCGGTGCCAAGGGAGATACGCAAGCTGCTCGGTTGGGAGGCGACGCATTTGCCGGGCGCGCTGCCGGCCAGCTCGCGCTGAGGGCGCTCCGGCCCGAGCCTCCTAGTGGCGCTTGCGCCAGGCATCAACCACACGCTCCGTCAGCGCATCGGTCTCGCGCTGTTCGTCGGCGCTCAGCGCCGGCGGCGCCCAGCGCCCTTGGCGCATCATCTTCTCGACGTTCTCCATCGAATCGCGGCTTTCCTTGGTCGCCGCCGGGCCGGACATTTCAGTCAGGATGCGCAGCCACGCTTCCTTGTAGGCCTGCCGCTGCATCGCCGTCTCGCCCAGCGCGCCGAATGAATGGACGTAGGTCGACAACGCCTCCAGGTCGCCGTCCTCGGCGGTCTGCCGCACCTCGCGCTGCAGCTTGCCGAGCAGTTCCGGTGCGGCGACGGCCTGGTTGGCATGGGCGTTGAGCCACAGCAGGTACGCCAGCGCCATGCCAGGGAGCTCTCCCTCGTAGGCTCGCTTCAGAAACTCGCCCCTGCGCGCCAGGGTGGCCGTGTCGAAGAACTGGCAGCGTCGCTGCAAGTCCTGCTTCTCCTTGATCCATTGGTCCATGTTGAAGCCAGGAGTCTTCTCGAACACTTGCCGCAGCGGGCCGCCCTGGTCGCGTACGCTGTACGCGAATTCGATTGTCTGGGTCGCATGCTCGCATCGCTCGAGCACGTCGGCTGCTTTGCGCGCCTGCGCTGGCGTCGCGCCCTCTTCCAACGCAAGCTGCACCGTGCGCAGTTCATCGGGTGTCGATGAGGCCGGCGTGCGCAGGGACGGGGGAAGCGCAGCCGGCGTGGCCGCGCTCGCCGGCTGGGTAGCGGCATCGGCCTTCGCGTCAACGATCGGCTGTAGCAACGTTCCTAGAAGTGTTGCCGAGGGCGGGGCTGGCTGGGTGGGCGGCAGTGAGGTGGGCGCCTCGGCCGATCGGTTCAGTAGCCAGCTGCCTGCGGCCAGCGCTAGTGCGACGGCCGCGACGGCCGCGACCGTCCACGCTGTGCGAATGGGCACGGATGCGGACCCGGCCACTTTTCCCGCCACCGCTTACTTTTGCGGCGCCGCCGCCGCGCCATCCACCCGGATCACGCGCCGCGAGCGGCCTTCGGTGTCGTCCAGTGACTCGCTGACCAGGCGGTTGTGCTGCTCCCAGTCCTCCGCGCTGCGGATGATGCTGGGCTTGATGAGGACGACGAGCTCGCGCTTGCGGCCGTTGTTGGCGCGATTGCCGAACAGCATGGACGTCAGCGGGTTGCTGTCGGCGCCGGGCACGCCGGAGCCGCGGCGCGTGGCTTCCATCTGCATCAGGCCGCCGATGGCGACGATGTGGCCGTCGGGGATGCGCACCACGGTGTCACTCTCGTTGACGCTGGCGCTGGCCAGCGGCAGGCGGAAGTTGCCGACCGAGCCGAGATCGACCTGCTTGATCTTCTCGGTCACGTTGGAGACCGAGGGGTGGATGTGCAGGGTGATCATGTCGGCCGCGTCGATCTGCGGCGTCACGTCCAGCGCGATGCCGCTGAAGAAAGGCGTCAGCGTCAGCGTCGGGATCTGGTTGGTGGTGCCGTTCGTGCCGTTGGTGCCGGTATTGGTGCCGCTGTTGCTGCCACTGATGCCGGTGATGAAGTAGTCGTCGGTGCCGACCTTGAGCACGGCCTTCTGGTTGTTCAGCGTCGCGATGCGCGGGCTGGACAGGATCTGCGTGTCGCCATGGCTTTCGACGAAGGCCAGCAGCGCCTGGAAGCCGCCGCGCGCCAGCGCCAGGCCGAGCGTGCCGCCTCCGGCCGAGGGCAGGGGGATGAGGTCGGGCCAGGCCGGGCTTTGCGTGCCGCTGGACAGCGTGGGAAAGCCGCGTGTGTTGCTGACCAGCGGATTGATGATGCTGCTGACGCCGCTAGGGATGGAAGGGTTGACGCTGGTCTGGCCGATGGCGCTGCGCTCGCCGATGCGCGACCAGTCGATGCCGCTCTGGTAGCCCTCGCGCAGCTCGACCTCGACGATCTTGGCCTCCAGCATGACCTGGCGCTCGACGGCGATGCGTGTCGCCTTCAGCCAGGCCTCGACGTGACGCAGCTCCTCCGGCATGGCTCGCACGGCGACCGTGCCGGTCTGCGGGCTGGTGATGACGGCGCGGCCCTCGCCGCTGCCGACCAGGGCCTTCAGCGCGTTGTTGGTCTCGCCCCAGAAATCGCTCGACACCTTGGTGCTGAGCTGGCTGCTCTCCTGCTGCTGGACCGTGGTCGTGCTGCCGCCGGTGGCGCTGCCAGTGTTGCCGCTTGCACCGGCGGCGCCGTTCTGGCTGCTGGCCGGCGCGGCGCCCGAGCTGACGCGAACCTCGCTACGGCCGCTGCGCTGGTGAGCCAGCGCGTTGATCGTGAAGACGCGGGTCTGCAGCGTGGGCGGAAAGACGGTGATGCGGCGGCCGTCGATGGAATAGTCGAAGCCGTAGACATCGCGGATGGCGTCCAGCGATTCGCGCACCGTGACGCCCTTGAGGGTGACCGACAGCTGGCCCGACACGCTGGGATGCACGAGCATGCTGTAGCGCGTGTCGCTGACCAGGGACAGGAAGACGTCACGGGCCGGCGCGCCATTGACGATGAGGTCGAAGCGTGGCTCGGGCGGCAGCGCGGGGGCGGGCGGCGGTACGGGCGTCGCCACCACGACCGGTGCGGGCACGCCAGAGGCGGCGGGGGCGGCTCGCTGGGCCTGCAGCTCCTCGCGCAGGGCCTGGCTGGGCTGGGCCACGCGCAGCGGCTTGTCGGCACAACCTGACAGTCCTGCTGCCAGCAGCGCAGCTGCTGAGCTGGCCAGCAGGAGTCGATGGACGGGGGCCTTCATGGCTTCTCCTTGGATTTCTTCACGCCGGATGCAGCCCGGGCCGCCTCCGGAGGCGGGCGCTTCTCGACGCCGCCATACAGCGGCTCGCGCCGGACCTGGCCGGCCTCGCGCAGCCAAACGGCCTGTTCGGTGATGCGCTCGATGCGTGCGCCTTCGATTTGTTCGCCCACGCCATAGCGGCGGCCGCGCTGTACGACATACGCGCGGCCTCCCGCGAAGACGACCTGGCGGATGGCGTTGTCGGCCGGCGCAACGCCAGAGGCAGCCGGTGCGGCCGAGGCCGCCATGGCGCTGCGCAGCGCGGGTGGCCAGGCCGTGGGGTCGCGGGTGGGTTCGTCGGCGGCCTGGGCCAGCGGCGCAGCGAACAGCAGGGCGATGAATGCCGCTCTCATGGCTGCACCTTCAGCAGATAGATCCGGGCCAGCAGGCGCGGCACCTCGTTGGGGCCGCCGCTGCTCAGGCGCATCTCGCCCCAACGCAACGCCGGCAGTTCGCGTTCCAGGGCCTGCACATAGTGCTGGGTGTCGCGGTAGCTGCCTTGCAGCTGCAGCTCGACACCCTGCCAGCTCATGCCCGGCATGCTCGGTGGCAGCGTGTTGCCTGCTGCCGATGCCGATGCCGATGCAGACGGCAGGCTGACGGGCGTGTCGTCCAGCAGCGTCAGTCGTTCCAGTACCAGGCCCGGCTGCTGGGCCAGCACACGCTGCAGCAGGGCCGACAGCCCTTCGGCGGGGTTGACGGTGCTGGCCTGGCGCAATTCGCTGTCCAGGCGCTGGCGCTCGTTGCGGGCGCTTTCGAGCTGGATTTGCAATTGTTCGGCCGGCGTGCCGCCGCTGCCGCTGGCGCTGATGAACTGCTCGCGCAGCTTGCTGATCTCGGCGGCCTGCTGCGCCTGAGCGTTGCTGCGCAGCTTGGCGCGGGCGGACTGCGGCGCGAGCACGAAGGAGTCGAACAGCAGGGCCAGTACCGCCACGATGCTGAGGAACAGGATGGCGCGCTCACGCAGGCTGAGGGCGTCAATGCGCTTGGCCTGGCGTTCCCAGCGCTGCAGCAAGGGCGCCAGGCGGCGCCGCAGCAGCGCGAGATCGATGGTCGTCTGCGCCTTCATCGTGCGCCTCCGGTTGCGGCGCTGGCCGCATGGGCCGGCGCGCTGACCACGCGAAAGGCCCAGACCGGCAGGCCGGTGCTGACGAGCGGGCTGTCACGCGACAGCAGCGGGTTGCCGCCCGTCTCTGTACCGGGTGCTCCCAGGCGCTCGACGCGCAGGGCCGACAACTGCTGCCCGGCCAGTAGCGGATGGGCCGCGAGCCTGGCCAGCCAGGGCCTCAGCATGGCGGTGTCCAGCGTGCCGCCGACGAGTTCGACCCGGCCCGGCGCGTAGCGCAACTCGCTGAGCCAGGCCGGTTCGGGCAGGGTGCGCGCGATCAGCGCGAGCAGGTCGGAATGGCGTTGCCCGGCTGCGTCGGCGCCCAGCACCTGCAGCAGCGCACGGCGATCAGCGTTGCCGGCCGCCAGTGGCAGCAGTTGCTGCTGCACCGTGGCGGCATCCAGTGGCGCGGGCAGGTTGGCGCGGGCCACGGTCAACTGCTGGCGCTCCGTCGCGTATTGCGCGAGAACGACCTGATGCTGGGCTTCGGCGCTGCGGTCACGCTGCTGCAGCCACAGCGCCGCAGCCAGGCCCGCGAGGCACAGCAGGCCCGTGGCCTGCACCAGCGTCAGCGCCGAGAAATAGCGCTTGGGTGCTAGCAGGATCGGCGTGAGCAGGTTGATTTGCTGGGCCATCAGCAGTGCCCGCCCGGCCGCCCGAAGGGCACTGGCGCCCCCTTGGGGGGCAGTGAACGAAGTGAACGAGGGGGCATCACAACTTTCGAGTCTCGGTGCGCAAGGCGGCGCCCAGCAGCGGCAGGCAGGCGCCCAGGGCCTGGGCTGCGTCGCCCTCGGGGGCCGGCGCGTCGGGCGCGAAGGCGGCCAGCGGATTCAGAGCCACGGTGCGCTGGCCGAGCTCGCGCTGGATCAGCGTCGCGACCTCCGCGCCGTGCTCGGCCGTGATGACGTACAGCCGCGCCAACGGCAGCTCAGGCCAGCTGCGCTCCCAGACGTCGATGGAGCGTTGCAGCTCGACGACCAGGGGCGACTCCTGCGTGGTGCTGGCATCGAAGGTGCCGCCGGGCTGGTATTCGAAACCCAGCGGCAGTTCGGCAGCGCCGGCGTCGGCCTGCTCGCCGCGCGCACGCGCCAGCAGGCCGGGGTCGCCTTCGAGGCGGCGCGTGTAGAAGAGTTCATCACCGGCGCTGACGACCAGCAGGCAGTGGCGCTCATCGATATGGACGGCGGCGCAGGCGCGCGCGGCCAGGTCGTCGGCACGGGCCTGAGCGGCGAGCAGATTGCGCAAGGCCGTCTCCCAGACATCGACGATGGTGATGTTGCTGCTGATGCCCGCAGCGCCGTTGGTCAGCGCCTTGATGGCGCTGTTGCGGGCCGCGACGACGAAGAGCTGGCGCTGCGCGCGCTCGACGTCGCCACCGACGTGCATGACATCCAGCGTCAGTTCGGCAACGTCGACGTCGACCATCTCCTTGATCTGCCAGCGCGCCGCGGCCTTCAGCTCCTCCGGCGGCACATGGGGGGTGTCGACCTTGAGGATCTGGTAGTCGGCCGGGTCCAGCAGCGCGATGGCGTCGCCCGAGGTGACGGGTTTTGCCTCGCTCATCAGGCCCCAGCGCAGCAGCCGGGCCGGCTGGTCCTGGTCATGACCGGGTGGGCCGTCGGTCAGCACGAAGGCATGCTGTTCGCCAACGCGGCGCAGTAACAGGCGCTGGCCGTTGCGGCGGGTGGACCAGGGCCAGCGCATCAATAGTTCTCCCGCTGGTAGACGACGCCGTCGCTGCCGCGGTACAGGCCCCAGGTGGCGCGGGCACTGGGGTCGCTGGTGGCGGCCGCGCCGCACCAGGCCCCGCGCAGCGACGCGAGGTTGGCGCCGGCGGTGGCGGGCACCGCGGCGCTGGCCCAGCCGCCGGCCGTCTTCAGGCAGGACGCGTCGGTGGGCGTGGAGCTCAGGGCCACGGCCACGTCCATGCTGCCCAGGCGGCCACCGCCCGGGGCGGCCAGCGTGATGTAAGTTGGTTGCAGCGGGTTGACGACGACAGCGGTGTTGGGGACGTTGGGGTACATGACCGCATCCTGAGCGGTGAGGGTCTTGCGGAAGTTGCCGAAGCTCAGGTTGGCGGCGGTGATGCGGGTGCAGGAATCCAAGGCGTTGGTCACGAAGGCCGTGCCGTTCCAGGATTGGGCGGTCAGCGGCAGTTTCAGCGTGCGGTTGGCGGCGCTGAGCGCATTTTGTAGGCGCAGGCGGCCGTAGAGCAGGGGGATTTGCCCGGAAGGGCCGGAGGAATTGACCTGCGTTCGATCGTTGCCGGCTACCGCGTCGGTGTCGAGGTCGAAGGCGGCCATGGCCACGCCGTCATCATCGACCGGCGCGATTCCGAACTGGGCGCTGTTGAAGGGACCATCGACTGTCGCGCCACGCGCGACTTTGGCGGTGAGGGTCACCGAGGCCGTGCCGTTCGTCCAGGTTCCAGCGCTGGCAGAGGCGCCGACGCGGCCGGCAAACTTCGTTGCACCGGCGATGCCGGCAAGATTGAACCTGCCATGCGTGCCGAGGGGGAGCTTGGTGAAGTTGCCGCTGGCATTGCTGGTGTAGTTGCTGGTCTTGTTGCCGGCGGCATTGACGGCCGTCAGCGTGAACGCGAGGCTGAAGTTCTCGTCCAGGTAAGTGAAAGTCGAAGCCGGCGCGCATGCCAGATCGCTGCGATGCGTAGGCAGGCCCTGCGTAACGGTGAGGCCGGCCGGGATGAAGCGGCCGATATTGCCGGTGGGCGTGCCGGTCACGGCGCCGGTCGGTGCGGCCACACCGAGGTAGCCGCTACTGGCCAGGGCAGGCGTCAGCGTGATGATGCCGACCTCGGCGTAGCTGAGATTGCCGACGTTGGCGACGCCGTTGATGAACAGGCTGCCGGCCACGGTGCCGTTGGTCAGCGTGCCGGAGGCGCCCGGCGAAGGCAGCACCAGGGTCGGTGTCAGCAACACGCCTTCGGGCGTCGACTCCTTGCCGAAATTGGGCGTGGCAACTCCCCCTGAGGTGACGGCGGTGATACGGGCGCCGAAGCTGGCGCCTGCAGCCACGAAAGAGCCGCCGGCATCATTGGCCGCGGCGGGATTGGGCTTGGCGCCGCTGGCGACGTTGGAGATCAGAAAGCGCGCCGGCTTGGTGACGAAGGCGTTGCCTGTGCCGTTGATGTCAACGCCGACTGCGGGGTTGACCGCGTAGTTGAAGAACAGCGACGTCTGGCCGACATCGTTGAAGGTCAGCGTGAAGGGAGCGTTGCCGTTGGTGTCGAAAGTCATCGGCACAGCGGCCGTGGCGGTGGACACGCCGCTGGCGTTGCCGGCAACGGCGGTGCCATTGACGCTCATCAGGTTGCTGCCACCGCAGCTCGCCGGATTGAGGCATTGATAGCCCCAATTGACGTTGCGGGAACCGGTCAAGGCCGCCTCGCAGGCTTGGTTGTTGGTGCCGGACTTGACGGCACGCAGCCAATAGGAGGCCGATGCCGTGCCAGCCGTCTGCATGGGCAGGGTGATCGCAGCACCGGTGGTGGTGGTGGAGACCAGGAAGCCGGAGCGCTTGAAGGTCGTCGAGCAGCTGTTGGACACATAGCAGCTGGCGCCATCGGGGCAGCATTCACGGGCATTGGCGGCGGCGGTGCTCTCGGAGCTCAGCGTCAGCGCCACGCTGGTGTTGTCGGCGCCGCCGGGGAGGCTGAGCGTCGTCGTCGCGACGCCGTTGCTGAAGTTGAGGGCGCTGCTGCCCAGCGTGCCGGCGCTGGTCGTCAGCGTGGCCGTGCCATTGACCGTTGTCTCGACGCTGCAGCTGGCGGCGTTGGTGGCGCAGGCCTTGACGGTCACCGTCGTCGGCAGGCAGGTCAGGCTGGTGGATGGCAGCCACACCTCGTAGTGGTCCAGCGGCAGCGGACAAGTGCGCGAGGCCGGCGCCATGTCGGCCGTCAGCTCCAGCGCGCTGATCTCGTAGTTGTAGACCCGCATTTCGTCGATGAGGCCATTGGCCGACCTCAGCGTGCCATTGGTGGGCGCGGTGCTGCTGCGGTTGTCGCCGACAAAGAGGGTGCCGATGCTGTTGTCCAGGCTGCCGCTCGTCGTCGCCGTCGTGGCGCCGATCTGAACGCCGTTGAGATAGATGCGCAGCGTGCTCTGGTTGGTGCCGGCTGCCAGGTTCCAGGTGATGCCGATGTGCTTCCACGTGCTCGCGGCGACGGACTGCGCCGGCGTGGCGGTCGACACCACGAGACCGTTGCTGTCGGTGACGGTCAGGCGCAGGGAACCGTCGCTCTGGCGCACCAGGAAGAAGGGCTTGCTCGTGGACGTCGTCGCGTCCAGCAGCATCGCCGCCGAGTTGTTCCAGGCCGTGCTGGCGTCGTACCAGAAGGTCACGGCGCCCTTGTCGCCGACGCCGGAGTTGACGTCGAGCAGCGTGTCCACTGCGTGGCTGGTACTCGTTGTGTCGGCCGGGATGCTGAGCGAGCGGCAGACCTTGGCCGTGGCCGAGGTGACTGCGTTGCCGATGCGCACGCCGTTGTTGCTGTTGCCGCTGCTGTCCGCCACCTCGCCGACGCGACCGCTGTAGTTCCATTCGTCAAAGCGGTACTCGGCGCGGCGCGTCGGCGTGCCGTTGGGCACGAACCAGCGGATGGCGCTGCCGTTGGCGTTGTAGCCGCTGTTGTAGGAGTACTGGGTGGTGTCGCTGCTGCTGACCTGCACGCCAATGGTGGCGTTGGAGCCGCTCGCATTGGCGTTGCCGTACTGGTACTTGAACTCACCGTTCTCGAACAGGATGATCTGGAAGGTGTAGGGGGTGCTGGTGTTGTACTGATAGACGCCGTTCCAGGACACGACGACGTAGCGGTTGGGCGCCGTGCCCTTCTGTTCCCAGGTCACGCCGCCGCTGCCGGCGCGGCTGGGGTCGAGGTCGGTCCAGTAGGCCAGGATGACGTTGGTCGTGGCCGAGGCAACGCAGCCACTCTGCGTGTCGGCCGCGCCGGCCGGCAGGGCGGTGTTGGTGTAATTGCGGAAGAAGCCGGTGTCGGTCCCGAACTGCAGTCCACCATTGGTCAGCACGCGCACCGACGTGTAGGCCGTGCCTGCGAAGGTGAACTTGAAGCCGCCGGTGAAGGTGATGGTGGCCTTGTCGTCGTCGCCCGGGTAACTGGTGCAACTGCGGTCCCACGCGAGGGCATTGGCGGCCGTCTCCCAGGCATAGCTGTCGCTGCGGAAGGTGTAGCTGGACGCGGCCTGCGCGAGGCCGCACAGCAGGGCCAGGGCGATCAGCAGGAGACAGCGGGCGGCGTGCATGTCTTGTACGACAAGGTGCGGCTGAGCTGGCGCTCGGCGTAGGTGGGTTCGGTGGTGCTGCCGTTGGGGCAGGCGCCGCCGCTCGCGATGTTGCAGGCGGTGGCCTGCACGACGTAGAAGGCCAGTTGCTGCTCGCCGTCGGTCACCGTGCCGGCGGCCGGATTGCGCGCGCAGGTGATGGTGACGGTGAAGTCGGACAGTTGGTCGGGCAGGGCGATGCTCTTGGTGGCGAAGCAGATGGGCTGGGCGGCACCGCGCAGGACCTGGTAGCTGCCCCAATCCAGACCAGCCAGGGCGGCCTGGTAAGCCTTGGCCGCGGCCAGTTCGCCGGCCGAGCCGAGCTGCTGGCGCTGGCTCAGCGAGGCCAGCGCCACGCCCAGCGCGGCCAGCACCACGAGGATGAAGAGCATGGACATCATCGTGAAGCCGGTACTCCGGTTCGCTAAGCCGCGCAGCGTTCTCATGGCAGGTTGTCCACGTGGACGGCGTGATAGAGGGACACGGTCTCGCCGTAGCGGGTCAGCGAGATCTGCAGCGAGGCGAGGGCGTAGCGGGCCGTCGCCGCGCCGGTGCCGTAGCTGAAGCTGCAGGCGGTGACGTTGCGGGCCAGCACGGCGGCGGTGCCTGCCGGCGGGTCGGCCTGGCTGGCTGTCGCGGCATAGCCGCTGTAGCGGGTGAGCGTGCCGGCGGCGATATTGCAGGTGTAGCTGACGGGTGACTCGATGGCATAGACGCGATATGGCGGCGACTGCAGCGCATTGGGCAGCGCTACGCCCGCGACGCCGACGTTGACGGCATTGCCCGCGGCGTTGCCGGAGATGCGCACGTTGTCACCGGCGTAGGCGTCGGCGTCCGGCGTGTCGGCGCCGAGGTTGTACCAGGCCAGCTTCTGGCTGGCATGGCTGATCGTGAGCGATGGCCCAACAATGGCAAAGTTGGGGACGGGCGCGACGCCGAACTGCAAGGCACCGGCACCGGCGGTGGCGTAACGCGCCGCTCCGCTGACGGGGATGAGCTCCAGGCTGTTGCCCTTCACGCGCACGCTGTTGGGCAGAGCGCCGGCCAGGTCGCGGGCGATGCGGCGCAGCGCGGTGTCGGCCTGTTCGCCGAGCTGGGCGCGGTCGTTGCTGGCGAAGTAGGCATCCGTCGCCGGCACGATGAAGACCGAGACGATGGTGATGACGATGCCGGTGAGGACGATGGTCATCACCGCCTCGATCAGCGTGAAGCCTTGCTGGCGTGAGCGAACGCCTTCAGTTCGCATCGTTGGGGGCATAGCGGGTGCGCCAGCCTTGCAAGGTCAGCGTGCTGCTGTCGGGCGCAGTGACGGTGACGGTGATCTTCAGCGCCTCGCCGGCCACGACGTTGTCCAGGGCGGCCGAGGTCACGGCGACCGAGGCGCTGTAGCCGCCGAGGCCGGCGATGGCCGTGTTGGCCACGTCGCGGATGCCGCTCATCGAGAAGCCGGCGTAGTCGTTGACGTTGTCGAAGGAGGTGGTGCCGTAGCGGGTCTCGCCGGGCTCGGTGCCGCTGCCTTCGACGAGTGCTGCGCACCCGGTTGGCGACACCGTGGCCGACGTGGCCGTGGCGACGTTGGCATCGTCGGGATCGCACCAGGTGAAGTTCATCAGCTCCACCTCGCGCAGCAGCGACTCGGCGATGGCCAGCTGCTGGCGGCGGATCATGGGTTCCGCGCTCGCCGTCGTGGCCGTGACGAAAACCTTCAGCAGCGCGGCCAGCGCGATGCTGACAACGACGATGAAGAGCAGGAGTTCGATCAGGCTCAGGCCGCACTGGCGCGGCCGACGGGGCATGGCCGGCATGCGGGGGATGCTAGCCGAGCGCCTCATGGGTCAAGCCTCAAGGAGTCGCGTAGATCAGGCCCGTATCCGCCTCGATGCGGTAGGCCTGGCTGTAATTGCTGGAGGCGACCGTGACGGTCAGCGCGCCACCCGTGTGGGTCGTCGTCGCGCCGCTGTTGCCGCTGTTGAAGGTCACTGTGCCGCTGGAGGACAAGCAAGGGCTTTCGGTCGCAGGGCAGGGTAGCGTCGCGATGGCGGTGCCACTGCCATTGCCGTAGGCCCAGCTCACGCCGGTGCTGCTGATGGTCTCGATGATGGGGCGGCGCTGCTGCAGGGCCAGCCTGAGCATGGCCTGGTGGCGGCCCTGAAGGTCATCGCCAAAAGAACGCAGCCGCCACAGCGTCGTGTCCACCACCTTGGGGAGGGCGAACACCGCCAGGGCGGCTGTGATCACGATGACGAGGATGAGCTCGATCAGCGTGAAGCCCGCGTCGGCGCGCGGGGCGTGGGTCATGGGATCAGAGGATGCCGGTGACGGTGAAGGTGGCCGTCTTGTCGATGTGACCGGTCAGCACGCAGGTGCTCACGGTGATGTTGGCGGCAGCGGTGCTGTCCGTCGTGACCGAGAAACCGGTGGGCAGCGGGCTTTGCAGCATTGCGATGACGTCGGAGCACTTGGTCACGGCCACGCCGTTGTTGCCGTTGGCCTTGCGGCCGGCGTAGTTGATGGCCGAGGCCGAGCTCAGCGCGCCGGCAAAACCGTTGACGGCCGCCTGCTTGGCGTCGTCATCAACGGCGACGAACTTGGGCAGGGCGACGGCCGACAGCACGCCGAGGATGACGATGACCATCACCAGTTCGATCAGGGTGAAACCAGCTTGCACAGACTTGTTCATGGGGTGCCTTCCTGCGCTCTGGGCGCTGTGGTCCGGGGGGTGACAGGACTATCGGGCAGCGGCTCAGCGATGAGAAGTGAATTGCGCACGAGTTTTATGACGGGTCCACACCGGCCTGCAAACCGTTGCAGGCTTCACGCCCTGGCCGTCGCTTCAACGCCCCATGGCCGCCTGGCCCAGGTTCCACAGTGGCAGGAAGACACCCAGGGCCAGCACCAGCACCATGCCGCCGATGATGCTCAGCAGGATGGGCTCGATGGCGGCGGACAGGCCTTTGATGGCGAAATCGGTCTCGCGCTCATACATCTGCGCGATCTCGGTCATCAGGGTATCCAGCTCGCCCGTCTCCTCGCCCACCGCAATCATTTGCAGCACGATGGGCGTGAAGACGCCGGTGCCCGTCGCGCAACGAGAGATGCTTTCGCCGCGCTCGACGCCGTCGCGCATCTGCTCGATGCGGGCGCCGATGTAGGCGTTGTCCACGGTCTGCGCGACCACGGTCAGCGCCTGGCTGATGGGCACGCCCGAGCTGCTGGCCAGCGCAAAGCTGCGCGCGAAGCGGGCCAGCGTGGCCTTGAGCACGATGTTGCCGGCGATGGGCAGGCGCAGCTTGAAGCGGTCCCAGGTGTAGCGGCCGCCGGGTGTGGCGATCCAGTTTCGCCAGGCCAAGGCCGCGCCGATGCCAGCAGCCACGACCAGGGGCCACCACTTCACCGTCCAGCCCGAGAAGCCGAGCAGGATGCGTGTCATCAGCGGCAGCTCTGTCTTGAAGTGGGAGAAGACGTCGGCGAACTTCGGTAAAACAAAGACGTTGATGACGATCAGTGCGATGGCCATCGCGACGATCACCATGATGGGGTAGCGCAGCGCCTGCTTGATGCGGGCGCGGATGTCCAGCTCGAACTCCAGGTGCTCGGCCAGGCGCTGGAAGACCTCGGTCAGCTTGCCCGTCAGCTCGCCGACGCGGGTCATGGCGACGTAGAAGCTGCTGAACACGGCCGGGTGGCGCGCGAAGGCGGTGCCCAGCTCGCGACCCTGGTCCAGGCTGGCGCGCACGTCCTGCAGCAGGGCGATGATGCCGGGGTGGCTGGTGGAGGCCTCCAGCCCGGCCAGCGCGCGCAGGATGGGCACGCCGGCCTTTTGCAGGGTGTACATCTGACGCGTCAGCACCAGGGCATCCTCCTGCGTGATGGGCTTGGCGAGCAGGGCCTCGAGCCAGTTGCCGCCGCCCGCCACGCTGACGGCCTCGGTGGTCGCCTCGATGCTGACGGGCACGACGCCGCCAGCCATCAGCTGGGCAGCCACGGCGTCGCTGTTGATGGCATCGACGATGCCTTCAACCAGCTCACCGCGGCCGTTGCGGCCCTTGAACGCGAAGTTCATGCGGGTTGCCTTCTGTGCGTTCGAGCCGCGAGCCGAGCGCTGGGCCGCCCCGAGCCGGATCGCGGGCGATGTGCTTGCGGCTCAACGCCGCAAGCATCGCCGTCCCCGCGGGGGACCGACTGGACTCGCCCGCGTTCAGCGGCGCGAGGCTGGGCGAGGGGCTTCAACTCTGTCATTCAGCATCTACGCTGATGCGCACCGCCTCGGCCAGTGAGGTCTTGCTTTCGCGCACCATCGCCAGGCTGCGGTCGGCCAGGGTCTTGCCGCGCAGCGACTTGCGGGCGGCCGTCAGGAAGGCGCCGGCGTCGCTGTTCTGGATGGCCAGAGCCATGTCGGGGTCCATCTCCAGCATCTCGTAGATGCCGCGCCGGCCCTGGTAGCCGGTGCCGTTGCACTCCGCACAGCCGCGGCCCGCCACGCTCTTCACGAGGCCCGGCGCCTCGCCATTCATGGCCAGCACCTCGTTGATCCAGGCCTGCTCCTGCGGCGTGGCCAGGTGCGGTTCGGCGCAGTGCTTGCAGACGCCGCGCAGCAGGCGCTGGGCCAGCACGGCCTGCAGGGAGGTGGCCACCATGAAGGGCGGCGCGCCCATGTCGAGCAGGCGAAAAGGCGTGGAGACGGTGTCCTTGGTGTGCAGCGTGGACAGCAGCAAATGGCCGGTGATGGCGGCGCGCAGGCCGATCTCGGCCGTTTCGGCGTCGCGCATTTCGCCCACCAGGATCACGTCGGGGTCCTGGCGCAGCGCGGCGCGCAGCACCTTGGCGAAATCGAGCTCGATCTTGTCGTTGACCTGCACCTGGGTCAGCCCCGGCAGACGGTATTCGATGGGGTCTTCGGCGGTGATGATCTTGAGCTTCTCCGAGTCCAGCTCGGCGAGCGCGGCATACAGCGTCGAGGTCTTGCCTGAACCCGTCGGGCCGGTGACGAGCAGCATGCCGGAGTCACGGCCCAGCAGCTCGCGAAAGCGCTTGAGCATGTCGTCGGGCATGCCGATGGCATCCAGCCGCCGCAGGGCCGAGCCCTGGCCCAGCAGGCGCATGACGACCGATTCGCCGTACTGGCTGGGCATGGTGGACAGGCGCACGTCCAGCGTGCGGTCGGAGAGGCGCAGCGTGAAGCGGCCGTCCTGCGGCAGGCGCTTTTCGGAGATGTCCAGGCCCGCCATCAGCTTCAGGCGCTGCGCCAGGGCCGGTGCGATGCGCTTGTCGGCCTGCGTCAGCGTCTGCATCAGGCCGTCGACGCGGTTGCGGATCAGCAGCTCGCCTTCCTGGGGCTCGATGTGCACGTCGGAAGCGCCGGCGCGCGTCGCGTCCTCGAACACCGACTGCAGCAGGCGCACGACCGGTGCGCCTTCCTGGCCGACGCTGGCCTGCAGGGCGCCGAAGTCGACGGCGTCACCGATGTCCTTCTCCAGCGCCTTGGCCAGGCCGGAGATCTCGTCGCTGCGGCGGTAATGCTTGTCGAAGACGGCCGGCAGCTGGCTTTCGGCCACCACGGCCATGGCCAGGCGGCGCTTCAGGATCTTGGCCAGCTCGTCGAAGCCGAACAGGTCCAGCGGGTCGGCCATGGCGACCAGCAGGGTGTCGCCACGCTCCTCCAGCACCAGGGCGCGAAAGCGCCGCGCCGGCGTCTCGGGCAGCAGGCGCACCAGGTCGGTCTTGAGCGGGAAGGTCTTGAGGTTGACGAAGGGCGCGCGCAGCTGGCGGGCCAGCACATGGGCCAGGGCCTCCTCGGTGATGAGGTTGGCCTCGATGAGGATGCGGCCCAGCTTCTTGCCGGTGGCGCGCTGCAGCTCCAGCGCCTGGCCGAGCTGCTCGGCCGAGATCAGCTGCTGCTCGACGAGGACGTCACCGAGACGCAGCTTGGGGCGGGGGGCTGCGGTTTCTACGGGCGCATCGCTCATCGGCTCGAACTTTCAGTCATGCATTGCTGGTGGCGTGGACTTCGGCGAGGGTCGTGATGCCCTGCAAGACCTTGATGATGCCGTCCTGGCGCAGCGAGCGCATGCCTTCGGCGAGGCCGCCGTGCTGTAGTTCCTCGGCGCGGGCCCCGGTCTGGATCATGCGCCGTATGTCTTTGGACACAGTCAGCAGCTCATGCAGGCCGGCGCGCCCCTTGTAACCACTGCCGCCGCAGGCCGTGCAGCCGGGGCTGTGGTGCTTCATCAGCCGGCCGCCCTGGCCGTAGGACTTGATCCATTCCGACATCAGCGCGAGCTTGCTGGGCCGTCCCTCGGCCGGGAAGACGTGCAGATAGTCGTCCAGCAGTTCCTGCAGCTCGGCCTCAAGCATGGGCTCGCTGGTGCGGCAGGCGGTGCAGCTGCGCCGCACCAGCCGCTGAGCCAGCACGGCCAAGAGCGAGTCGGCGAAGTTGAAGGGGTCCATGCCCATGTCCAGCAGCCGCGTGATGGTCTCGGGCGCGCTGTTGGTGTGCAGCGTGGAGAGCACCAAGTGGCCGGTCAGCGAGGCCTCGACGGCGATCTCGGCGGTTTCCTGGTCACGGATCTCACCGACCATGATGACGTCGGGATCGGCGCGCAGGAAGGCGCGCAGGGCCTTGGCGAAGGTCCAGTCGATCTTGGCGTTCACCTGGACCTGACGCAGGCCGGCCTGGGTGATTTCGATGGGGTCCTCGGCCGTCCAGATCTTGCGCTCGGCCGTGTTGATGTGGCTGAGCGCCGAATGCAGCGTCGTCGTCTTGCCGGAGCCGGTCGGGCCGACGCAGAGCACCAAGCCATATGGGCGGGCGACGGCGGTCTGCAGAGCGGCGAGGTTGGCGGGCGACAGGCCGATGCGGTCCAGCGGCATGGGCTTGCTGCTGGCCAGCAGGCGCATGACGACGTCTTCCAGGCCGTTGTTGGTCGGGATGGTCGCCACGCGCAGCTCCAGCCGGTGCTGGGGTGAGTACTTGGCGAAGTTGATCTTGCCGTCCTGGGGCTTGCGGCGCTCGGAGATGTCGAGGTCGCACATGATCTTGATGCGCGCGATCATCGCGTTGCGGTAGGTGGGGGGCAGCTCCAGATAGGGCTGCAGCACGCCATCGCGGCGGAAACGGATCTTGAGTTTTTCCTTGCCCGGGTAGGTCTCGATGTGGATGTCGGACACGCCCTGGTTGTGCGCCTCGATGATCATCGAGTTGATCAGGCGCACGAGCGAGTTGTCGCTCTGCTCGATGGGCGACTCCTCTTCCCTGGCGCTGCGCTCGCTGCTGTCGCGCTCCAGGCTCTCGATGAGCTTGTTGGAGTTGTCCAGCGTGAAGTCGGGCTGGAAGTCGGGCAGGGGGTCGACGGCGCTGCCGCGCGGCAGGGGCTCGCCGCCATAGCGGTCGAAAGCCAGCGGAATGGCGAACTGCAGGGTGCCGAGCTTGGTCAGCGTCGGCACGACCTTGAGCTGGGTGATGAACTCGACCTCGTCGAGGGCGTCGCGCCGCGTCGGGTCTTCCATGGCCACGACAAGGCGGCCATCGCGCAGCAGCAGGGGCAGCACCTCCAGACGCTTGGCCACCGCGTGCGGCAGCTTGCGCACGGCGTCAGGCTCGATGGCGAAGTTCTCGACATCGACCACCGGGTAGCCCATCTTGCGCGCCAGCGCCGACTGCAGCTGCGCGCGGCTGATGACGCCCTTGCGCACCAGCAGCTCGCCCAGCGGCACGGAGCGGTCATCACGCTGCTGAACCAGCGCCACCTCGAGCTGCTCGGGCGTGACCAGCTCCAGCGCCAGCAGCGCCTCGCCGATGCGCACCATCGGCATCTTGGCCTGCTGCTCGATGGCCTGCAGCAGTTGCTCGGCGGTGACGATCTGCTGGTTGACGAGGATGTCGCCGACGCGGCGCTGGCGCAGGTCGTTCTGCTCGACAGCGGCGGCGTTGAGCTGCTCGGGCGTGACGAGTTTGTCCTTCAGCAGCAGGTCGCCCAGGCGCTCACCGATCTCGAAATTCGCCAGCACCTCGCGGGGCACGAAGACGCGGCGCACGGAGTCGTCGTCATCGGCCAGCGGCGGGAAAAGGAACAGGCCCAGGCTGTCGTGATGATGGCCGATGGTCACGCCCTTGAGCTCATCGCCGCCAGTGAAGACGACGCGGAACTCGGTGCGCGGGCGCTGGTCGACGCTGAGCGGGGAATTCAGGTCGCCGGCATCGCGCGGCGGCACCTCCAGCGTGCGCAGCAGCTTGACGGCACGGAACTGGCTGAACTTCAGCGGCATGCTGTTGCGCGCTGGCGGCACATTGATCTGCACGATGCGGTCGCTGGCATCGAGTTGCAACAGCTGGCCCATGCTGCGGCTGTTGTTCAGCCCCAGGATCTCGCAGGCCTCGGACCCACGCTGCACCTGCGGCTGGGGGTAGGCGGCATAGGGCGGGCTGGGCCAGAGAAAACCGGAGGCCGGGCCTGCCGCAGCGGGTGAGTCGGCATCGCCATGGGGCCAGGGCAGGGGCTGGGACGGGTCGGTCATGGGCTGGGCAGCAGGTGTGCCGATGATTATGGAGGGCTGCGGCGCTCGCGCTGGCCCCGAAAAACGCCATGCTGACGCCGCAGACCGACGGGCCGCGGGCTCGCCCGGCTTCGACATGAAACGACACAATTGGGGCCATGAACATCCTGCTCACCGGTTTCGAGCCCTTTGGCGGCGAGGCCATCAATCCGTCCTGGGAAGTGGCCCGATCGCTGCATGGCCAGATCATTGCCGGAGCGACGGTGCAGGCGCGTTGCCTGCCGACGACCTTTGGCGGCGCTCCCAGAGTCTTGGCTGAAGCGCTGTCCGTGCACAAGCCCGGGCTCGTCATCGCACTGGGCCTTGCGAGCGGCCGGGCAGAGATTTCCATCGAACGCTTGGCCGTCAATCTCATCGACGCCCGCATCGCCGACAACGCCGGCGAGCGCCCGCAGGATGTGCCGGTGCGGGCGGACGCGCCGCCGGCCTATTTCTCGACGCTGCCCGTCAAGGCCATTCGCAACGGGCTGCGCGCGGCCGGCCATCCGGTGGGGCTGTCGTTGACCGCGGGGGCGTTTGTCTGCAACCAGGTGTTTTTCGAACTTCAGCACCGGCTCGTTGGCCTTGGCGTGAAGAGCGGCTTCATCCATGTGCCGGCCCTGCCCGAGCAGGCGGCTCGCACCCAACCGACGGTACCCAGCATGGGCCTGGCGGCTCAGATCGATGCCATCAAGCTGGCGATTGCGATTGCACTGGAGGGCGACGAAGCGCTGGCATCGGCCCTGCCCGACGAGGGCGCACCGGTGGCCTGATCAGTCCTCGGTGTAGTGCCGCCAGCGCGCGCTGGCCTGGCGCATCAGCTCGACCTGGCGGTAAAAGCGCCGGCAATTGGTGCAGATGCGGTGGTGCAGGCGCAGCGACAGCCGCTCGGTCAGCGGCATGCTGCGATCTTCCGCCTTGAGCGTGATCTGCGTGGCCTCCCGGCAGGTGATCTTCAGCTTGATCAAGTCGCCCCTCCAGCGGTCGCGCCGCCGAACCAGCCGGACTGCAGGCAGTCCCGCAGTCTCAGCCGGGCCCGGTGCAGCATGACCCACAAGTTGGTCGGTGTGATCGCCAGTTCCTTACAGATCTCGTCCGATTCCAGCTCCAGCCACTCCCGCATCATGAAGAGGCGGCCCTGCTGGCCGGGCAGCTTCTCGACGCAGGCCTCCAGCACCCTCATGAAGTCGACCTGGCGCAGCGAATCCTCGGGGTTGCCCCAGTCGTGCTGGGTCTCGCGCCAGTGGCCGTCGCTGGCGAACAGCAGATCGTCGAGGTCCTCGCCGTCTTCGCTGCTGCAGGTGGTCGACAGTTCGCGGCTGTTCTTGCGGATCTGGTCGACGAGCTTGTGCTTGAGGATGCCGACCAGCCAGGTCTTGAGCTGGCTGTTGCCCGCGAAGGCCTGGGGCTTCTCCAGCGCCGCGAGCAGGGTTTCAGAGACGGCATCCTCGGCCCAGGCGGGGTTGCGCAGTTGCAGGCGCGCGTACTTCAGCAGCGGCGGGCGCAGGGCTTCGATCTGGCGGCAGTAGTCCGCTGAGGCGGTTGGAGCGGTCATGGCGGCGGCAGTGTAAGGACTTGGCAGCGTCTTGCGACTTCGTTCTTGCCGCCGGATGATCGGCCGCCTTTTTCCCCCCAACCTTTTGGAGACCTGTCTCATGAAGAACCAAGCCCTCGTGTCCTCCGCTCTCGCCGCCGCCTTGTCCCTGGGCATGGTTGCCCAGGCCCAGGCCGCCGATGCCGCCAAGGAAAAGTGCTACGGCATCGCCAAGGCCGGCCAGAACGACTGCGCCACCGCCAATGGCAGCCACTCCTGCGCCGGCCAGTCCAAGGCCGACAAGGACGCCAACGAATGGAAGTACGTCGCCAAGGGCACGTGCGAGAAGGAAGGCGGCTCGACCAAGGCGCCCGCGAAGAAGTGAGGGCTTGACCGCCATGACCTCGGCGCCGCCCTTGCCCTGCGTGGGCATCGGCTGGCGCCAGCCGCATTACGAGACCTTGCTGGCCGAGCGCCCCGCGCTCGGCTTCATCGAGGTCCATTCAGAGAACTTCTTTGCCGACGGCGGCATCACGCTGGCCGTGCTGGAGGCGGGCCGCGCGGCCTATGACGTCAGCCTGCACGGCGTGGGCCTGGCACTGGGCTCGGCGGCGGGGCTGGACGATGCTCACCTGGAGCGGCTCGCTCGCCTTGCACGGCGCATACAGCCCCGCTGGGTGTCCGACCACGCCTGCTTTGCCCGCGTGGGCACGGGCCTGCATGCGGCAGACCTGCTGCCCATCCCCTTCACCGACGAATCCCTCGCACTGATGGCGACCCATGTCCAGCAGGTCCAGGAACGCCTGGGCCGGCCCATGCTGGTCGAGAACATCAGCGCCTACGTCGGCTGGGCCGGCGACACCCTGGCCGAGCCCGAGTTCTTCAACGAGCTGACGCGGCGCAGCGGCTGCGGCCTGCTGCTGGACGTCAACAACCTCTTCGTCAACGCTCGCAACGCCGGCCTGGCGCCGGACGACGCGGCGCGTGAAGCCATGCGCTGGGTTGACGCGATCCGCCCCGGCAGCGTCGGCGAGATCCATCTGGCCGGCCACTGCGAGCAGGAGGACGGTCTCGTCATCGATGACCATGGCAGCCGCGTGCGTGACGAGGTCTGGCGTGTCTACGAACACACGCTGCAGCGGCTCGGCCCGCTGCCGACGTTGATCGAGTGGGACACCGCTGTGCCCGATCTGGCGGTGCTGCTGGCTGAAGGCCAGCGGGCGAGGGCGCTGCACCCGTGAAGGCCGCTCAGCAGGCCTTTGTCGATGCGCTGCTGGGGCGCGGCGAGGCGCCGCCCGGCCTGACTGGCAGCGAGCGCGGCCTGGCGGCCTATCGCAACAACCTGAGGGCGCTGTCGGCCCAAGCCCTGGCCGTGCCCTTTGTGCGCTTGCGCGAGGAACTCGGCGAGGACGAATTCGCGTCGCTGGCCTGGACCTTCTGGCGCGCCCACCCGCCCGAGAGCGGTGACCTGGGGCAGTGGGGTGGGGCGCTCGAAGGCTTCCTGCTGGAGCGCGCCGGCGAGGCTTCGGGCTTGCCCGATCTCGCTCGCCTGGATTGGGCGTTGCACCGGGCCGAACGCGCGCAGGACGCGTCGTTGGACGCCGACTCGCTGGCCCTGCTCGGCACCACGTCGCCCGACAAGCTCTGGCTGCAATTGCGGCCAGGCTTGGTGGTGCTGGCGCAGTCCGACGGGCCGGTGGTGGTCTGGCGAGCCGGTTGGCGCGGGAAATGGCAACCCGTGTCGGCCGCCGATGCGGTCTTCATGCGGGCCCTGATCGACGCCGTGAATCTTGCCGAGGCATTGGAGGCGGCCACAGTGAAAGGTTCTGGCGGTGAAACCGACTTCGACTTCGCCGCCTGGCTGCAAGCCGCGTTGCACAACGCCTGGCTGCAGGGAGTCAGGGCCACAACACCGAACCGGACCACGACACCATGAACGCTCTGATCTCCACCGTGCTTCGCCCCTTCACCGACCCGGGCCTGCAACCCACCCGGCTGCCCGCGCCGCTGGACACGCTGGTCAGCCATCTGCAGTCGCTGGCGCTGCTGGCGGCGCGGCTCTACGTGGCCAAGGTCTTCTTCATGTCGGGCCTGGTCAAGCTGCGCGACTGGTCGTCCACGCTGGCCTTGTTCAACGACTACTACCAGGTGCCGCTGCTGCCGCCAGCGCTTGCGGCCTATATGGGCACCGCGGGCGAGCTGGTGATCCCGGCGCTGCTGGTGCTCGGCCTGGCGGGCCGCTTCGCCGGTGTGAGCCTCTTTGTCGTCAACCTGATGGCGGCGCTTTCACTGCCGGCGGAGGACCTGTCGGCCGCCGGTGAGGCGCAGCACATCTTGTGGGGCGTGCTGGCCCTGGCCATCGCGCTGTGGGGCGCGGGGCGCTGGTCCGTCGATCGCATGGTGCTGAACCCGGCGGCTGGCCGCGTGCATTGACACAAGGCATCCGTGTGTAAGCAGCGGCCACAATTGGAAACCATCTGGCAGCTGGGTTTGCCCTAGTCTCGCGGACAGTTAGCAAGAGTCCGCCGATGGAGTTTTCAGAGCTGTTCACCCAGAGCGCGCGCGACGTGCTGCCCCACGCCAGAAAGAAGGGGCTTGTCACCTACTTCGACTATCACGGGCCCCGCCTCGAGCTTCACGATCCTGGGCCCTACCTGCGTGCCGGCATCCACCGGATATTGCTGGGCATCGTCGACTGCTTTGAGTCGGGTTTCGTCATGTTCACCGCGGTGGTCGAGCCGCCGGTCTTCGGCCGAAGCAGCATCGTCATCCACGCCGCCGGCACTGGGGCGAATTGCCCGTCCGATGTCATGGGCGTGCTGCAGCGCCTGCAGTTGGTTGCCGAGGATGCCGATGTGGCCCAAGGGCTGATTGCGCGAGCGCAAGCGCCTTGTCCGGCCACCGCCGGCTCGGTCCAGTTCGTCGACGCGGGGCTTGACGGCCTGGTCATCTCACTGAGCGGCGAAGTTGTCGCGGAAGAGGTGGTGTTCGAGCACTCACCCAACGCCACCGGCTCGGTGGCATGGCTGGTCAGCCCTCCGCCCGGCGCGCTGGACTCGGTCGAGACGAGGCTGCGGCACCTGGGCTGGCACGTGGTGTCGTTCGAGCGGATCGAGGAGGCCGCGGCGGCGATATCCGCTGCTGCGGCACCGATGTTGATGATCGTCGCGGAGAACAGCGGCCAGGAACTGGCCCAGCTCGAACAGATCGCCCAGGCCTTGCCCAGCCTGTGGACGGTGCTCGCCGTGGTCTCTGGCTCCGACACGCTGCGCTTTCGGCGCCAGTGCTCGGTCGACATCCGGGTGCTCCCGCTCAGCCCGCTGGAGCTGGAGCGCTTCACCGCGCATGTCGATACCCGGACTTCAACCGCACTGTCGCGGCTGACGTCGCCCACGCCGCTGTACGTGCAGGAGAGCCGCCGTGTGCTCGTCGTGGACGACAACGTCGTGAACCAGATCGTCGCGCGGGGCCAGCTCGAGGCCTTGGGCTACGAAGTGGTGGTGGCCGGCGACGGCATCGAGGCACTCGACTCCTGCTGCGACGAGCCGCCAGACATGGTGCTGATGGACGTGGACATGCCGGTCATGGACGGGCTGGAAGCCAGCGAGCATCTGAGGTCCTTGCAGCGCGTCGGCAACTTGCCGCCTTTCCCCATCATTGCCGCCACTGCCGGCGACACGGATCTGCGGCGCAATGCCTGCCTGAAAGCCGGTATGGATGGCTACCTCAGCAAACCCATGGACCTTCAGGCATTGGCCGACGAGTTGCACCGGGTGCTGCCGGGGCGGCCGATCTCCTTGGAGCTTTGAAGCCTCGGGCCGTCAGGACTATTCGCGCGGGCGGAAGGTGAGGATCAGCACTGGTGGCACGCGGCCGTCGATGTCGCGCGGCAGGGTCTCGGCCTTCTCGATGGCGCGCAGCACGGCACGATCCCAGTCGGGGTCGGGACTGGCCTTGAGCACCTTGCTGCCAAGAATGCGGCCGTCGGGGCCCAGCGTCACCTGCACCTCGGCGGTCGGGTTCGCGACGCCATCGTCCGGGTAGATGATGAGGGGGCGGATCTTGCCCTTGATGCGGCCGGCATATCCCGCGGACGGCGCCGAGTTCTGGGCCGCGGCGCCGGTGGAGCCCGGCGTGCCACCGGCCATGCCCTGGATGCGGCGCAGGTTTTCCTGACGCAGCGCTTCGCGCCGGGCATCGGCCTCCTTGGTGTCTTTCGCCTCTTTCGCGTCCTTGGCTGCCTTGGTGTCCTTGGCCTTCTTGCGGTCCTGCTCTTCCTTGTCCGCTTTCTCTTTGGCGAGCTTGTCCTTGGCCAGCTTCTCCTGGGCGGCTTTGTCGCGCTCGACCTTGGCAGCCTCGTCGCGGGCCTTTTCCTCCTTGCGCTTCTTCTCCTTGGCGATGGCGATCTCGGCCTCACGCTGCTCGGCGGCGGCCTCTTCGGCTGCTCGCTGCTGGGCGCGGGTGTCGGGCTTGGGCGCTTCGGGTTCGGGCTCGGGCGGCGCTTCCTCGCGCGGCGCGGCCACCTGGGGCACCGCCGACCACAGCTCGGCCTCGAAGGCGGGCGATGAATCGCTGTGCCAGTTCAGGCCATAGCTGAGCGCGAGGATCAGCAGGCCATGGGCGATCAGCGCCAGGGTCATGCCGCGGCCGAGGCCCGCAGCCTCGGGGGGGCGTAAGGTCGCGCTCGTCATCTCACTTGGAGGAGGAGGCGCCGCTCTTCACAGCCAGGCCCACGCGCTGGATGCCGGCGCGCTGCAGCGCGTCCATGACCTGCACGACGGCCTCGTACTTGACGTTCTTGTCGGCGGAGATGACTACGGGGCTGGTCGCATCCTTGCCCTGCGCCTTCTTGACGCGCTCGGCCAGGCGGTTCGCGGGAATCGATTCGGGCTCGAGTTGGTCGACCTTGATCTTCAGCTTCTCGTCCGTGCCAACGATGATCTGGATGACATGCTCGGGCTGCTGGCGGCTCTTGCCCACGCTGGGCAGGTCCACCAGGCCAGTCGTGATCAGCGGCGCGCTGACCATGAAGATGATGAGCAGCACCAGCATCACGTCGATGAAGGGGACCATGTTGATCTCGTTCATCGTGCGCCGCCGACGGCCGCCACGGGAGGAGATGGAGGCCATCAGCTGTGGGCGGTGGAATTGCGCTGCAGGATGTTGGAGAACTCCTCGATGAAGGTCTCCAGCGTGATTGCGCTGCGGTCGATCTGGCGCGCGAAGCGGTTGTAGGCCAGCACGGCGGGAATGGCGGCGAACAAGCCGATGGCCGTGGCGACCAGCGCTTCGGCAATGCCCGGCGCGACCGTGGCCAGCGTCACCTGCGTCAGATTCGACAAGCCGACGAAGGCGTGCATGATTCCCCAGATGGTGCCGAACAGGCCGACATACGGGGAGACCGAGCCCACCGACGCGAGGAAGGACAGGTTGTGCTCCATCGCGTCCAGCTCGCGATGGAAGCTCGCGCGCATCGCGCGGCGGGCTGCGTCGAGCAGGGCGCCGGCATCGGTCACGCGCTTCTCACGCAACTTCAGGAACTCGCGCATGCCGGAGGCGAAGATGCGCTCCAGAGGTGCGGCGTCCGCACGGTTGCCGACCGACTGATAGAGGTCGTTGAGGTTCTTGCCGCTCCAGAACTCGGCCTCGAAGGCATCGTTGCGGCGCTTGATCTGGCCCAGGCCGATCAGCTTGCCGAAGATGACGCTCCAGCTCGCCAGCGACACGAGCAGCAGGCCCGCGATGACGAGCTGCACCGCGAAGCTGGCGTGCAGGATCAGGGAGACGATGGACAGGTCTTGGTTCATGCGGTGATCGCTGCCACGACGGTGTCGGGCAGGCGTTGGGGTTTCAGGTCGCTGGCGCGCACGCAGCCGATGCGGATCTCGCCTTCGCACAGCAGCGTGTTAGCGCGCAGCGCGCGCTGGCGAACCACGAGGCTGGCGCGGCCCGCGGGCTCAGGTTCGACAGTGATGGTCAGCAGATCATCCAGCTTGGCCGGCGCGGCGTAGCGCAGGCTGGTAGCAGCGACGACGAAGATGAGGCCGGTGTCCTCGCGCAGCTGGTGCTGCTCGACGCCCGCCGCACGCAGCCACTCGGTGCGAGCGCGCTCGAAGAACTTCAGGTAGTTGGCGTAGAAGACGATGCCGCCGGCGTCGGTGTCTTCCCAGTAGACGCGGATCGGGAATTGGAAATTCATGACAGCACCTGGCGCAGGCGGGCGACGGCTTCTTCGAGGTCTTCCATCGACGAGGCGAAAGATAGGCGCATCCAACGCTGCGGATCGGTCAGGCCGAAGTCGCGGCCTGGCGTCAGCGCCACCTGGGCACTCTGCAGCAGTTCGTGGGCGAAGGCCCAGCTGTCGGCGTGATGGTGGCTGACATCCATCCAGGCGTAGAAGGCGCCGTCCGGGGGCACCGGCACATTCAAGCCCAGGGCGTTGAGCGCGGGCACGATGTAGTTACGGCGCTCGCGCAGTACCGCACGGCGGCGTTCGAACTCGGCGATGGAGGCGGGCTCGAAGGCCGCCAGCGCCGCCATCTGCGCCAGCGTGGACGGGCAGATATAGAGGTTCTGGGCCAGCCGCTCGATGGCGGGCACGAGATCAGGGGGCAACACCAGCCAGCCCAGGCGCCAGCCCGTCATGCCGAAGTACTTGGAGAAGCTGTTGACCGAGATGATGTCCTCGCCCAGTGCAAGCGCGCTGTGGCCGAAGTGCTCCTCGTAGCTGAGCGGCAGATAGATCTCGTCAACCACCATGACGCCACCGCGCTCACGCACGAAGCCGGCGATGCCGGCCAGCACCTCGGGCGCTATGGACGTGCCGGTCGGGTTGCTGGGCGAGGCCAGCAGCACGCCGCGGGTCGCCGGCGTCCATGCGTCGCGGACCTGCTGCGCACCGAGCTGGAAGCGCTCCGCGGCGCCGGTCGGCAGCAACCGCGGCGTGGCGTCCGCAGCCGTCACGAAGTGGCGGTTGCAGGGGTAGCAGGGGTCGGGCATCAGCACCTCGTCGCCGCGCTCGAAGAGGGCGAGGCAGGCGAGTTGCAGGCCGGCCGACGCGCCGGCCGTGATGGCAATGCGTTCGGGTGCGATGGCGAGGCCAAAGCGCTGGCCGTACCAGCGCGAGATGGCCTCGCGCAATGCGGGCAAACCGAGGGCGTCGGTGTAGGGCGTCGGGCCCTGGGCCACGCGGGCGACCGCCTCACGGACGGCAGGCGCAGCGCCGAAATCGGGCTCGCCGACATTGAGGCGGATCATGTGCCGGCCGCCCAGCGCCGGATCGCACAGTGGCCCGGCCGCGACCCGGGCCGCGGCCTTGGCCAGCTCCATCACATAGAAGGGCTCGATGCGGTCGAGCCGCGCGGCCAGTTTCATCAGCGCTTCGTCAACGCTTGGCTGCGACCTCGACGGGGCGCAAGTCGCCCGCCGCGCGGTCCAGCACGCCGTTCACATATTTGTGCCCATCGGTGCCGCCGAAGGACTTGGCCAGCTCGACCGCTTCGTTGATAGCAACGCGGTAGGGGATGTCGACGCAGTGCTTGAGCTCGTAGGCGCCGATCATCAGGATCGCGTGCTCAATGGGCGAGAGCTCGGTGGTCTTGCGGTCGACGTGGCGCGACAGGATGGCGTCGAGATCAGCCGCTTCGTTGACGCAGCCAGCCAGCAGCGCGTCGTAGTGCTTCACGTCGAGCTTGGCATAGCCTTCCTGCTCACGGCCCAGGGCGGTGATGGCGCCGATGTCCTCGCCGGTCAGCAGCCATTGGTAGAGGCCTTGCACGGCGGCCTCGCGTGAGCGGCGGCGGGCGGACTTGGCGGGAGCGCGCTTGACGCCAGGTTTGTTGGCCGTCTTCGTGGCGGTCTTGGGGGTGGAGGCGTTCACTCGATCTCTTTCAGCAGATTGGCCATTTCGACGGCGACGCGGGCAGCGTCGCGGCCCTTGGGTTCGGCGCGGGCCCAGGCCTGGGCTTCGTTCTCGACGGTCAGGATGGCGTTGGCGATCGGGATGCCATGGTCCAGGCCGACGCGGGTGACGGCCGCGCCGCTCTCGTTGGCCACCAGCTCGAAGTGGTAGGTCTCGCCGCGGATGATGCAGCCCAGGGCGATCAGCGCGTCGAAGTCATTGCTCTCGGCCAGGGCCTGCAGGGCCAGTGGCACTTCCAGCGCACCCGGCACGGTGACGTGGCGGATGGCTTCGGTCGGCACGCCGAGCACCGACAGCTCGGCCAGGCAGGCGCTGGCCAGGGTCGAGGTGATGGCGTCATTGAAGCGCGCCTGGACGATGGCGATGGT
The DNA here is from genome assembly GCF_054049415.1 of Roseateles sp. P5_D6. NCBI lineage: Bacteria > Pseudomonadati > Pseudomonadota > Betaproteobacteria > Burkholderiales > Sphaerotilaceae > Roseateles > Roseateles sp. P5_D6. The sequence continues at coordinate 44,207 of NZ_JBFUMK010000008.1, read as the reverse complement.
CAGCTCGCTGCCATCGAGAGCGCCCTCGAAGCTGGGCAGGCCTGGTTCGGAATCTTGCATCGCGGGCCTTTCGGGTTCAACAGTTGGGAGGCGCAGTAAAGCCGGTCACTTCGAGGCCATAGCCGGTCATGCTGGGCATGCGGCGCGGGCTGCCCAGCAGGCGCATGCGGTGTACGCCCAGGGCCTTCAGGATCTGGGCGCCGACGCCATAGGTGCGCAGGTCCATCGCGCCCTTGGTGGCGGGGGCCGGCTCGCAGGCCTGCACGCGGGCCAGCACGCCGGCGGCGTCCTCGCCGCAATTCAGCAGCACGACCACGCCGCCCGGGCTGGCCTTGACGGCGGCCAGCGCGGCGGGCAGGCCCCAGGAGTGGCCGCAGGGGCCGGCTTCCAGCAGGTCCATGACCGACAGCGGTTCGTGCACGCGCACGAGGACTTCGGTGTCGGGCGTCCACTGGCCTTGGCTGAGCGCCAGGTGGGTGCCGCCGGTGCGGTCGGTGAAGACCTGGCAGTCGAACTCGCCCTGGGCCGTGTTCAGGCGGCGCTCGGCAACGCGCTGGATCAGGCTCTCGTGGCGGCTGCGGTGTTCGATGAGGTCGGCGATGGTGCCGATCTTCAGGCCATGCTCGGCAGCAAAAATCTCAAGGTCGGGCAGGCGAGCCATGGTGCCATCGTCCTTCATGATCTCGCAGATCACCGAGGTGGACGACAGGCCGGCCATGCGCGCCAGGTCGCAGCCGGCCTCGGTATGGCCGGCGCGCATCAGCACGCCGCCGTCGTGGGCCTGCAACGGGAAGATGTGGCCGGGTTGCACGAGGTCGCTGGCCTTGGCGTCCGCAGCGACGGCCGCCTGCACGGTGCGGGCACGGTCGGCGGCGGAGATGCCGGTCGTGACGCCGGTGGCGGCCTCGATGGACACCGTGAAGGCGGTGCCATGCTGGGTGCCGTTGCGCCGCGTCATCGGCGGCAGCTGCAGGCGCTCGCAATGCTCGCGGGGCAGGGTCAGGCAGATCAGGCCGCGGCCGTAGCGGGCCATGAAGTTGATGGCCTCGGGCGTGACGAGGTCGGCCGCCAGCACGAGATCGCCTTCGTTCTCACGGTCTTCCTCGTCGACGAGGATGACCATGCGGCCGGCAGCCAGCTCGGCCACCAGCTCGGGAATGGGGGAGATGGGCATAGCCGGCGATTGTAGGTGGCGACCCTAGCGGCTGGTGCCGCGTGGGGCGTTACTTGGGACGCAGCCGCAGGCGCAGATCCGGGCCGATGGGTGTGGCTTCGATGAGGCGCCAGCGACGCGCGTCGCCGAGTTCGGCCAGCGGGCTCAGCGCCGCGAGCGGGCGGCCTTCGCCGATCAGCATGGGCGCCTGGTAGATCAGCAGCTCGTCGACCAGGCCGGCATCGAGGAAAGCCCCGGAAAGCGTCGGACCGGCTTCGACATGCAGTTCATTGATGCCTTGGGCGCCGAGTTCGGTCAGCAGCGCGGCCAGATTGGCCCGCCCGGGACCGATGACGCGGGCTTCTCCGGGGGGCTGCAGGATGCGGGCGCCGCCTGGCATGCGGCCTTGCGGGTCCAGCACGATGCGCAGCGGCTGACGAGCAGTCGGCACCAGGCGCACATCGAGGCGCGGGTCGTCGGCCAGCACGGTGCCGATGCCGGTCAGCATGGCGCCTGCGCGCTTGCGCCAGGCATGGCCGTCGGTGCGGGCGGCCTCGCCGGTGATCCATTGGCTGCGGCCATCGGGCAGGGCGGTGCGGCCGTCGAGCGAGATGGCCGACTTCAGGCGCACGAAGGGCCTGCCGCGCTGCATGCGCGAGAAGAAGCCGATGTTGAGTTCGCTGGCCGCCTCGGCGATGGCCGGGTCCGCCAGTTCAACCTGCAGGCCGGCAGCCTTCAGGCGCGCGAGGCCCTGGCCGGCGACTTGTGGGTTGGGGTCCTTGACCGCAGCCACGACGCGCGCGATGCCGGCGGCAATCAGCGCATCGCAGCAGGGAGGCGTTCGGCCATGGTGGGAGCAGGGCTCGAGGGTGACAACGGCGGTCGCGCCGCGCACATCGTGGCCGCGCGCGGCTGCATCGCGCAACGCCATCACTTCGGCATGGGCCTGGCCAGCCGGCTGGGTGTGGCCCGCGCCGAGTTCCCGGCCGTCGGGAGCCAGGATGACGCAGCCGACGCGGGGGTTGGGGTCGGTCAGGCCGATGGCCTGCTCGGCCAGGGAAAGCGCTCGCAGCAGCGCCGCCGTGATTGCGGGCGAATTCATGCGAGCAGTCTAGGGCCCGCCAACGCGGCGGCTAAGGTCCAGGGGCAGGCTGCAGCTGGATGGTCGAGTAGTCGGCGAAGACGCCGGCACTTGGATTCACCGCTGGCGCCGTCGGGCAGTCGAGGTTGCCCTTGATGACCAGGAAGTTCTGACGTGCCAGCGAACCCGTGACCCGGGCATAGACCGGAGGGTGTTCTTCGTTCTCCAGGGCCTTCAGATCGGACGTGTACGGGCTCCCATTGCCGTTGTAGTCGGCGCTGTAGCGGCAGACCCTGTAGTCAGCCGCCGTCGTGCCCGTCGTGATGGTCGTCAGTTGCAGCTTGCCGGACCAGAACCGCGTGCTGGCGTCGGGATAGACGATGCAGTTGTAGGTGACGAAAAGGGGAGGGGGCAAGCTGAGCGAGTCGTTGAAGCACTCGGAACTCGGCGCGGTGGCGCTGAAGCTGTCAAGCTCCATGTTGCCGTTGGTGATCACCGGAAGGCCGTTGACCAGATGCGGCAGCGCATAGCTGCCGTCGACGATGCCCAGCCCCAGGGGAACCGCGCTGCCGCCTGGCGCGCTGGGGTTGGGCGGGTTGGTGTTGGAAAAGCGGATCACGCCGCTGAGCAGATAGGCGTAGCCGGCTCCCGATCCGGCCAGGCTGTCCTTGCAGGAAGCAACGGCGGAGGCGGTCACCGTTGAAACGGCCGTGCCCACCGCGAACTGGGTGCACACACCCGTGATGAAACCGGTCAGGTTGTTGAAGACCCACACGTCCGCGCGCGCGCTGCTCGGGATGAAGGCGCTGTTCTTGCCATCCAGTTGCTTGGCTCCAACCGGGATGGCCGGGTGCCGGTTCGAGGGTAGCGTGACAGGCCCTGCCGGCGGCGTGAAGCCCACGGCCGCACTGAAGAGCGGGTCAACAGCGGCGACGACCGTGTCCAGGTTGACGAACTGCGGGTCGCCAGCGCGGTCGGTCCAGGCCACGCTGACGCGGACATGCCTGGCGCCAGCCAACTGCGTGACCAGGCGCTCAATGCTGTAGGTGGTGTTCGAGTCCGCCGGCGTGAGCGGCGTTGCCGCCTGGGCGCTGATATCGCTATAGGCCGGTGTCGCGGCTGGCGTCGCCGCGGTCCGCGTCACCGTCGTGAAGGTTTTCAACGTGGCCATCTCGGCGCGGGCGATGCGCATGGCCTCGCTGCGTTGCTTGGCCAGGTCGGCGCCCCGGCGCAGATTGCTCATCAGTCCGACGAGGGCGAGCATGCCGAAGGACATCACCAGCAAGGCCACCAGGGCCTCGATCAGCGTGACGCCGCGCTGGCGGCGCGAGGCGCGGCGGGAAGTTTGGGAGTGCAAGGACTTGAGCATCGTCAAATTCCGTAGGTCCCGTCGATCCAGCCACCTGAAACGCGGGCGTAGCTGCCCAGGCGGTTGCGCAACTCGTTCGCAATGGACTGCTGGTAGATGATGTCCATCTGGCCCGTTGTGGTCATTTGACCCTGGACCACCACCATGCCCGTGACCTGCGAGGCCCCTGCGGTGTTGTTCGTCCAGGTCAGGTCCCCGAGGACGACCAGCATGCCGTTCAGTTGCATGGGGCCAGTGAGGGCCACGTCGCCGTACACGACGAGCACGACCGGTGCAGCCGCCGTGCCGATGGTGACATCGGAGCTGATGGCCATGTCGCCGCTGACAGTCAGGATGCGCTTGCCGGCGTTGACGGCGTCGACGAGCGCCGTGCCGCAATCGACCGCGCAGGTCACGGCGCGTGCGGCAGGGTGGTTGAGATATCGGCTCGGCGCCATGCCCATGAAGTTGCGGAAGAACTTGATGTTGCCTTCGGTGGTGTTACCCAGGTTCTGTAGAGAGGTGTCGCCGAAGACCCGCGCCTGATCCGGCGGCGTACCCGGTACGCTGTCCATGCGATCGTCATTCAGCGTCGGCGCCAGGCCACCGGAGACGACGAGCAGGCCGACCGAGCGCGGGTCGGTGTTGTGCAGGCCCAGGCCGCCGCTGCCTGCGGTCGTCAGGTTGCCCTTGACCGTCAACGGTGCGGCCGGCGAGGAAGGCACCGCTGCAATGAAGGCGATGGCGGTGTTCTGCAGCACCGTGGCCGCCGCCCGCTGGCTGCGGGCCTCGGTGTTGGCACTGACGCAGTTGTCGACGCTGCTGTCGGTGCACCCATAGGCTGACAACAGGAAGCTGCCGTAATGGGTGGCGGCGTCCGTGCCCAAGGCGATGCCGAAGCTTGGGATCAGGGCGCCTGCGAGGGCCGTGCTGGGTTGGGCCGTGCGGCTAGCGGGTGCCGGGCAGCGGCAGACCAGACCCGTGTCGGTCGAGGAGCAATCGACGACAAGGTTGAGGTTGGAAGGGGTCGGGAGCTTGCTCGTGACGGCACGATCGGCGGCCGAGACATTGAGGTATTTGTCGACAAAGCGCGTACCGCCCGTGGCGACCGTGGCGCAGTTGTCGTCGATGCCCGTGCCATTGAGCATGGCCACGGACCACTCCACGCCTGCTTCGGCCATTTCCTGAGCCATGCTGGCGCGGTAATAGCTGCCGGAGATGCGCTGCTCGAACATCAGGTTGCGGTTGGCATAGGCGGCCAGCAGGGCCATGACCAGGAAAAGCACCATGACCACGACCAGCGTCGCGGCACCGCGCTGGGGCCGTGCGAAATGCATGAAAGGTTCTTGCTTCATGCTGGGCATTCCCCACTGATGTCGTCGGCGCGAATCTTTTCGCTGACCGTCAGCGTACGGACGACGCTGGGATCGGCCCTGGCGACCGCCCGGATCGTGAAATTGACGGTTCTCAAGGACTGGGTCGGGCAGGTTCCCGCCGACGTGCAGGACGGGTCGCAGAGATCGTCAAGAGGAATCTGCTGCGTCACGATGTTGGCTGCGAAATTCGTGATCCTGACGACGTTCGGATCGGTGATGGGCTGCCAGTTGTGAGCGCCGTTGGCTAGCAGGCCCAGCGCAATGGAGAGCGTCTCGTCTTCCAACTTGACGCCGAATTGCTCGTTGCCTGAGACGATGTTGCTCACGTTCAGAATGCCGTTGGCCTTCTTCGCATAGCGGTAAAAGAGATCGCTGCCGCCAGCGGTGGTCTGGGTCAATGCGGTGTAAGGGCTGGAGGCGGCTTCCTTGGCCGGCGTTGCGCCCGCGTTGCGCTCGGGCTCCCAGACCCCCTTTGAAGGCAGGCCGCGGTAACCCGCCCGGCGCATGTCCTGCTGCAGCAGGTCGGCGGCGATCCGCAGGTCCTGTTGCATCTGCACTTCCAGCATCAGGCGCCGATGTTCGTTGATCTGCCGCGTGGCCACGACGGCCGCGCCGGCGGTGACGATCAGGCCGACCGTGATGCCCACCATCAATTCAACCAGACCCAACCCGCGTTGGGCTCGGTACGACTTGGTGCGTGCGGTATTCAGCATGACGCGTACCCACTCATCCTTTGAAACGGCTTGGCCTCGTTTCTTTCGGCCGGCGCAGACGGCGCGCAAACCCTGACACGCCCGATGCCATTCACCTCAATGCGCAGCGTGTAGCCTTTTCCCAGGCCCACCACGTCGACTTGGAAATTCCCAGTCTCCATCGTCATCTGATCGCGCGCGAATCGGATGTAGTTGTTGCCAGCGGCCCAGACACCCTCAGCATCGAACTGCACATGGGTTTTGGGCAACTGGAACAGGCGCAATGACCTGCCGCCTCCGGTGGGGCAAAGATTGTTCGCCGGATAGTGGCATCTGCAATTGTTGCCCCCCGCCGATGTCACGACCATCGCGCAGCTCATCGTCGCGTGCGGGTCGAATCGAACGAAAAGCAGAGAATTGGCCGCATTCGTTTCCGCCTTGGCGTAAGTCAATATGCCGGAAACCTCTTCGGCAGCGGCCGTCACCCGGCGCCTTTCCAGCAAGTCGGCCATAGAGGGAATGGCCATCGCCAATATGACGCCGAGAACCGCCACGGCCACCATGATCTCGATCAGCGTCAGGCCGGATATCCGGGCCTTCAGGGCATGGACAGGGTTTGTCATGACTATCGAGGCCAGCATTCAGAGCCGGTGTCGCGATTCGTGCCGCTGTTGCTGGGGTCGCCTGTCGCCGAGTACTGGGGTGTAGCACCCACCAGGGTCACCGTCAGGGTCTTGCAGGTCAGATCCGTCGCCTGTTTGCCGCCAGCTATAGGGGTTGCCGTGGCGATGTAGCCGACGTCAAACCCCGGGGTTGCGCCGACGCCTGAGAGGCTGACGCTGTAAAGGGGCGTGATGCTGGCAATGTTCAAGTTCAGTGCGCTGAGGGTCGACGCGTAGGTGGCTGAATTGCTGCGGAAACGCTCCTGCGCCTGCATGACGGCGGTCAGTGCGGAGATGGCGTCTGCGCGGCGGGCACGCTGCATGTGCGAGGTGTAGGCGGGATAGGCAACCGCGGCGAGGATGCCGGCAATGGCCAGCGCGACCATCAGCTCGATCAAGGTGAAGCCACGGCGTCGCGGGCGGGAACAAGTACACATGGCCCGATTTTTTGGCAGTACGTCACAACGATCGGTAACGTCTTGGCCGCTCATCCGCCGAGTTGCGCCGCTGGTCGGCATCCACCATGAATGAAGGGGCGAATGAAACGGCCCTCAGGCGCACTTGGGCATGCCGCTGACTTTGTTCGTGCCCACGTAGCAGCTGCGCACGCGGCCGGTGAGCGCCACGACCTGGCGGATGGATTGGCCGCCGCTCAGGCTGAGATCAATGCTGCCGGCCTGGGTGACCAGGCCTTGGAGGTACTGGAATTGCAGCGTCTCGGCGTTGCTGCTGAGGCGCACGGGCTGGGTCGTCGGCAGCCACTCGGCCTTGATGACCTGGCTGCTCGGCTTCTTGCAGGCGGCCTTGCCGCCAGCACAATCGCAGTCGTCCTTGGCGCCGATGTACATCACGTAGCAGGCGTTGGCGCCCTTGCCGCTGATGCGGAAGAAGACCGAGTCGCCCAGGCGGGCCGCTTCGCTGCGCGCCAGGCGCAGGTCGCTGGCCAGGGTGTCCGCGCTGACGCGCAGTTGCTGCTGCTGGCGCATCGTACCCATGGCTGGGACCGCCTGGCCGAGCAGGGCGGCGCAGATGCCGACGCTGGCGCAGAGCTCCACGAGCGTGAAACCACGGTTGCTGCGACGGGTGTTGGCGGTGCGGTTCATGGTGCTTCCCTGGGTTCGTTGTTGATGGAACGAACTCTAGGAAGCGGGGCTCACCGCGTCTTTCCCCCCAAAGGCGGAACGAAGAGGGATGGCGGGTGCCCCATCCCCCTGGTCTCCCCCTCATCTCCCCCCGCCGGGGGATAGGGTCAACCCGGTATCAGATCTCGCGGATCAGCTGCCGGAACTCGTCGACGTCCTCGAAGCTGCGGTACACCGACGCAAATCGAACGTAGGCGACCTTGTCGATGCGCTTGAGCTCGCGCATGACCAGCTCGCCCAGTCGCGTGGACGCGAGCTCGCGGGCGCCGCTGGCGAGCAGCTTCTCCTCGATGCGGTTGATGGCCGCATCGATCTGCTCGACGCTGACCGGCCGCTTGCGCAGGGCCAGCTGCATGGAGGCACGCAGCTTGGACGCGTCGAAATCGGCGCGCCGCCCGTCCTTCTTGACGACCGAGGGCATGGCAATGTCAGCCCGCTCATAGGTCGTGAAGCGCTTGTCGCAGGACAGGCAGCGGCGCCGGCGCCGGACGACGTCACCCTCATCCGACTCCCGGGTCTCGGCGACCTGGGTTTCGGTGTGAGAGCAGAACGGGCAGCGCATTGAGGCTCGACTTAGCCGCGGTAGACCGGGAAGGCGGCCGTCAGCGCCGCAACCTTCTCGCGCACGGCGGCCAGGTTGGCCTCGTCATGCGGCTTGTCCAGCACATCGGCGATCAGGTGGGCCGTCTGGCGAACTTGCTCCTCCTTGAAGCCGCGCGTCGTCATGGCCGGCGTGCCCAGGCGAATGCCGCTGGTGACCATGGGCTTTTGCGGGTCGTTGGGGATGCCGTTCTTGTTGCAGGTCATGTGGGCGGCGCCCAGGATGGCCTCGGCTTCCTTGCCCGTCAGGTTCTTGGGACGCAGGTCCACCAGCATGACGTGGCTCTCCGTGCCGCCGGAGACGATGCGCAGGCCGCGCTCGATCAGCGTGTCGGCCAGCACCTTGGCGTTCTTGACGACCTGCTCCTGGTAGACCTTGAACTCGGGCGTCAGGGCTTCCTTGAAGGCCACGGCTTTGCCGGCGATGACGTGCATCAGCGGGCCGCCCTGGATGCCGGGGAAGATGGCCGAGTTGATCTTCTTGGCGATCGCCTCGTCGTTCGTCAGGATGATGCCGCCGCGCGGGCCGCGCAGGCTCTTGTGCGTGGTGGACGTGACGACGTCGGCGTGGGGCAGAGGGTTGGGATAGACGCCCGCGGCGATCAGGCCGGCGTAGTGCGCCATGTCGACCATGAAGTAGGCGCCGATCTCCTTGGCGATCTTGCCGAAGCGCTCGAAGTCGATGCGCAGCGAGTAGGCCGAGGCGCCAGCGATGATCAGCTTGGGCTTCTTCTCGCGGGCCAGGGCTTCCATGGCGTCGTAGTCGATCGCTTCATTGGCGTCCAGGCCGTAGCTGATGACGTTGAACCACTTGCCGCTCATGTTCAGCGCCATGCCGTGGGTCAGGTGGCCGCCTTCGGCCAGGCTCATGCCCATGATGGTGTCGCCCGGCTGCAGCAGCGCGAAGAAGGCGCCTTGGTTGGCCTGCGAGCCGGAGTTGGGCTGCACGTTGGCGAATTCGGCGCCGAAGAGCTGCTTCAGGCGATCGATGGCGAGTTGCTCGACGACGTCGACGTACTCGCAGCCACCGTAGTAGCGCTTGCCGGGGTAGCCCTCGGCATACTTGTTGGTCAGCTGGCTGCCCTGGGCCTGCATGACGGCCGGCGAGGTGTAGTTCTCGCTGGCGATCAGCTCGATGTGGTCTTCCTGGCGGCGGTTCTCGTTCTGGACGGCGGTCCAGAGTTCGGGGTCGACCAAGGCGAGGGTGGAGGTGTTGCGGTCAAACATGCTGGTGTTTCCGAAGGTCAGGCGGTGAATCCCCGGCGGTCACGGCAGGCGTGATGTCCCAAGGCTGCCCAGGCGAACGGCTGATAGCGGTTGTCATGTCGACAGAGGACAGCCGCCTCACGCTCCCCGGTGGTGGCCCACCTCAGGTCAGCTAGTGACCCTGATCGCCAGTCGCGTGAATGCTCAGTGTATGTCAGCCGCGCCTCAGCGCAGCAGGGCCACCTGGGCGGAGTCGCCGGTCGAGGGGGCAGACGCCGCTTCGCGCACCAGCGGCCGGACGGTCGTCATGGTCGGCACCGTGCGGCCGGCCGCGACCGCCTTCAGCAGGTCGTGCTCGGCCAGCACGCGGCCCGCATAGCCTGTGTCCTCGGCCAGATTGGCCGCGCCGACGTAATAGCGCAGGCCCTCTTCCAGGCCGCCGGCGCGCTGGATGCATTCCTTCAAAACCTGCACGCCCACGCGCAGATTGGTGACCGGATCGAAGGCCGCCAACGTGCCGCCGAAGGCTTCGTACTTGTCGTCGTGCACGCGGGTCATGACCTGCATCAGGCCCTGGGCGCCAACGGCACTCTGCGCAAAAGGGTTGAAGCGCGACTCGATGGCCATGATGGCCAGGATCAACGTTGGCTCGACCTTGGCGCGCTGGCCCACGGCCCAGGCTTCCTGCACGAGGCGGCTGATGGGTTCCGGCGCCACGCTGTACCGGCGCGCCAGCCAATGGGCGACGGCGGCCTGCTGGCGGCTCAGCTCGCGGGGGTCGGTGGCGGTGGCGCGGGCAATGGCATCGGGCTCGGCCGACGCCATCAGGGTGTTGCCCTCGGCCTCGGCACGCGCTTCATGGCGCGCATTCAGCCAGCCGAGGGTGGCGGATTCCACTTTCTCACGCAGGCCGGCCTGGCTCGTGAACACCAGCAGCACCGACACCACGGCCAGCCCCAGCAGGGCCAGTGTGTTGTGGCTGACCACGAGCAGGCCGTTGCCGATGTCCTTGACGAACAGCGACGCCGAATCCCGCGTGTGGCGAGCCAGGCTGAACAGGTCTTGACGTGTCGTCATTCGACTCCTTGTGCCGCAACCCGCCTCAGGCTGCCTCGATGCGAAGCGGTCTGGGTGGGGCGACGGTGATAATTTCCCGGCCGATTGCTCTGGTCTGTGGCATCTCTGTGCCCGGAGGACCTGGCCGGTTGGGCTTCAGTAAAAACCCGAAGCGACGAATTTTACGAGGCGTAGATAACCAGTCAAGGTTGTTTTGCCTCTTCAAAACTACTTTTGGTTATGAAATACAGCGATCTGAGGGACTTCATCGCCGGCCTCGAAGGCCTCGGAGAGCTCAAGCGCGTGCGTGAAAAAGTCTCGCCGGTGCTGGAGATGACTGCCCTCAGCGACCGCGTGCTGCGGGCCGGCGGACCGGCCCTGCTGTTCGAGGCGCCGGCCGGGTTTTCCACCCCCGCCTTGACCAATCTTTTCGGGACAACGCGTCGCGTCGCACTCGGCATGGGCGCTGAGTCTCTGGCCGATTTGCGGGATGTCGGCCGGGTGCTCGCCAGCCTCAAGGAGCCCGACCCACCTAAGGGCCTGAAAGACGCCGGCAAACTGTTGCAGATGGCCAAGGCCCTGTGGGACATGAAGCCCGCCGTGCAGCGCCGCGCGGCCTGCCAGGAAGAGGTCATGGAGGGCAGCGACATCGACCTCGGCCGCCTGCCCATACAGACTTGCTGGCCGGACGACGCAGCCCCCCTGATCACGTGGGGTCTGGTCATCACCCGGGGGCCGACCCGCACCCGCCAGAACCTGGGCATCTACCGCCAACAGCTTATTTCCCCCCGCCAGGTCATCATGCGCTGGCTGGCGCACCGCGGTGGTGCGCTGGATTTCCGCGACCACGCGCTGGCCCATCCGGGCGAGCCGTTTCCGATCGCCGTGGCCCTCGGTGCCGATCCGGCCACCATCCTGGGCGCCGTCACGCCGGTGCCAGACAGCCTGTCCGAATATCAGTTCGCCGGCCTGCTGCGCGGCTCGCGTACTGAACTGGTCAATACCGGCGTGGGCAAGAACCAACCGCTTCAGGCACCGGCCTCGGCCGAGATCGTGCTGGAAGGCCACATCCCGCCTGCCGCACCCGGCTACACCGGCGTCAGCGAGCGCGGCGTGCCGCTGAAGGAAAAGGGCGGCTATCTGCACGCGCTGGAAGGCCCATTCGGCGACCACACCGGCTATTACAACGAGCAGGACTGGTTCCCCGTCTTCGAGATCTCTCGCCTGACCCAGCGCAAGAACCCGATCTACCACTCGACCTACACCGGCAAGCCGCCGGACGAGCCCGCCATCCTTGGCGTTGCGCTCAACGAGGTCTTCGTGCCCATCCTGCAAAAGCAGTTTCCCGAGATCGTTGACTTCTATCTGCCGCCTGAAGGCTGCAGCTATCGCATGGCCGTGGTATCCATCAAGAAGGCCTACCCCGGCCACGCCAAGCGGTTGATGTTCGGCATCTGGAGCTTCCTGCGCCAATTCATGTACACCAAGTTCATCGTCGTGGTCGACGACGACATCGACACGCGCAACTGGCAGGAAGTGATCTGGGCCATCACGACGCGCATGGACCCGGTGCGCGACACCACCCTGGTGGACAACACGCCCATCGACTACCTTGACTTCGCCTCACCGGTCAGCGGCCTGGGCGGCAAGATGGGGCTGGACGCGACCAACAAGTGGCCCGGCGAGACCAGCCGCGAATGGGGTCGCGGTATCAGCCTGCCGCCCGAGATCACGGCGCGGGCCGAGGCGCTATTCGGGCAACTCTTCTTGAAGCCCTGAGCGTGCTCGCCTACTGTTGAGATGCCTTTTGAGGCACAACCTCTGGCGCAATCCCTTGCGCGCCAGGAGCCCTTCGGCAAATCGCCGTGGAGCCCCAAGGTGGCATAGCCACCCACCCCGCCCGGCCTTAAAGCCCGGCGGGGTTTCTATTTGTGGCGCCTCATCGGCCCGCCCACCACGCCAAGGTCTCGTAGACCACATAGCGCACACGTGCAAAGCCCTCGACGGAGGGGCACCAGTCGTCAAAGCTGCTCAACGCGTCATCGCGCAGACCCATGGGGGCCGCCAGCATCGTCAGACCCAACGGTGCGGCCTCGGCCTCGAAGGCGCGCAGCGCGCGGCGCATGTGCGCCTCATGCGTGACCAGCACGACCTGTTTCACGCCCGCCTTCGCCAGCAGCGGCAGCGTGTGGGCGGCGTTCTCCCGCGTGTCCCGTGAACTGGCTTCGGCCCAGCGCAGTGGGAGGCCATAGTCCTGAGCCGCCACGCGGGCAATGATGTCGGCCTCGGGTTCGCGCAGTTCAGTCGCTGTCCAGCCGATACCGCCGGAAAAGGCCAGCGGCCAGCCGCTGCGCCGGGCAACCCAGACGCCATAGGCCAGGCGTTCGGCGGTGATGCGGGCCGGAGCACCAGCGGCGAACTCAGGCGCATGGCGCTTCACGCCGCCGCCCAGCACGAGCACCGCGCCGTCTGAGCGAGCGCGCAACGCGTCAATCCGGGCTGGCTCAAGAGCCGTGGGCAGCCCCACGGCCCGGCTCAGCAGTTCGCCCACCGCCTCGGTGGCCGACAGCCAGACGCCGATCAGCGCCAGGCCCAGCAACACCCCGCCCAGGCGCCGGCCTCGTTGGAGTCGCCAACCGCCCCAGGCCGCGAGCAGCAACAGGGGCGCTGGGGGCAGGGCGGCGGCAAGCAGCAACGTCTTGAAGCCTGAATAGTCGAGGGAGATCACCTGTGGCATCTTCGCCGACATCAATAATGCTTTTGCCGTGACAGTGACCTCCCGTTCCCCCGCCCGCCTCGCCCTCTGGACCATCGCCGCGCTGTCGGCCCTGGTCACCTTGCTGCTGCTGGTCGTGACATTGGCGCTACCCGGCTGGGTTACCGGCCGTGGCGCTGCACTGGCGAGCGAGGCCCTGGGCCGGCCGGTGACCGTCGAGGAGGCCAGTTTCCAGCCCTGGCGTCTGGCCCTGGTCATCGAAGGGCTGAGTATTGCCGGCGCCGACGCCGGGCAGCCACCGCTGTTCAAGCTGCAGAAATTGGACGCTGCCCTGTCGCTGCGCTCTCTGCTGCGCGGCCGTGCCGTCATCGAATCCGTGGCCTTGACCAAGCCCGAACTGCGCCTCGCCCGCGTGGCCGAGGGCCGCTATGACATCGACGACCTGATCCAGCGCTTTGCCGCCAAGCCCGGGGCGCCCGAGGAGCCGGACGCCGAGTTCGCCGTCTACAACATCGAGCTGGCCGACGGTCGCATCCTCTTCGACGACCGCCCGGTGCAGCGCAAGCACGAGCTGGCCGGCCTGCACCTGGCCCTGCCTTTCATGTCGACGCTGCCGGCCGACGTCAAGGTCAAGGTGCAGCCCCAGCTGAACGGCAAGCTCGACGGCGTCGCCTTCGACAGCCGCGCCGAGGCGCTGCCCTTTGACGACGACGTCAGTGCTCGTTTGTCCTTCAAATTTGCCGGGCTGGATCTCGCACCGCTGGCCGCCTATGTGCCTGCCAGCGCGCCCGTCCGACTGGCCGGCGGCAGGCTCGATGTCGACGTGGCGGTGGACTTTGCCGAGCGCCCCAAGCAGACGCCGGGTGTCAAGCTCAGTGGCCTCATCCAGCTGCACGAGCTGGCCCTGACCCAGCCCGACGGCCAGGCCCTGCTCGGCTTCAAGCGGCTGAGCCTGCCGCTCGCCGATGTGCAACCGCTGCGTCGACAGCTGGGCTTCGGCGCCATCCTGCTGGAGTCGCCCGATGCCTGGCTGCGCCCGCTGCCGGCAGGGTCAGGGTCTGGCGGCGTGTCCTCGCCAACTGCGGCCCCCTGGCAGTTCAGCCTTGCCGGGTTGGAAGTCAAGGAGGGTCGTTTCACTCTCAACAAGGGCCTGGCGCTAGAGGCCATCCAGATCAAGCTCGGCGCAGCCGCCTGGCCGTTGAAGTCGCCTGCCCAGCTCGACGCCAGCCTGCGCCTGGACCGGGCCACGCTGACGGCCCAGGCCAAGCTGTCGCCCGAGCTGCTGCAGGCTGATGCTGAGCTGGATGGCCTCGCCGTCGAGCGCCTGGCCGCCTGGCTGCCGTTGCCCAGCGGCGTACGGCTGGCCGCCGGCCTCTCCACCAAGGCTGGCCTCACCGTCACGAACCCGCTGGCCGAAGGCGCCGCCGACCGTGCCCAGCTGACCCTGGCCGAGCTGCGCATCAGCGACGCTCGCCTTGGCCTGCCCGGCGCGCCGCGGCTGGTGACGCTGGCCTCGGCCCAGCTCGACAAGGCCAGCGTCGAACCTGCCACGCACGCCATCACCCTCGGCACGCTGGCGCTGGACGCGCCGCGCGCTCTGCTCGCCCGCGAGCAGGGTGGCCGCTTGAACATCGCCGGCCTGCTGCCGCCTGACAGCGCCGCGTCCGCTGCCGGCCCGGCCTGGAAGGTGCAGCTTGCTGGCCTGACGGTCGAGCGCGGCGCACTGCGCTGGCAGGACGCCGCCGTGCCCGCAGGCGTCACGCCCGTGGCACTGACCGCCGAGCCGCTGCGCCTGCAGCTCGGCGCTCTGAGCTGGCCCGCCACAACGCCCGTGCAGGTGCAGATCACCACCCAACTCGCGGCCCTCGGCGCGAATGATCAGCCCATCGCCGCCAGCGCCGGCAGCCTGCAGTGGAGCGGCCGCGTCGGTATTGCGCCGCTCTCGGCCAGCGGCAGCCTTCAGGCCAAGGCCCTGCCGCTGCATCTGCTCAACGCCTACCTCGACCCGGCCTGGGGACTGCATCTGCAGCGCGCTGAGCTGGGGCTGAAGGCCGAAGTCACCGCCCAGCAGGCCGGCGGCGCCTGGACGGCCAACGTGGGCGGCGACGTGCGCGTCGGGCCGCTGGCGCTGCTGCAGACCCGCGTCGTCGAGGGCCTGCGCGTCGTCGGCGAAGACCTGCTGAGCTGGCAGGCACTGCAGCTCGACGGCCTCAAGCTCGCCCTGGCGCCGGGCGCGCCGCCACGCCTGGCCGTGAAGGACGCGCTGCTCGAAGACGCCTATGCCCGCCTGATCGTCAACGACCAGGGTCGCTTCAATCTGCGCGACATCGGCCCGGCGGAAGCGGCTGCAGCGCCCGCGCCAGCCGCATCGGCAGCGCAGCCGGAATTCGCCGCCGAACGCATCCGCGTCAACCGCGGCGTCGTCGATTTCAACGACCGCTTCGTGCGCCCCAACTACAGCGCCCGCCTGACCGAGCTGCAAGGCTCGCTGGGCGCCTTCTCGTCCACCAGCAGCGCGATGGCGCCGCTGACGCTGAAGGGCAAGGTCGCCGGCACCGGCCTGCTGGAGATCGACGGTCAGCTCAAACCGGGCGCACCACTGGCCATGGACATTGCCGCCAACGCGACCGACATCGAGCTGGCGCCGTTGTCGCCCTACGCCGCCAAATACGCCGGCTACGCCATCGAGCGCGGCAAGCTGTCGACCAAGCTGCGCTACAAGGTCGAGCCCGGCGGCCAGCTGGTGGCCAGCAACCAGATCATCCTGAACCAGCTGACCTTTGGCGAGCGCGTGGAGAGCCCTGACGCGACCTCGCTGCCGGTGCGCTTCGCCGTGGCGCTGCTGAAGGACGGCAACGGCGTCATCGACGTCAACCTGCCCGTCAGCGGCTCCCTGAACGATCCGGAGTTCAGCGTCGGCGGCCTGGTCTGGAAGCTCGTGCTCAATCTCATCGGCAAGGCGCTGACCTCGCCCTTCGCCCTGTTCAGCGGCAGCGACGCACCCGAGGAGGCCCAGATCGCCTTCGTGCCGGGTGGCGTCGAACTGGCCGACTCGACCAAGCTCGACCGCGTAGCCAAGCTGCTGGTCGACAAGCCCGGCGTGCAGCTGACGCTGACGGGCTGGGCCGGCATCGCCGCCGAAGGCCAGGCCTTGCGTGAACAGCGCCTGGCCAGTGCACTCAAAGCCGAAAACGCAACACCCGATGCCGCGCTCAAGCGCCTCTACCAGGCCAGCAAGCTGCCCAACAAGCCCAAGAACCTGCTCGGCCTGGCCAAGGATCTGCCGCCCGAGCAGATGCGCGGCCTGCTGCTGGGCAGCTACGCCATCGAAGACGAAACACTGCGCCAGCTGGCGGTGGCCCGCGCCACGGCGGTGCGCGATGCGCTGCTGGCCCGCGGCGCGCCCAATGCGCGCGTCTTTCTCGCCGCGCCCAAGCTCTGCGACCAGGGTTGCGATGAGACCTGGCGCCCCCATGTCGAGCTCTCCCTTGGCGCTCATTGAAGGTCATTCCATGTCTGCTACGAATCTCGAACGCATCACCCTGGCCGGCGGCTGCTTCTGGTGCCTGGAGGCCGTCTACGAGCGCGTGCGCGGCGTGCACCGCGTCGAGAACGGCTATAGCAATGGCCAGGGACCCAAGCCGACCTACGAGGCCGTCTGCGGCGGCAACACCGGCTATGCCGAGGTCGTGCGCATCGACTTCGATCCCGCCGAGGTCTCGCTGCGCGAACTGCTGGAGGTGTTCTTCACCATCCACGACCCGACGACGCTGAACCGCCAGGGTGCCGACGTCGGCACGCAATACCGCTCGGGCATCTACTGGCATACCGAGGCGCAGCGCCAGCTCGCGGCCGAGGTGCTGAAGGAGGTCAACGACCATCACGCCGGCCGCGCCGTCACCGAACTGTTACCTGAGACCAATTACCACTCGGCCGAGGCCTATCACCAGCACTACTACGCCCGCAACCCCGAGCAGGGCTATTGCGCCTTTGTCGTTGCCGGCAAGGTGGACAAGTTCCTGGCCAGCTTCAAGCGCCTGGTCAAGTGATGCTGGCCTGGGGCGGCCTGCGCCATCGCTACGCCGGCGGCGCCGAGCTCGCTTATGCCGACTTCGCGCTCGCCGCGGGCCGGCATCTGCTGCTGCGTGGCGCCTCGGGCTCGGGCAAGTCGACCTTGCTGGCCCTGTTGGCGGGCCTGCTGCGCGTGCAACAGGGCGAACTGAACGTTGCGCAAACCGAGCTGCAGACGCTGAGCCCGCGCGCGCTGGACGCCTGGCGTGGAGCCACGTTGGGCGTCGTGCCCCAGCGCCTGCATTTGAGCGAGGCGCTGACTGTGGCCGAGAACCTGGCGTTGCCGGCGCTGGCCGCAGGGCAGGGCGCCGACCCGGAGCGCGCGGCCGAGCTGATGGAGGCGCTGGACATTGCTGAGCTGGCGAATCGCCGGCCGCACCAGCTCAGCGTTGGCCAGGCCCAGCGCGTGGCGCTCGCGCGCGCACTGATGCGCCGTCCGCGCCTGCTGCTGGCCGATGAACCCAGCGCCAACCTGGACGATGAGCACACCCTGCACATGCTGGCCCTGCTGCTCGATGCGGCCGAGCGCGAGGGCTGCACGCTGGTCATCGCCAGCCATGACGCGCGTGTCGTCGAAGCGCTGGCAGAGCGGGATGACGTCAGCGAGGTGGTCTTGTGATCCGCCTCGCGTGGCGATACCTGTGGTCCAGCCCGTTGACGACAGCGCTGAACCTGCTGCTGCTGACGCTCGGCCTCGCCGCCGTGACCTTCGTGCTGCGCGCCAGTGCCCAGGTCGAGGCGGGGCTGAAGCGCGACCTCGCCAGCATAGACCTCGTCGTCGGCGCCAAGGGCAGCCCCATGCAGATCATGCTGGCCGGTGTCTTCCACCTCGACGCGCCGACCGGCAATATCCCGTTGGCGACGCTGGAGCTGTTGAAGCAGCAGCCCCTCGTCGCCCAGGCTGTGCCGCTGTCGCTGGGCGACTCCTTCCGCGGCTACCGCATCGCTGGCACGACGCCGGCGTACATCGATCTCTATGGCGGCCAAATGGGGCAGGGCGCGCTCTGGACGAAACCGATGCAGGCCGTTCTCGGCGCCGAAGTCGCGCGCACGAGCGGGCTGAAGCCCGGTGACCGTTTCGCCGGCAGCCACGGCTTGGCCGAGGGTGGCGGCGCGCATGGCGAACATCAGTTCGAGGTCGTCGGCGTGCTGGCCGAATCCGGCAGCGTGCTGGACCGCCTCGTGCTGACCGATCTGGCATCGGTGTGGGAGGTGCACGAAGACCACGCCGTCTCACACGACGAGGAGAGCGAAAGGAAGGAGATCACGCTCGCCCTCGTGCGCTACCGCAGCCCGCTGGCCGCCGTCATGCTGCCGCGCTGGGTCAATGCGCAGGACGGCCTGCAATCCGCCGCGCCGGCGCTGGAAACAGCCCGACTGATGCGCCTGGTGGGTGCCGGCACCGAAGTGCTGCGGGGCTTTGGCATCGTGCTGCTCGCGGCGGCGGGGCTGTCGGTCTGGGTCGCGTTGCTGCATGCGGTGCGGGCACGCCAGGGCGATCTTGCGATGCTGCGCATGCTGGGCGCGCCGGCCTCGCGTGTCGCCGCGCTGATCGCGCTGGAGGCCTTGCTGCTCGCCGGCCTCGCCGCCGTGCTGGGGCTGGTGGCTGGGCACGGCCTTGTTGCGCTGCTGGAGCGTCTGCTCGCCGAGCGACAGTCGCTTCGCCTGGGCCAGCTCGGCATGAGCGAAGCCGAATGGCTGGTGCCGCTGCTTGCCGGCGCCCTGGCGCTGCTGGCCGCTGCCTGGCCCGCATGGCGGGCCTATCGGCTGGATGTCACAACCCTGCTGCAAGCTCCGCGCTGAACCCCGACAATCCCGCCATCATGAAGTTCAAGCCCCTTCTCGCCGTCTGTCTTGCCGCTGCTGCTGCGTTCGCCCAAACGCCGCCGGGCATGGGGCAGGGGCCTGGCTATCACGACCCACGCAGCCCCTTCAAGCCGCTGGAGGAGCGCGCCGACATCGTGTCCTGGCATTTGCTGTCCCAAGTCACCGCCAAGGCCGAGAAAAAGAAGATCGTGCCGACCTTCCCCGCGGCCGTGCAGGCGCTGGACCGCAAGACCATCAAGGTGCAGGGCTTCATGATGCCGCTGGAGGCGGGCGACAAGCAGCAGCACTTCCTGCTGTCGTCGGTGCCCACGACCTGCTCCTTTTGCGTACCGGCCGGGCCCGAGGGACTGGTCGAGGTGCGCACCAAGAAGCCGGTGCGTTACACGCTGGAACCCGTCGTCGTTGAGGGTGTGCTGGCCGTGCTCAACGACGACCCTTACGGCCTGTACTACCGCGTCGAGGACGGCAACGCCGTCAATTAGGGCGCCAGCCGTTCGCGCACCCAGCGGTCGGCATCCAGGCTGAAGACCAGCCGGTCGTGCAGCCGGGAACGGCGCCCCTGCCAGAACTCAAAACGGTCCGGCACGAGGCGGTAGCCGCCCCAATGCGGCGGCCGGTCCGGGTTCAGGCCCTGCTGAACGGCCGCCTTGGCGGCGTTGGCCACCAGCACAGCACGTGAACTGATGACCCGACTCTGTGGTGAAGCCCAGGCCCCAAGGCGCGAATCCAGCGGCCGGCTCTTGAAGTAGTCGTCCGATTCCTGGGCCGAGGTCTTCTCGACGCGCCCCTCGATGCGCACGACGCGTTCCATCTCCACCCAGTGGAATTGCAAGGCCGCGTAAGGGTTGCCTGCTAACTCTTCACCTTTACGGCTTTCGTAGTTGGTGAACCAGACCATGCCGCGTGCATCGCAGCCCTTGAGCAGCACGACGCGGGTCGACGGCCGGTGGTTGGCACCGACCGTGGCCACCGTCATCGCGGTCGGCTCGGACATATCGTGGGCGATGGCCTCATCCATCCAGCGGTTGAAGAGCGCCAGCGGTCCATCCGCAGCTTGCACCTCATCCAGCTCCCCTAGTTCGTAGCTCTTTCGGAAGTCGCTCAACTTGCTCATGGCGGGAGGTCATCAGGCCTGGCGTTAGGCCCGCGTTGGTGCTGCAAAGGGCTCAGTCTAGGCGCAAGGCGCAGCGATGCCGGTGGCGTCGCGAGCACTTGCAACAACGACTGAGCCCTTTGCAGCTCCAACCCGGAGGGCCGGGGCGAGTTGCGGGGTGATTCGTCGTTACCCGCTCGTTGTGTAGGCCCGCCACACGCCTCGCAGGCGCCTTGCCTCACCCCGCAACTCGCCCCGGCGCGGGCCCAACGCCAGGCCTGACGACCTCCCTACGTATGCAGACCTTCCCTTAAGTGAACGCCCCAGTTTCAAGCGAAGCCTCACTCGGCATGCTTGTGGCACTGCAGCAAACGGCTCAGACCGGCGCTAGGTAAGTGGGTTTTGAAGGACGAATAGCAAATGACAAAGCGACGCCCCGTCGTCGTTGTGCTGGCCGCGGGTCGCGGCTCGCGCTTCCGCGGCTCGGGCCACAAGCTGGAACAGCACCTGGCGGGAACGCCCGGTGGAGATACCTTGCTGGCGCGCACCTTGCGCCATGCCATCGCGACGCAGCTTCCGGTTGTCGTTGTGACGACGGCAGCCCTGGCGCCGGCCGTGCACAAGCTCATCGCGGCGCGCGACGTCGTGACGCTGCCTGAGCGCGATACCCACGGCCGGCCTCAGCCCATCGGCATGGGGCATTCCATCGTCGCCGGCGTCAGCGCCACGGGTGATGCCGACGGCTGGCTCATCCTGCCGGCCGACATGCCGCTTGTGCAGCCGACCACCATCATGGCCGTGGCCGAGGGGCTGGAGCGCTACCCCGTCTGCTATGCCCAGTACCGCGGCATCCAGGGCCATCCGGTCGGCTTTGGCACTGAGCTCTACTCGGAGCTGGTGGCCCTGCAGGGCGATGAGGGCGCGCGGCGCATCGTGGCTCGCTACGCGGCGCAACCCATTCCCGTCGACGACCCCGGCGTGCATGTCGACGTCGACACCGAGGAAGATCTCGCGCGGCTCAGGGGCTGATCAAAGCGGGGCGCACAGCCCGTGCTGCGCCGCCAGGTGGGCCTGGCGCTCCAGTTCCGCGTCGCGGATCCCATGTTCGCGCAAACCCTGAACGGTGCGCAGCAGATAGTCCAGCGTCGTGCCGTAGCGGCCGCTGGCGTGTTGAAAGATGTGCAGCAGCTCCGGCTCATGCAAAGGCCCGGTCCAGTTCGGGCTCTGGCGCGACAGCGTGAACGCCAGGGCGCGCAGCCGGCCCGCGCCGGTGTCGCAGTTCAGCCAGCGCGGCTCGTAGACGCCGTTGGGCATCTCGCGTTCCCACAAACGCGGCAACACCTCTTCACCGACGGTGCGCGGGATGCGGTAGACCAGCCCGCGGCAACTGCCACCCGAGATCAGCGCCAGCACCAGGCCCGGCTCCTGGGGCGAGCCGCGGTTCACGCGCGAACGCATGCGCAGCACGCGGTGAAAGCCCAACACCCGCGCCGGCAGCGCGTCGGCATACTCGAACTCGGGCCGCCAGATCAACGAGCCATAGGCAAACAGCAGCAGGTCTTCGCCGCTAGCCCGCCATTCGGCGGTCGTGCGCTGCAACAGATGGGCGCTGCGCGCCGGGCCATGGGGAATATGGATTGCCTGTGACGCCATCGCCCCCATCTTGTCATGCCAGAGAGTTGCACGACGTTTCTCAGGTACCCAGCCCGTAACCCGCGCAGCGCTGGAGGCAAGTAATATGGTTACCTAAATTCCCAAGGGCCGGTTACGAGAGCCGCAGGAGACCCGCATGCACGACACACTCATTCAAGTTACAGACCGCATCCGCGAACGCAGCGCCAAGCTGCGTGGCGACTATCTCGCCCGCATCGCCAAGCTCGGCGGCCGCCAGCGCGGTTTCGAGCGCATGGGCTGCGCCAACGTCGCCCACGCCGTGGCGGCTATGCCGTCCAACGACAAGCTGCGCATCGTCGCCGAGAAAGCCCCCCACCTCGGGGTCGTCACGGCCTACAACGACATGCTGTCGGCCCACCAGCCCTACGAGGGCTACCCGGAGCAGATCCGAGCCGAGGCCCATCGCCTGGGCGCCACGGTGCAGGTCGCGGGCGGCGTGCCGGCGATGTGCGATGGCGTGACGCAAGGCCTGCCCGGCATGGAGCTGAGCCTGTTCTCGCGCGACACCATCGCGATGGGCACGGCAATAGCGCTGACGCATGACGTCTTCGATGCGGCCCTGCTGCTGGGCATCTGCGACAAGATCGTGCCGGGCCTGTTGATCGGCGCACTGCACTTCGGCCATCTGCCCTGCGTCTTCGTGCCCGCCGGGCCGATGAGCTCGGGCATCTCCAACAGCGACAAGGCCAAGGTGCGCGAGCTCTACGCCCAGGGCAAGGTCGGCCGCGACGAGTTGCTGAAGAGCGAGCAGGCGGCCTATCACGGCGCCGGCACCTGCACCTTCTACGGCACCGCCAACAGCAACCAGATGCTGCTGGAGGCGATGGGCCTGCACACGCCGGGCAGCGCCTTCGTGCATCCGCACGACGACCTGCGCACGGCGCTGACGCGCGAGGCGGTCGCCACGGCGATCAACATCAGTGGCCGCGTGGCGGGCCGGGCCGCCAAGCCTATAGGCCACCTCGTCGACGAGCGCTGCATCGTCAACGCGATGGCGGCGCTGCTCGCCACCGGCGGCTCGACCAACCACCTGATCCACTGGGTCGCCGTCGCCCGTTCGGCCGGCATCCTGATCGACTGGACGGACTTCTCCGACCTGTCCGCCGTCGTGCCCTTGCTGTCGCGCGTCTACCCCAATGGCAGCGCCGACGTGAACCAGTTCCAGGCCGCCGGCGGCCCGGGCTTCGTCATCCGTGAGCTGATGGACGCCGGCCTGATGCACGAGGACGTCATCTCAGTCGCCGGCGACAGCCTGCGCCCCTATGCCTTCGTGCCGCGGGCGGTGGGCCAGAGCGGCGAGGTGGTGCGCGAGCCGCTGCCGGCCGTCAGTGGCGACGACGGTGTCGTGCGCACGGCCGCCGCGCCTTTCAGCGCCACCGGTGGCCTCAAGCTGCTGGCCGGCAACCTCGGCCGCGCCGTCATCAAGGTCTCGGCCGTGCCCGAAGATCGCCACACCGTGGAGGCGCCTTGCCGCATCTTCACGACGCAGGAAGCCATGCTGAACGCGTTCAAGAACGGCGAGCTGGAGCGCGACGTCATCGTCGTCGTGCGCTTCCAGGGCCCGCACGCCAATGGCATGCCCGAGCTGCACAAGCTGACGCCGCCGCTGGCCGTGCTGCAGGGCAAGGGATTCAAGGTGGCGCTGGTCACCGACGGCCGCATGAGCGGTGCCTCGGGCAAGGTGCCCGCGGCCATCCACGTCAGCCCCGAGGCCCTGGCCGGTGGGCCGCTGGCCAAGCTGCGTGATGGCGACGTCGTGCGCGTTTGCGCGCAGACCGGCACGCTGGCCGCCCTGGTCGACGAGGCCGATTGGGCGGCCCGCGAGGTGGCGACGCTCGATCCGGACGAAGCCGACGTCAATGCCCACGGCCTAGGCCGCGAACTCTTTGCCGGCCTGCGCCGCAATGTCCTGAGCGCCGAAGAAGGCGCCTGCACCTGGTTGTGAAGTGAGACAGCCCCTCGTCCAGTCTGGCGGCGCTGAACGCGCGCCAGCCTGGCCGGTCCCCCGAGGGGACGCCAAAGCTTCCGGCATTGAGCCGCAAGCTTCGCCAAGCGGGCCGGCTCGGGAGCGGCCCAGCGCTCGGCCCGAATACCCCGGTCTTATGGAGAATTGAAATGATCGACACCCTGAGCCTGGCCAGCCACGGCCCCGTCATCCCCGTCATCGTCATCCAGCGCCTGGAAGACGCCGTGCCGCTGGCCGAAGCGCTGGTTGCTGGCGGCGTGCGCGTGCTCGAAGTGACGCTGCGCACCCCCGTCGCCCTGCAGGCCATGGAAGCCATGGCCAGGGTGCCGGGCGCCATCGTCGGCGCCGGCACGCTGCGCAGCCCGGCCGACGTGACGAACGCCAAGAATGCCGGCTGCCAGTTCGGCGTCAGCCCCGGCTACACCGACGCACTGGCCGCCGCCTGCCAGGCCCAGGGCCTGCCGCTGCTGCCCGGCGTGTCGACGGCCTCCGAGGTCATGCAGGCCAATGCCGCCGGCTTTGGCTTCCTGAAGCTTTTCCCGGCCGTTGCCGTCGGCGGCGTCAACCTGCTGAAGTCGCTGGCCGGCCCCTTCCCGGACGTGGCTTTCTGCCCGACCGGAGGCATCTCGCTGGAGACGGCGCCGCAGTTCCTGAAGCTGCCCAACGTCAAGGTCTGCGGCGGTTCCTGGCTGACGCCGCAGGACGCGGTCGACGCCAAGGACTGGGCGCGCATCACCAAGTTGGCCTCCGAGGCCGCGGCACTGCGCGCATGACGCTGGCGGTCGTTGCGACCGTTGCGGCCGTTTGGTCCAGCGCAACGCACAGCTTCTCCAAGTTCGCGAGAGGCGAGCTGCGCCTCATCGCAGGGCAGGGCGTCGAAGGCGACGCCCATTGCGGCGTGACGGTCAAGCACCGCTCGCGCGTGGCCGTGGACCCGACCCAGCCCAATCTGCGCCAGGTCCACCTGATCCAGGGCGAGCTCTTCGACGAACTCGCCGCCCGCGGGTTCGGCGTTCAGCCCGGCCAGATGGGCGAGAACCTCACGACCCGCGGCATCGACCTGCTCGCGCTGCCGCGCGACACCGAACTGCGCATCGGCACCGAGGTCGTGCTGCGGGTGACCGGCCTGCGCAATCCCTGCCCGCAGATCGAGAACTTCGAGGCTGGCCTCTTGAAGGCCGTCGTCGACCGCGATGCCGACGGCGAGGTCGTGCGCAAGGCCGGCATCATGAGCATCGTGCTGGCCGGCGGTGCCGTGAAGCCGGGCGATGCGATCACGGTACGGCTGCCGCCGCTGCCGCACCAAAAGCTCGAGCGCGTCTAGCTCGGCAGGTCGAACAACAGGCAGGTGGTGCTGGCGTGGGCGTAGAGCTTGCCGTCGTGGCCGACCAGCGTCGCCTCCGACGTCGTCACCTGGCGGCCGCGGTGCACCACCTTGCCGATGGCGCGTACGAAGGGCACCTTGTCGCTCAGCGCGCGCACGAGGTTGATCTTGAACTCCAGCGTCGTGTAGCCGCGGCCCACCGGCAAGGTCGTGTGCACCGCGCAGCCCAGGGCGGAATCGAGCAGCGTCGCGAACCAGCCGCCGTGCACGCTGCCGAGCGGGTTGTAGTGCTTGAACTGTGGTCGCCCCTGGAAGACGGCGATTCCGTCCTCCACCGAGATCAGCAGGAAGTCCAGCGTCTCGCTGATCGGTGGCCGGGGTGCCAGGCCATCCAGCATGGCCTGCATCTGTTGCAGCCCGGTCTTGCCAGCCAGCATGGCCCGCGAAGCCAGGCCGGTTTCACCCTGCTGCCGCGTGCGCAGCGCGGCCTCGTCAGCTTGCCATTGGGAAAGGACGGCTTCGGGGGAGGGAGAACTCATGGCGGCGGCTTCAAGCGATGAAGCCCTCGATTCTGCGCAAAGCCGGTGCCCCGCGCTGTCACCAGTGTTCAAGCGGCCAGGCGCTGCTCCGCAACGGCCTTGCGGCGCGAAGGTTCGTCCATCCTCAGCTTGTCCAGCACCGGACCCTGCCAGGGCAGCAGATACACCAGCGTCGCCAACGTCGCGCGTCGACGCGACGACAGCAGCGGGCGGCCGCGGGCGTCCAGCAGCAGCACGTTGGAGCGCACATTGAGCGGATCGGCCTGCGCGACGGTGCCCTCGTTGATCTCGACCCAGTCCCATTCCACCCAGGCGCAGGCGTCGGCATAGCAGCGCTCCCAACGCGTCGAGCCGCTGACGCGGTGCTCGTCGCGGCGCACGCGGTGCACCTGGGTCCGGGCGTGGCGGACATCCTGGGCGGCGCTGGACAGCGCGGCCACCGGCCAGCAGACGCTGCCTTCGGGCAACTGGATCAGGGTTGGCATGGACGGCTCCTCTGTGTCGTGTGATTCGAACGGGAGGGCAGTCTCTGGTCAGGGCCAGTGGGGAACAAGCTGGCAGACTTGGCAGGTATGGGTAAGCCCGAAATGAACTACCAGCAGCTGATCGACGTCGGCCTGAGTGACGACTTCGAAAGCTTCGAGCGCCGTCTTGTCGCGACGGCGGATGCGCTGGGCTTCCCGATCATCTCCGGCGTGCTGATGCGTGGGCGCCTGCAGGACGCCGATGTGCAGATCACGTCGCTGGGGAACACGCCCGAGGGGTATCTCGCGGTGGCGAAGGACCTGGGCGAGGCCCGTCGGGATCCCGTCATGGCCAAGCTCATGAGCCATGCCGTGCCAGTCGTCTACGATCAGAAAACGTATGTAGCGGCGGACGCCGGGGACATCTGGGAAGCGCAGGCACCCTACGGCTACAAGACGGGAATCGCCGTCAAGCTGCACCTGCCGGGTGACAAGCACTTCCTGCTCGGCGTGGATCGCGACGAGGCGCTGCCCGAGCCGGGCATGCAGCTGATGCAGATGGTTGCGGGCCTGCAGCTGCTGGCTGCGCATGCGCTGACGGCGGCGGACCGGCTGCTGGGCGCGAAGCTCAACAAGGGTGATCTGCCCAAGCTGACCCGGCGCGAGCTGGACGTGCTGAGCTGGACGGCCCAGGGCAAGACGGCCTGGGAGGTCAGCGTCATCCTGGGCATGAGCGAGAAGACGGTGAACTTCCATCTTGGCAATGTGATGCGCAAGCTGGGCGTGACGTCCAAGCACCAGGCAGTGCTCAAGTGCGTGGCGGCCGGCATTCTGTAATGCGGTTTCAACCTAGCAGACTTGCTAGGTTTCTAGGGGGGCTAAAACAGGGAAAGTGCGGGCAGGCGACATCTAGCCCCCACCCTGCAGGAGCCCCCCATGAAAGTCATCGACCTGATCTGCGAACTTCTCGGTCTGCCCAAGCTTGGAGGCTGACCTGATCGACGGGTTCCTTGCCCAATGCATACAGCGATAGATTGCGCAGATGACCAGCTCCAGCCAACGAGCTCCGCATCCCTCGCATTCCTGATGCCGCTGCACACGGCCCCGGCCCCCCACCCTTGCCGCAGCACAGGCACCGTGTCCATTTCCCCCGAAACCTATGCCCGGCTTTTGAGCCTCGCCGATCAGGCGCCGCTCGATTGCCTGCCACTGACGTCGCGCACCCTGGCATGCGCCAAGACGCTGGGCTACAACCAGATCGGCCAGATCCGCAGCACGCCCAACAGCCGCCTCTTTGCCGACCTTGGCGAAGATCGCGCCGAGGAACTCCAGCGGGCCCTCTATGACTTCGGCGTGCGGCCGATGCAAGGCGGCGAGCTGAGCGGCTGACGCGCAACCACCCTTCAACTCCTTCGAGCCCGCCTGCTTCGGCAGACCGGGCTCCTTTTTTGTCCACGTTCACGCATGTGCCTTCGTGCGAGCATGCGGTCCGTATGCAAGACCGCGACATCCCTCTCGACGCCTGGCCGCGCCGCGCCGCGCTGGCGCACTTCCGCACCATGGCCCAGCCGGCCTTCAGCATCACCGCGCCGGTCGACGTGACCGGCCTGCGCGAGCGCGCCGCTGCTCACGGCGCCACGCCCTGGCTGGCCTACCACCACGCCGCGCTGGAGGCCGCCAATGGCGTCGATGCGATGCGCCAGACCCTGACCGACGGCGGCCGGGGCGTGCGCGAGTTCGGCGTCATCCATGCCAGCACGACGGTGCTGCGCGACGACGGAAGTTTTGGCTTCCTGACGCTGCCACGCGAACCTTCGCTCGCCAGCTTTGCCGCCCGCGCCAAGCCCGGCATCGAGCGCGTGCGCCATGCCAGTGGCGACCTTTTCGCCGCCGATGAGCCCGGCGACGTGCGCGAGGAAACGCTGGTCCACATGACCGCGCTGCCCTGGCTGGGGTTTACTGCGTTCACCCACGCGCGCGGTCAAGGCGACGACCGGCCCAAGGTGGCCTTCGGCCGCTTCACCGAAACGAACGGCCGGCTGCTGATGCCGGTCGCCGTCGATGTGCACCATGCACTGTGCGACGGCGTGCACATCGGGCGCTTCTTCGAACGCTTCCAGGCAAATCTGGACGCGATCTAACGATAGGCCGCCACGTCGACGTCGCCCGCCTCGCTGTCGAGCATGTGGCGCCAGGCGTCAGGCTGGCTGCCGTCCAGGTCGGTGAAGCCGTAGATGCGGGCCAGCTGGCCGCTGGACAGCGACTGGCCGTTCCAGCGCGCGACGTCGGGGTCGGTCGCGAGCGCCACGACGGCCCGCCCGACGAAGGCCGGGCTTTCGGCAATCGCGAAGCCCGGCACGCGGTCGATGGCGTCGCGCCAGTTGTCCTCGCGCACGCCAAAGGCCTCCAGCATGGCCTCGGAGCGCAGCCAGCCCGGCGTCAGCGACAAACCCGTGGCACCGTGCGACTTCAGCTCATGGCCCAGTGCAAAGCCCATGCGCAGCACGGCCGCCTTGGCAAGGTCGTAGAAGAAGGAATTGCGGTAGCGCGTGCCGTTGTATTCCTCGGTGCCGTCATTGATCTCCACCACCAGGCCGCCCGGCGCCTTCAGCAGCAGCGGGATCGCGAAGTGGCTGGTGATGGCATGAGTGTCGATGGCCAGGCGCAGGCTGTGCAGGCCGAATTCGAGATCCGACTCCCAGACGGTCTTGCCCCATTCGATCTTGCTCGCGCCGAAGATGTCGTTGACCAGAACGTGCAGTGCCCCCTGTTCACGTTCGATGCGAGCGACCAGATCGCGCACTTCGTCGGCCACCAGATGATCGACCTTTGCCGCGATGCCACGGCCGCCCGCAGCATCGACGAGAGCTGCCGTCTCCTCGATGGTTTCGGGTCGATCCATCTCCGAGCGGGCCGCCTGCGTGCTGCGCCCGGTGCAATAGACCGTCGCACCGGCCTCGCCCAGGGCCACCGCGATGCCACGGCCTGCGCCGCGCGTGGCGCCGGCCACCAGGGCCACCTTGCCTGCCAGATGCCTGTTGTGCATGTCACTCGCCTTTGAAATGACCGGTTTGCGATTCGCGGTTTGTCGAAACTCGCTGCTCCGATTCGTCATGCAGCAGATGCCGGCCGATCGCCGGGCGTCAGTCAAACTTGAAGGGTATCGATATGGCAACGCAAGACAACAAGGTCAAGGGCCCCGCCTCCTATTTCCCCTCCATCGAGAAGAAATACGGCCAGCCCATCGCGCACTGGGAACAGGTCATCACCCGGGCCGGGCCGTTGAAGCACATGGAGCTGGTCAACCTGTTGAAGGCCGAGCACGAGATGGGCCACGGACACGCCAATGCGCTGGTGGCCTGGGTCCTCGCGAAGAAGTAGCCCGCGTCGTCCGCGCGCTATCCGAGGTCAGTCGTCGAGGGTGACGATGACCGGCGCATGGTCGCTCGGCCGCTCGTTCTTGCGCGGCAGCTTGTCGATCTCGCAGGCCGTCACGCGGGGCTTCAAAGCCTCGCTGACGAGAATGTGGTCGATGCGCAGGCCCTGGTTCTTGCGGAAGGCCAGGTTGCGGTAGTCCCACCAGCTCCAGCTCTTGGGAGGCTGCTCGAAAAGCCGGAAGGCGTCGGTCAGCCCCAGGGCTATGAGCTGCTGGAAGTGCTCGCGCTCCTGCGGCGTGCAGTGGATCTGGCCAGCCCATGCGACGGGGTCGTAGACGTCGCGGTCCTCGGGCG
This sequence comes from Roseateles sp. P5_D6, assembly GCF_054049415.1. Lineage (NCBI taxonomy): Bacteria > Pseudomonadati > Pseudomonadota > Betaproteobacteria > Burkholderiales > Sphaerotilaceae > Roseateles > Roseateles sp. P5_D6. Next base: position 14,486 of record NZ_JBFUMK010000008.1, on the reverse strand, counting down.
CGATGTTGAAGTCGCCCATCAGCACCAGCTCGGGGTGCTGCTTCATTTCCTCGATCAACCAGCCGCGCAGGCCGGTCAGCCAGTTCATCTTGTAGGTGAACTTGTCGCTGTCGGGCGCCTGGCCGTTCGGGAAGTAGCCACCGATGACGCGCACACCGCCCACGGTGCCGGCTATGACCCGGGCCTGCTCGTCGGCAAAGCCGGTGATGTTCTTGACGACGTCATCCGCGCGTTCACGGCTGATCAGCGCGACGCCGTTGTAGGTTTTCTGGCCGAACCACTGCACCTGGTAGCCGGCCTCGCCGATCTCCATGGTCGGGAATTTGTCATCGGTGAGCTTGGTCTCCTGCAGCACCAGCGCATCGACGGGGTGGGCAGCCAGCCAGTCCAGCACCTGCGGCAGGCGGACGGCGAGGGAATTGACGTTCCAGGTAGCGAACTTCTTCATCCTGTGATCCTAGCGTCGTCAGCCGCCGACCTCGGCCTCGGTATCGCAGTCCATGCAGTTCTCGATGGGCGGCGCAGGCAGGTGGAGATCGCTGTGCAGCTGGCGCAGCGCCGTGCGCAGGCCTTCCTCCACGACCGGGTGATAGAAGGGGCAGTCCAGCATCTGCTGCACGGTGTCGCCGCGCTGCACGCTCCAGGCCAGCAGGTGGCCGAGGTGCTCCGCGGCCGGGCCGATCATCTCGGCGCCCAGCAACCGGCCCGTGCCGCGCTCGGCATAGACATGCAGGCCGCCGCGGTTGACGAGCATGACGCGGCTGCGGCCTTGATCAGCAAAGCTGACGCGGCCGACGTCAAAGTCGCGGCCCGTGGCGACCAGCTCCGAATGGCTTGCCCCCGCAATGGCGATCTGCGGCTCGCTGAAGACGATCGCCAGCGGCGCACGGCGTGGGCGACTGTGCACATCGGGCCAGCGCGCCGCGTTGTCGCCGGCGATGCGGCCGGCGTCCGACGCTTCGTGCAGCAATGGCCGGTCGTTGGTGACGTCGCCGGCGATGAAGACCGGCATGCCGCCCCACTGGCTGGTGTGGCGGTCGATCAGCGGGTGGCCTTGGGCATCGCGTGGCAGGTTCAGGGTCTCCAGCCCCAGGCCGTCGAGATTGGCCTGGCGGCCTGCCGTGCAGAGCAGGGCATCGAAGCGCTCGCCACCGACGAGCACCTGGTCGCCGTCCGGCGTCGGGTCCAGCGTGGCGCTCAACGTCAATGGCAGGTCTTCGGCAAACAGCTTCTGGGCCAGCGGCTGCAATTCGGGATCGGTCAACGGCCCGACGCGGTCACCGCGAGCGAACAGGCGCACGCGCACACCGAGCTTGTGCAGGGCCAGGGCCAGCTCCAGGCCGATGACGCCGGCGCCGACGACAGCGATCGACTTCGGCAGGTCGACCCAGTCGAAGACATCGTCATTGACGATCAGCCTGGCACCCAGCCGTTCGCGCCAGCCCGCCGGCACGAAGGGCCGGGAGCCGGTTGCGATAACGACGGTGCGGGCCTCGACGCGCTGGCCATCAACGTCCAGCACGCCTTGGGCGAGGAAGCGCGCCCGGCCGAAAAGCCGCGTGGATTCCGGCCAGCCATGCACCGTCTCGAGCACGAAACCGACGAAACGATCGCGCTCGTCCCGCACCCGCTGCATGACGGCCCGGCCGTCAATGCGCGGCGCCTCGGCCTGCACGCCGAAGCGATGCGCCTCGCGCACGGCCTGGGCCGCTTCGGCCGCAGCGATCAGCAGCTTGCTGGGCATGCAGCCGACACGCGCGCAGGTGGTGCCGTAGTGGGCGGCCTCGATCAGCAGCACGCGGTCGGTGTGGGCGCGCGCGGCGCGGTAGGCAGCCATGCCGGCAGTGCCGGCGCCGATGATGGCGACGTCGCAGGAGAAGGTCACGGTGCTGGGCTTCCTGAGTGTCCGACTGGGCAGGATAGCCGCTGCCGCGTCAGGTGTGCAGGCCGCGCCGCGCGGCTTCCTCGCGCAGGCAGTTCAGCATCAGCTCCGCCCCCGGCGACAGCTGATGGCCGCGGCGGGTGACGATGCCATACGCGTCCATGCGCAGGCCGAGGTCGAAGTTGAGCACAGCCAACAAACCCGCCTCCAGATAGGGCTTGACCAGCTCTTCGGGCAGGGCCGACAACATGTCGGACTGGCCCAGCAGGCTGGTGATGACAGGCAGGGACAGGGTCTCGACGGTCTGCTGGGGCTGGTCCAGGCCGGCGGACAGGAACAGGGCGGTCAGGCGGTCGCGCAGGATGCTGCCGCCGGGCGGCAGGATCCAGCTCTGGCGGGCCAGCTCGGGCAGGGTGAGGTCGCGACGGTCGGACAGCGGGTGGCCGGCGCGCACGACCAGGCAATGCGGCTCGTCGGTGAGCGGCTCGAAGCTGAGCTGGGCGGCCGACTCGCTGTCCAGCACCCGGCCGATGACGAGGTCGAGCTCACCGTTCTGTAGATGCTGGATGAGCAGCTTGCTGGTGTCCACCGAGATGGCGACATGCACCCGCGGCTGGCGCGCCTTGAGCTGCGTGATGGCGGCCGGCAGCAGCGTCGTCGAGGGCGTCAGCACGGAACCGACCGCCACGCGGCCCGACAGGCCCGACAGCAGTTCCATGAGCTCCTGATGGCCGGCGTCCAGCTCGGCCAGGGCCGCGCCGGCGCGCCGGATCATGACCTCACCGTACCAGGTTGGCGCCACACCGCGCGGCAGGCGCTCGAAGAGCTTGACGCCCAGAGCGTGCTCGAGATCGGCCAGCAGCTTGGATGCCGCCGGCTGCGTCAGGTTGGCGGCCTGGGCGGCATGCAGGATCGAGCCGTGCCGACCGAGTTCCACCAGCAGCACGAGCTGGCGGGTCTTCAGGTGGGAGCGGACAAAGCGATCCGAGCGCGGGTCAGTCATTCGTGATAGAGCTGCGACCGGCCCCCATCGATGAGGATGTCGGTTGCGTTGATGAAGCGGGCTTCGTCGCTGGCGAGGAAGAGCGCAGTGTAGGCAACCTCGATGGGCTCGCCGATGCGCTTGGGCGGCAGCAGCTCGACCTGCCGTTTGGCGTCCTCGGGTGAGTTGGCCAGCCACTCGACGACACGCTCGGACAGGATCAGCCCCGGCGAAATGGAGTTGACGCGGATGTTGTGCGCGGCGTATTGGATGCCCAGCGCCTTGGTCATGCCGATCAGTGCGTGCTTGGCGACGGGATAGGGGAAGGCGTTGGGGATGATGCGGTGGCCGTGCACCGAGGCGACGTTGACGATGCTGCCGCCGCCGCTCTCCAGCATGCCGGGCAGCACGGCACGGCTGCAGTGCATCGCGCCGTCGAGGTCGACGGCGAAGCAGCGTTGCCATTGGGCCGTCGTCATCGCCAGCGGCTCGGCGAAGACGTCCATGCCGGCGTTGTTGATGAGCACGTTGATCGTGCCGAAGCGCTCGACGCCGCGCGCAGCCATCGCGCGCACGGCGGCTTCATCGGCGATGTCGGTGGCGATGAACATGGCGTTGTCATCGCCCAGCTCCTGCACCAACGCCGCGCCCAGCGCCTCGTCGGCTGCCAGCCCGTTGAGGATGACTCTGGCGCCCTCGGCGACAAAGAGCCGGGCGATGGCCTTGCCGATGCCCTGGGTGGAACCGGTCACCAGCGCGACCTTGCCTTGCAGACGTGAACTCATCTCAGCTTTCCATCGTGGCGAACGTCCCACGGTTCGTCGTATTTGCGGGCCGAGCGACGGGCCGCTCCCTAGCCGGCCCGCGCTGGCGATGTGCTTGCGGCTCAATGCCGCAAGCATCGCCGTCCCGGCGGGGGACCGACCAAGGTAATCCTTGGGCGAGGGGCGCCATGTCAGCCACGGCGTTCGCCTCGGGTCTTCAGTTGGTCGAGAAGGACGGCGGCCAGCAGGATGAGGCCACGCACGAGGTATTGATAGAACGCGTCGACGTTGAGCAGGTTCATGACATTCTCGACTGTGCCCATGATGAGCACGCCGATGACGACGCCGAAGATGCGCGCCTTGCCGCCCTGCAGTGACACGCCGCCCAGCACGCAGGCCGAGATGACGTCCAGTTCGAAGCCCGTGGCCGCGTTGGGCTGGCCGCTGGTGATGCGGGCCGACAGGATCAGGCCCGCCAACGCCGTGACGACGCCCTGCAGCAGGAAGATCCACACGCGCAGCCGTTCCACGCGCACACCCGCCAGGCGTGCCGCCTCGGGGTTGCCGCCGATGGCCAGCGTGTTGCGGCCGAACACCGTGTGATTGAGCAGCACGCCGAAGATGAGGAAGCTGAAGCCCGTCATCCAGATCGGCAGCGGCAGGCTCAGGAGGCTCGTGTCGCCGAAGCTGATGAAGCCTTCGTCGGCGATGCCCACGGCCTGGCCCTTGGACGCGATGAAGGCCAGGCCCCGCACCATCAGCATGGTGGCCAGCGTGGCGATCAACGCGTTGACGCGCAGATAGGCGATCAGCACGCCATTGCCCGCGCCGATCAGCGCGCCGGCCAGCAGCCCGCCGCCGATGGCCAGGCCGACGCTGCCGGTGCGCTCCAGCACCATGGCGCCGAGCACGCCGGCGAAGGCGATGGTTGAGCCCACCGAGAGGTCGAAGTCTCGCGAGGCCAGGCACAGCATCATGGTGCAGGCCACCATGCCGATCTGGGCGACCGACAGCAGCAGGCCGACGATGTTGGCGCTGGAGAAGAAGTTCTCGACGGTGAAGGCCAGCACGACGAAGAGCAGGCCGTAGCCCAGCGTCATGCTGTGTTCCTTGAGCAGGGCGCGGGACGTCGAGGACATGGCAGGGCGGGGCGTGAGAGTGGTCGTGTTCATGATCAATGCAGTGGTGCGGTGGGCGCTCCGTCAGGCAAGGCCAGGGCAAGTGCGGCGGTCTCGCTGGCGTTGGCGCGGTCCAGTTCGCCGCTGATGCGGCCGTCGCGCATGACGATGAGGCGGTCGGTGATGCCCAGCACTTCGGGCAGCTCGCTGGAGATGACGATGACGCAGCAGCCCGAGGCCGCCACGTCGTGGATGATCTTGTAGATCTCGTTCTTGGCACCCACATCGATGCCGCGGGTCGGCTCGTCGAGGATGAGCACCTTCAGCCCTGGTTCGGCCAGCCAGCGCGCGAGGATGACCTTCTGTTGGTTGCCGCCGGACAGCAGGCGGATCTCCTGCTCACGGCTCGGTGTCTTGATGCGCAGCTTTTTGATGAAGTCGTCAGCGCGCTGCGCTTCCTGGCCGTGGCGCAGGAAGACACCACCCGCCAGGCCGTGGCGGCGGCAGCTGATGTTGATGTTCTCGGCGACCGAGCTGTGCGCCAGGATGCCCTGTTCCTTGCGGTCCTCGGGGCAGAGGACGATGCCTGCGGCGATGGCGTCCGCCGGGCTGTGGGCCCGCACCGGCTGGCCGTCGAGCAGCACCTCGCCGCCGCGGCGCGCGTCGGCACCGTAGAGCAGGCGCATCAGCTCGCTGCGGCCGGCGCCGACCAGGCCGAAGAAGCCCAACACCTCGCCGGCTCTCACGGCAAAGCTCAGTGGCGTGGGCAGGCGGTCGCTTTGCAGGCCGCGCGCTTCAAGCCGCATCGGGCCCTGCTGGCGGCTGCGGTAGTCGTAGATATCCTGCAGCTCGCGGCCGACCATGTCGGCGATCAGGCGCTCACGCGGCACCTCGGCCATGACCTCGTGCGTGACGATCTTGCGGCCATCACGGAAGATGGTGCAGGCGTCGCATAGCTCGTACAGTTCTTCGAGGCGGTGCGAGATGTAGATCAGCGTGCGCCCTTCGGCGCGCAGCCGTTTCACCAGCCGGAACAGGATTCCGGTCTCGCGGTGCGACAGGCTGCTGGTGGGCTCGTCGAAGGCGATGACCTTGGCGTCCTGCATGACGGCTTTGCAGATCTCGACCATCTGGCGCTGGGCGATGGACAGCTCCGACAGGCGCGAGGCGGGGTCCAGGTCCACGCCGATGGCTGCCAGTTGTTCGGCCACCAGCCGGCGCGCGGCCTTGTGGTCGACGAGGCCTAGGCGTGTCGGCAGGCGGCCGAGCAGCACGTTCTCGGCCACCGTCAACTCGGCCACGTACTGCAGCTCCTGGTGGATGATGGCCACGCCGGCGGCGATGGCGTCGCCAGCCGAAGTGAAGTGGCGCTCCTGATCATCGATCAGCAGCCGGCCACCATCGGGCTTGTACTGCCCGCCGAGGATCTTCAGCAGCGTGCTTTTTCCCGCGCCGTTCTCGCCGAGCAGGCCCATCACCTGGCCAGCCCTCGCCTCGAAGCTCACCCCGTTCAGCGCCTTGACGCCGGGGAAGTGCTTGCTGATGTTGTCGAACTGCAAGGAAGACATTTCAGAGGCCCATTTGCTTGCGCAGTTCGGCCTGGTTCTGGCGCGTCATCAGCGTGCCGCTGGTCAGCGTGACGGGCGGCGGCGCCTTGCCCGCTGTGGCCCATTCATACACCGCCACGGCGGTCTCGTAGCCATGGCGCTTCGGGCTGATCAGCACCGTGCCGTAGAAGGCGGTCGGCGTCGGTTTGGTGAACTCGTTGAGCGCCGTCTGGCTGCCGCCGATGCCGATGGCCAGCATCGCGTCCTGCTTGATGCCACGGCCTTCCGCGGCGCGCACGGCGCCCAAGGCCGCTTCGTCGTTCAGGCCGAAGGCCACCCACTTCTTGAACTTGGCGTTCTTCGTGAAGGCGATGTTGGCGGCGTTGAAGGCGCTCTCCGTGTCGGTCTTGGCCTGGGGCGCGTCGACCACATTGGCGACCGGCACGCCGGCAGCCTTCAGCGCATCCACCGCGCCCATGGTGCGATCCCGCGCCGTGGGCAACTGGTCGAAGGCCACGCGCAGCACGCCCACCTCGTCGAGCTTCCAGCCGCGTGCCTTCATCTCGGCCAGCAGCCCCTGGCCGACCTGCTTGCCGATCTCGTAGCCCGAGATACCCATGTGGGGGATGTCGGCGATGGGCTTGCCGGCGCCGTCGACGAGTTGGTCGTCCACCGACATGACCTTGAGGTTGTGGCGCTTGGCGGCGCGGTTGACGGCCGCGCCGAGCTTCACATCAGGCGCGCAGATGACGAAGCCGACGGCCTTCTGTGCCGCCAGGTTGTCAATGGCGGCCATCATCTTTTCGCCGTTGGGGATGCCGATCTTCACGAGGGTGAAGCCCTTGTCCTTGGCGGCCTGCTCGGCATAGCGCCATTCGTCCTGGAACCAGGGCTCTTCGGCCTGCTTGACGAGGAAGCCGATCTTGACCGGTTCGGCCGCTTGCAGCGCGAAGGGGGTGGCAAGCAGGGCCAGGGCCAGTGCGGCGCGTCGTTGCATCTTCATTGTTGTCTCCTAGTCTTCCGTCAGTCTTCAAACAGGGCGTCAGGCACACCCAGCGCCGTGGGCAGGCGCAAGCCGAACAGGCTGCCGGACAGCGGCTGGGCGGCGAGAGCGTCGCGGCTCAGCTCCGTGCGGGCGGTGGTGAGCATCAGCTGGTCCATGCCTTCACCGCCGATGGCGGGGCAACTGGTGTGAGCGGCCGGGGCGCGCAACACGCCCATCAGCCGGCCCTCGGGGTCGTAGCGTGCTACACGGCCAGCGCCCCATTGGGCGTTCCACAGGCAGCCCTCGGCATCGACGACCGAGCCATCGGGCCAGGCGTCGTCCTGGTCCATCGCCGTGAACAGGCGGACGTTGTCGACCTGGGCCGTGTCGGCGTCGTAATCGCACTGCTGGATGCGCTGGGAGAGCGTGTCGCAGAAGTACATCGTGCGGCCGTCCAGGCTGAAGCAGACGCTGTTGGCAATCGCCACCGCCGGCAAGGCCAGGCGGCGCAGGCCGTGGGCCATGGAGTATTGGTAGAAGCTGGCGATCGTGGACTTGGGCCGGCGCTCCTGGGCCTCGTTCATCGTGCCGAAGACGAAGTTGCCGCGCCGGTCGGTGCGCCCGTCGTTGATGCGCGTGCGCGGCTCGGCGGCGTCGACCGGGGCAGCGGTCTGCAGCTGGCCAAGATCCAGGTTGTCGCCCAGCGTCGCGAGAGCCAGGCGCTTGGCCAGGCCCAGCAACACGCGGCCCGAGCGGCAATGGGCGAAGCTGCCCAGGCGATCCGGTAGGCGACATGACAGTGGTCCCGCCGCGCCCGGCTGCCAGGCAAACAGGGTCGCCGCCTCGATGTCCGTCCACCACCAGCGGCCGCCATGCCAGAGCAGGCCCTCACCAAGAAGGGCGCCCTGTGGCAAGGTCAGTTCAAGGTCGCCGTTCAATGTCATCAGAAGTCCAGGTTACGGAGCGGTTCCATTCGGCACAAATCGAATGTCCGGGCTTAACTATCCAGATTCGGAATATCGATCGCTCAGGGCGCGATCGCTGCACGCCTGACCGTCAGCAGCCGGGCGCCGCGCAATTCGGCGACCTGCGTCTGGCCGGCGGCGAAGGCGGGCCGATGGGCCGCGTCGATGTAGACCGGCGCATCGCCGCGCAGCGGCAGCACGCTGAGCTGCAATTCGGCACCCGGCTGCAGCGCGAACTGGCGCAGGCCGATCTGCCAGCGCTGGCCGTTGTAGTACCAGTCGTCCAGCATCCGGCTGCCGGCGAAGACGCGGCCGATGTCGCCGACGAAGTCCAGTTCCAGCAGCACGTCTTCCGCGTTCGGCGCCAGCGGCTGGGGCAGCTTCAGTGACCAGGTCGCCGCCGCGGCAAATGCCTCGGGAATAGGCTGCACGGCCGCCTTGGCCAGGCCACCCTTCAACACGGGTGGCACGGCCCGGGCCGGGCGGGTGGGGCTGATCTGCAGCGTCGGCTGGGCGTTGTCGCCCGCCAGCTCCAGGCGTTGCAGCAGGCCGTTCTGACCGACCTTCAGGCCGACCGCACGCGGCCCGGGCAGGGCAGGGAAGACGGCGGCGCGAAGCGGCTGCGGGCCGATGCCGCGCAGTTGCAGCTTGCCGTCCGCCACCCAGGCCTGCTGCTCGCTGAAAACGAGCCGGCGCTGCCCGGCAATCTCCAGCACGTTCAACTGCTCCACCTGTTCCGGCGCCAGCAGCAGCACGCTGACGGCGCGGCCGTCGCGGCTGCCGATGCGCTGCAGCTGGTTCGCGTCCGGCTTCAGCGTCCTGATGCCGTCGGGCAGCGCGAACTCTGCGGGGACGCCGGCCGTCGTTGCGAACACATGGACGATGCCCTGGGCGCCCGCGTCGAGGCGCGTGACCGGCTGGGCCGTCGCGTGGCGCAGCATCACGCCGTCGAGCTCGAGGTTGATGGGCCAGATGAAATAGGCGCCATTGGGAATGTCGACCGGCGTGCTCGGCAGCGTCACCGTGCCACCCGGCAGCTGCAGCTCGAAGCGCACGCCGACCTGCGCCGGCATGGCGTACTGGCGCACATGGTTGTTGAAGAACAGGAAGCCGGCGTCGCCCTTGCTTCGCACGGACCAGCGCGGCGTCTGCAGGTCGGCCGGGTTGGTCGGCGAGCGCTCGGGCTGGCGTACCGTCATCGTCGCCAGCGCGGCGCCGTGTTCGCGCAGGAAATAGTGGAAGGGACGCAGCTTGGTCAGTACCGGGCGCTGCTGACCGTCAGGCCCCAGCGGCGCCTGGAAGTCATAGCTGATGCGTGGCGTGTCGTTGTAGCCGCCGCTGAGCGTGCTTTCCTCCAGGCCGGTGCCGCCCACGCCAACCGGGTTGCGGCCGCCGTGGAACATGTAGTAGCCGAACAGGTTGACGCCCGAGCCCAGCTGCACGGGCAGCATGGCCGCAATGTCGTCGGGCGACACCAGCGTGCGGCGGCGGTACATCGCTGGCAGGCCGGGGCCGTATTCGGCGCCGAGGAAGGGCACCTTGTCCTTGTCGGTCTCGGCAGTGCCAGGGGCGTGTGATTGGGTCTGCGCGCCGAGATCGCCGCTGACGCGGGTGCTGAAGCGGAAGGCGTGCGTCTCCTTGGGCGGCAGCTCCCGAGTGCTGGTGGCCCAGGGCTCATCCGGGTAGCCACCGAAGACGGGGGTGACCTCGCCGGACGGGTAGACGGTGCCGTCCCAGCCTGTGACGGTGTAGAGCGGCACATCCATGCCGGCCTTCAGCGCGAGCTTCCTTAGTGCGCTGATGTGGTCCTCGCCCTTGCCAGGGCCGCGGACGTTGTATTCGTTCTCCAGCTGCACGCCGACGACCGGACCGCCGTCCTTCCACAGCAGGCCCTTGAGCTGCACGCCGATCTCGGCGTACAGGCGCTCGACATGGCCCATGTACTCGGGGTCGTTGCCGCGCGTGGGCATCTTGTCGACGACCCAGTCGGGAATGCCGCCGTAGCGGGCCTCGCCGTGCGCCCAGGGGCCCAGCCGGACGACGACCTGCAAGCCGGCGGCCTGGGCCAGTTGCACGAAGCGGCGCAGGTCGTGGGTGCCCTTCCAGTTGAAGGCGCCGGGCTGCTCCTGGTGGTGGTTCCAGAACACATAGCTCGCAACGATGTCGATGCCGGCGGCCTTCATCAGCCGCAGCTGGGTATCCCATTGCGAGGCGGGTGCGCGGCTGTAGTGGTACTCGCCCATGACCGGCAGCCAAGGCTTGCCGTCGCGCAGCAGGTACTGGCTGTTGACGTCCAGCGTCTGGCCCTGAGGCGAGCGTGCCGTGCCGAGCTGCAGGTGGCCGGTTGTCGGCGCCGGAGCGGCGGCGCGGGCATCGAGCTTGAGCAGCGTGTCGGCGCTGGCCTGGCCAAGAGCGAGCAGCACCAAGCCTGCGCACAGCGTGAGCGTGCGGTTCATGGAGTCTCCGGTGTCGTTATCTTTTTTTGTCGCGTGTCAGAGCGCGCGCCAGGCCTGCACGAAAGCTCTTGCCCGCGGTGCCACGTCGGATGCCGTCAGGCCTGGGCTGTAGAGCGCCGAGCCCAGCCCGAAGCCGGCGGCGCCCGCTTGCCTGTACGGGGCCATCGTCTCGGGTGTGATGCCGCCCACCGGCAGCAGGCTCAGCTCGCGCGGCAACACGGCACGCATGGCCTTGAGCACCGGCGGCGTGACCAGCTCGGCCGGGAAGAGCTTGAGCGCGTCGGCGCCGGCCTGCAGGGCCGCAAAGGCTTCAGTCGGCGTGGCCGCGCCGGGAATGCAGGCCAGGCCACGCGCCTTGGCCACGCGGATGACGGCGACGTCGGCATGCGGCATGACGATGAGGCGGCCACCGGCGATCTGCACATCACGCACCGCGTCGGCGCTGAGCACTGTGCCGGCGCCGATCAGCGCGTCGTTGGGCATGCGGCGTGCGAGGCGGGCGATCGAGTCCAGCGCCTGGGGCGAGTTCAGGGGCACCTCGATGACGCGGAAGCCTTCGGCGTAGAGGGTGTCGGCGATGGCCTCGACTTCGTCAGGCTTGACGCCGCGCAGGATGGCGACGAGGGGGAGTTGTTGCAGTGCCTGGTCGAGCATGTCAAAGCCCCATGGTTTGCGCCAGCCGCCAGAGGCCGGCGGGCGCGGTGTTGTCGAGTTGCAGCGGCTCGTCCATGCCGAAACGGCCGAGGGCGAGCGCATATCGTGCGCACAACGCCGGGTCGCCGATGAGGGCCAGACGCTCGGGCGTGGCGGCCTTCAGTTCGTTGGCGATCTCGTGGCCGATCAGCAGGCCGGAGAGGTAGTCGGGCAACTGCTCCGCGGGCAAGCGCTTGAAGAGGCCCAACGTGCGCACGGCAAAAAGCTGGTGGCTCAGGGCCTCGTCCTCGCGCGCTGCATCGACGCCAGCCAGGAACGCCTGGGAGGAGGGCGCCGAACTGCCGTCCGCTGGCATCAAGCGGGCGAGCACGGAATGCTGGCGTAGCAGCGCGTAGAGCTCGCCGGTCATGTGGGTCGCAAAACCCGTCACCTGGCCAGCCTCAACGCGCGCCCACTTCGAGTGCGTGCCTGGCAGCACCAGGCAGGCCTGTTCGGCCAGCTCGGGATGCAAGGCGAAGGCGCCAACAATCTGGGTCTCTTCGCCACGCATGACATCCGGTTGGGCGCCGTCATGCATCAGGCCGGGCACGATCCAGAACCTGGCATCGACCTGCAATGCCTGGCGAGCCAGCGCGGCGGCGTCGGCCGGGCAGGGCGCATAGGGCGCTTCGCGCCAGCCATGCTGGCTGCCGACCATGCCGCAGGCGAGCATCGGCAGCCCGGGCCAGCCATCGGTCACGGCGGCCAGCGCCTGGGCAAAAGCATCTGCGCCGGCCAGCGTCGAGGCGCCCTGCTCGGATTGGCGCGTCGCCAGCACGGCACCGTCGGCGCCCAGCAGGAAGGCACGCAGCCGCGTGCTGCCCCAGTCGAGCGCGATGAGGCGGCCGCCATCCATCACCATTCGGCGACGCTCCCGTCCGCGTGGCGCCACAGCGGGTTGCGCCAGTCGGGCGCCGTCTTGCTGGCCTCGATGACCTTCTCTTCGTCCACCACCACGCCGAGACCCGGTTTGGTCAACGGCTTCATGTAGCCGTTCTCGATGTGGAAGTCTTCCTTGTTCAGCACGTAGTCGAGCAGCTCGCCGCCCTGGTTGTAGTGGATGCCCATGCTCTGCTCCTGCAGCACGGCGTTGTGCGAGACGAAGTCGACATGCAGGCAGGCGGCCAGCGCGATGGGCCCCAGCGGGCAATGCGGCGCGAAGGCCACGTCGTAGGCTTCGGCCATCGCAGCGATCTTGTGGCACTCGGTGATACCGCCGGCGTGAGAAAGATCCGGCTGCACGATCGACAGGCCACCGGCCTGGAAGACGCGCTTGAACTCGAAACGCGAATACATGCGCTCGCCGGCCGCCAACGGGATGGCGGTGTGCTCAGCCAGGCGGGCGTAGGTTTCGTCCTGCTCGGCCAGCACGGGCTCTTCGACGAACAGCGGCCGGTAGGGTTCCAGCGCTTTCAGCATGACCTTGGCCATCGGTGCGCCGATGCGGCCGTGGAAGTCGATGCCGAACTCGATGTCGTGGCCAAAGGCTTCGCGGATCTCGGCGATGCGGGCCACGGCTTCGTCGACCTTGCGGGCGCTGTCGATGAGGCCCATCTCCTCGGAGCCGTTCATCTTGAAGGTGTCGAAGCCCCCTTCGCGCAGCCGCTTGATGTCGCGGATGACATCGGCCGGCCGGTCACCGCCGACCCAGGAATACACCTTCATCTTGTCGCGCACCAAGCCGCCGAGCAACTGGTGCACCGGTGCGCCCAGGGCCTTGCCTTTGATGTCCCACAGCGCCTGGTCGATGCCGGCGATGGCGCTCATCAGGATGGCGCCACCGCGGTAGAAACCACCGCGATACATGACCTGCCAGAGGTCGTTGATGCGGGAGGCGTCTTGCCCGATCAGATAGGGCTCGAACTCATGCACGGCAGCTTCGACGCTGCGCGCCTTGCCTTCGATGACGGGCTCGCCCCAGCCGCTGATGCCGGCATCGGTGTCGATTTTCAGGAACATCCACCGCGGGGCGAGGCGGTAGGTCGTCAGCTTGGTGATTCTCATGGGGCCATGACTGGTGCAGGAACGGCCGAAAGCTTAGGAGGGGCTGCTAGTTCTGAAATATCGAATCTTTGCCAGCGGCTATATGGATTTCATATTGGTGGATAGGCGCCGAAAAGCAAAAGGGCTGCAGAAGCAGCCCTTGAGCGGTTGCGGCACGCGGTTCACATGCCCGTTTCAGTGCGACTTCAGTCGCGCTTGCTGTTGTACTGGCCACTCACGGCGTCGCCCAGTTGACCCACGATCGCCAGCGTCGCCAGCACCAAAGTCACGATCAGCAGTTCCATTTGTTTCCCTTTCTTCGTTGTTGACGGATCGCATCTTAGGGTTTTCACCATATCAACAAGGGTTAACCCTATGCATTGCGGGCATGGAACGATGCGGTACCTGGTGGGAGGCGGAGCCAACGCGCTGTGTTCGTGCAATCTGCACTGCATGCGGGCCGACGAACCGTCTGCCGGTTGTTTCGCCTTGCGTCTTGTTTGTCCATTTGTTTGGTAAGACCGGGCGTGTTGTATGCTCAACTTCGGTCTGACCAAATGCAATACCGGCCGACCGGAGACAACAAGGAAGATTGATTCATCATGAAGTTCACTGACGGACAGTGGATGCATCAGCCGGGCGTGGCCGCACATTACGCGGCCGAGGCCTATGCGATCGAAGTCCACGAAGACCGCCTGGTCGTGCTCGCCACGACCCGCCCCATCAAGCACCGCGGCGACACGCTGCAGGGCCCCACGCTGACCGTGACGCTGAGCTCGCCGCTGCCCGGCGTCATCCGCGTCAGCGTCGAGCACTACGCCGCGTCGAGCGCGCCGCGCCTGCACATCCCCATGCCCGGCGCTGGCAAGCATCCAGTGCAGATCGACAACGGCGACACCCAGGCCACGCTGACCAGCGGCGCCCTCTCGGTCGACGTCAAGAAGGGCGACGGCTGGAGCCTGACCTTCCGCGAAGGCGATCGCGTGCTGACCAAGAGCGACTGGCGCGGCCTGGGCTTCATCCAGTGGGCCGGCAAGGACGGCCTGGTGCGCCACCACGTCCACGACCAGCTGTCGCTGGGCGTGGGCGAGAACGTCTACGGCCTGGGCGA